>MELE01000211.1:0-18157 GCA_001768615.1 Acidobacteria bacterium RIFCSPLOWO2_12_FULL_67_14b | reverse complement strand
GCATCGTCAAGGAAGAGGTGAAGAAGGGCAAGGAGCCGGCGAGCCAGACCGTGCTCTCGTTCTTCGCCGACCCCGGCTTCGACGAGTTCGAAATGCACCGCGCGCGCGCGGCGTCACAGCTGCTCGGCATCCGCCTGCGCGACATCCTTCGCGAAGAGCTCGGCGGGACCTATGGGGTGTCGGTCGGCTTCAGCAACGCGCCGCCGCTCAAGGGCTACGGCGCCATGGTGATCCAGTTCGGCAGCTCGCCCGAGAACGTCGACAAGCTGGTGGCTGCGTCGATGGCCGAGATCGAGCGCCTCAAGAAGGAAGGGCCCTCGCTGGACGATGTGAACAAGGTCAAGGAGCTCGAGCGCCGCGACCTCGAGACCAACGCGAAGCAGAATTCCTACTGGCTGGGGTCGATGCAGACGGTCCATATGTTCGGCTGGGACGTCACCGGGATCAACCGCCGCCTCGATCGCACCGAGAAGCTCACGCCCGAGATCCTGAAGACGATGTTCGAGAAGTACTTCCCGATGGATCGCTACACGCTCGTGACCCTGAAGCCGGAAGCATGATGCGCTGGCTCTGCGCCCTCGTGCTGGTGGCCGGTGTCGGTGGGGACACACCTTTCTTGTCCGCCGAAGCGCCGGGCGCGAAGGCGGAAGGTTTGTCCGAGCAGGCCCCGCTGCCGACGCCGGGCTTTCACCACCTGCATCTGAACTCGACCAACCCGGACGCCGCGATCGACTTCTACACGCGGCAGTTTTCCACCACATCGAAAGGGACCTTCGCCGGCCAGCCGGCGTTGCGATCGCCGAACAACGTGTGGGTGCTCTTCAACAAGGTGGCGACGCCGCCCGCCACCCAGCCGCAAACCGCGTTCTGGCACTTCGGCTGGCACGTCACCGACGTGCACAAGAGCATGCAGGCGTACATCGATCGCGGCGTCACGCTGCTGCCGCTCTATGTCGAAGAGGCGGGCGCCACCGTGTTCACGAGCGCCGACACCTGGCCGAGCACCGGCGGGACACTGGGGCTGACGAAGGCGGGCATCGCCGATGCCAAAGCGAAAGGCGCGAAGCCGACCTTCGGCGCGGGCTTCGCCTACCTGCGCGGTCCGGACGATGCGCTGGTCGAGTATCAGGGGAACATGGCGGCCGAGCGCTTCAATCACGTGCACATGTTCCAGGACCAGCCGTTCTGCGCGCAGATCTGGTATCAGACGCACTTGAACGTGCCGGTGCGGCAGAACGCGAACCAGCCGGCGCGGACCGCCGCCAACTGCCGGGTGGATCGTGGGCCGGACAAGACCTGGCCCGCGCTCGAACACACCGGCATGTACCGCACGCCCGGCGTGACGAGCACGCTGTTCGGCGACGTGTCGATCTTCTGGTACATGAACCCGGGCGACACGCCGGCCGGCCCGACGCGCGGCCACCTGATGGATCACATGGCGCTCGGCGTGCAGGACCTCAACGCGTGGATCGCCAAGCTGCGAGCGGAAGGCGTCCGGTTCCTGGAACAGCCCTACAACGTAGGCGAGTACCGCGCCGTGATGATCGAGGGCCCCAGCCGCGAAGCGATCGAGCTTGTCGAGGTCCGGCCTGACGGTAAGGGTTAGGCCGTCGCATGTTACGATCCATCCGTGACGCGGGATGACATCCGGGCATTCGTGAACCGCGACTGGGCACGCGCTGCCGACGCGAAGGCCGAGACCTGGAAGGCCGGCAAGCGCACACCGGCCGCGGACTTGCGCGCCGCGCACGAGTTGAGGCGCCACGTCCTGACCCTCCGACCCGATTGGCCCGGCCCCGACGATCGCGCCGAAGACCTGCGAACCCACGTCCGCGTCAGCGAGGCGCTCGGTGCCGTCGGAATCCGATCCCGCTAGCCTGCTGCGTGCGCTGTCGTCGGCACTGCGCACGTACGGCTGCCGCTGGTATCTGTTTGGCGCGCAAGCCGTGACCATCTGGGGACGCCCGAGGCTCACGACCGACGTGGATGTCACGGTCCAGATCGGGTCGGCGGGCACCGAAGCGTTCGTGGCCGGGCTGAGCGCCGCGGGGTTCCGGTTGTCGGAGACCTTCTCCGACGAGTTCGTCCGGAACACACGGATCCTGCCGCTCGTTCACCTGGCGTCCGGGATGCCGCTCGACATCGTCCTCGCCGGGCCTGGCCTCGAAGAACAGTTTCTCGATCGCGCGGTGGTCGTTCAGGTGGATGAGTTCGCCGTGCCGGTGATTTCGCCGGAAGACCTGGTCGTGACGAAGGTGCTGGCTGGCCGGGCGAAGGACATCGAAGACATCAGGGGAGTGCTTCAGGTGCGATCGGCTTCGTTGGATCTCGAGTACATTCGCCGCACGCTGGCGATGGTCGAAGAGGCGCTGGGACAGGGCGACCTCACGCCGCTGTTCGAAACCGAATGGTCACGCGCGAAAGGGCGACGCCAACGAGAATAACGGGGACGGAGTCGCCGAACCGCAGATTCCTGTACGACCCGCCAGGACTTTCGACGCGTGGCCGGTCCCCGGCGCCCGGAGCCCGTCTGCTATAGTCAATAGTTCGCATGCCACCACAGTTCGTCTACACCATGAAGGGGCTGGGGAAGGTCTATCCTCCCGACGCCCAGGTCCTCAAAGACATCTGGCTCTCGTTTCTGCCCGGCGCGAAGATCGGCGTGCTCGGCTTGAACGGCGCCGGCAAGTCCACGCTGCTGAAGATCATGGCCGGCGTCGAGACGAACTTCATCGGCGAAGCGTTCGCCGGGCCAGGCGTCTCCGTCGGGTATCTCGCGCAGGAACCCGCCCTTAATCCCAAGAAGAACGTCCGGGGCAACGTCGAAGAGGGTGCGGCCGAAGTGAAGGCGCTGCTCGATCGCTACGACGCCGTGAACGCGAAGCTCGGCGAAGACATGTCGCCCGAGGAGATGGACAAGGTCCTCGACGAGCAGTCGAAGCTGCAGGATCGGATCGACGCGACCAACGCGTGGGATCTGGATTCGCGGCTCGACCTCGCGATGGATGCGTTGCGGCTGCCGCCGCCGGATGCCGACGTCGGCACGCTGTCGGGCGGCGAACGCCGGCGGGTCGCGCTGTGCCGCCTGCTGCTGCTGTCGCCCGATCTGCTGTTGCTCGACGAGCCGACCAACCATCTCGATGCCGAATCGGTGGCCTGGCTGGAGCGCTTCCTCAAGGATTATCCGGGCACCGTCGTCGCCGTCACCCACGACCGCTACTTCCTGGACAACGTGGCCGGCTGGATCCTCGAGCTCGATCGCGGCAGCGGCATCCCGTACGAGGGCAACTACACCGGCTGGCTCGAGCAGAAGCGGAACCGGCTGGCGCAGGAAGAGAAGACCGAGTCCAAGCGCCAGCGCTCGCTGCAGCGCGAGCTGGACTGGATCCGGATGTCGCCGCGCGCCCGGCAGGCCAAGGGCAAGGCCCGGCTCAACGCCTACGAGCAGATGCTCGCCGAAGACACCGCGCAGAAGGTGGATTCGATCGAGATCTACATTCCGCCCGGCCCGCGTCTCGGCGACATCGTGGTCGAAGCGCGCGGGCTCAAGAAGGCCTACGGCGACACCGTGCTGTTCGACGATCTGACCTTCACGCTGCCGCCCGGCGGCATCGTCGGCGTGATCGGCCCGAACGGCGCCGGCAAGACCACGATGTTCCGCCTGATCACGGGGCAGGAGCAGCCCGACGCCGGCACGCTCAAGCTCGGCCAGACCGTGCAGGTCGGCTACGTCGATCAGTCCCGCGAGCTCGCCCCCAACAAATCCGTGTTCGACGAGATCACCGACGGCGCCGACGAATTGACGATGGGGAAGAAGACGGTGGCGTCGCGGGCCTACGTGTCGTGGTTCAACTTCAAGGGCGCGCAACAGCAGCGCAAGGTCGGCACGCTGTCGGGCGGCGAACGCAACCGCGTGCACCTGGCCAAGCTGCTGCGCAAGGGCAGCAACCTGCTGCTGCTCGACGAGCCGACCAACGACCTCGACGTCGACACGCTGCGGGCGCTCGAAGAGGCGCTGCTGAACTACGCCGGCTGTGCCGTGGTGATCAGCCACGATCGCTGGTTTCTCGATCGCATCGCCACGCACATCCTGGCCTTCGAGGGCGACAGCCAGACGGTGTGGTTCGAGGGCAACTACCAGGACTACGAGGCCGATCGGAAGCGCCGCCTCGGCGCCCAGGCCGATCAGCCCCACCGCATCAAGTACAGGAAACTCACCCGGGGTTGAACGGGATCGGAGGGAGGACACGATGAACGCAGAACAAGCGAAGTTCCTGGCAGGGGTGCTCGGGCAGAACCTGCAGGGCGAGTGGATGCACACCTACAAGGTGATCTCGGCCATCCCGGAGGCGAAGAAAGACTACAAGCCGCAGGCGAACTCGCGGTCGGCGTGGGATCTGGCGCACCATCTGGCGATCTGCGATGTCGGGTTCCTGCACGCCGTGGCCGCCAACGACTTCGGCGTGTTTCCGGGCAAGTGCGACGCGACGACGATTGCGGCCCTGGCGGACTGGTACAAGCACGAGTTCCCCAAGGCGCTCGAGAAGGTGCTGACGCTCGACGGCAACCATCTGTCGCAGATCGTCGAGGCCTGGGGGATGAAGCTGCCGTCGGTGAGCTACGTCATGTTCTGCAACAACCACATGATTCACCATCGCGGCCAGCTCTCTACCTACCTGCGCCCGATGGGCGGCAAGGTGCCGGCGATGTATGGCGACAGCTTCGACCAGAAGTTCGGAGGGTAACATCGCGCGGGCAATGATCGCCGTGTGGGCGCTGTCTCTCGGTGCCTGCACCGCATCTGCTCCCGCCCCGGACACGGTTCTCTTCAACGGCAGGATCTTCACCGCCAACCCCGCCCAGCCCTGGGCCGACGCCCTTGCCATTCGCGGCGACCGTATTGTCGCCGCCGGCGACGCCGCGTCGTTGATGGCGGCGGCCGGCGCCTCGACGACGCGCATCGATTTGGGAGGACGCGCGGTTGTTCCCGGGTTCAACGACGCGTCGCTGGTCCTGTCGGCGCCGACGATCGAGAGCGTGCGGCTGCTGGCGGCCGACGCGGTCGCGCACGGCGTGACGTCCGTCCAGGTGTTCTCCCGCAGCCCCGTCTCCGACACGGTTGCGGTGTTTCGCGCCGCTGACCTGCCGCTTCGCGTTCGCATCAGCCGCATGCCGGAGCCGGATGCCGCCGGCGTCAGCCGCGATAGCCGGCCGTACTTCCCGCCGCAGCCAGGTCCGCGGCTCGACGTCCGTGGGATGGGCTTCGAATTGGCCGCGGGCGATGATGCCCGGGTGCGGCAAGCCGTCGGCTGGGCGTACGGAAGCGAGGATCCCCTGGCGATTCGCGGCCTCGATCCCCAGGCGATCGAGGCGTTGCTGGCCGCGCTCGAGGGGCACGGCACCGCCGACGTGTGGAAAGCGAAGCGTCCGCGCCTGGTGCAGCCGGCGTCGCTGCCCGCAGGGGCCGGCGATCGATTGCGACGCCTGGGCGTGGTGGTGGTGCAGTCACCGCGCGAAGGGGTCCCGCTCAAATCGATCCTGACCGGTGGTGTGCCCTTGGCTCTGGGCTCCGGACCCTCGCCGCCGGGCGGGCCCGAGATGATCGCCGCGGCGACGTCGCCTCTGCTGGGCGCCGAGGCGCTCACGAGGGAAGAGGCCGTCACGGCATACACGCGCGGCTCCGCTCAGGCCGAGGCCTCCGACAAGGACAAGGGCCACCTCTCGGTCGGCGCGCTGGCCGACCTGGTGGTGTTGTCCGGGGATCTGTTTGGCGCCGGCGCCGAGGATGTGGCGAAGATGAGCAGCGTCTTGACTATGATCGGCGGGCGGCCTGTCCACAATGTTCTCAGACCTTAGGGCGTTCATCGACCAGCTCCGGCGCGATCGCGACATCGTCGAGGTCACGGCAGCGGTCGACCCCGTGCTCGAAGCCGCTGAGATTCATCGCCGTGTGATCGCCGCGGGCGGCCCGGCGCTGTTGTTCACCAACGTGAAGGGCGCGGCGTTCCCGCTTGCCACCAACCTGTTCGGTACGGCGCGCCGCGCGGAGCTCGCCTTCGGTCGGCGCCCGCTCGAGTTCATCAAGCGCGTGGTGCACCTGGCCGAGACGATCCTGCCGCCGACGCCCGCGAAGCTGTGGGAGGCGCGAGATGTCGGCCTCAACCTGCTGAGGGTGGGCACGCGGCGGCAGTCGTCCGGCCCGGTACTCGACGTCGTGACCTCGGATGTGCGGCTCGATCGCCTGCCGGTGGTCACGTGCTGGCCCGACGACGCGGGCCCGTTCGTCACGCTGCCGCTGGTCTATACGCAGCATCCCGACAAGCCGGGTCACAACCTCGGCATCTATCGCCTACAGGTCTACGACCGCCAGTCGACGGGCATGCACTGGCAGATCGGCAAGGGCGGCGGCTTCCACTACGCGCGCGCGGAAGCGCGCGGCGAGGCGTTACCGCTCACGGTGTTTCTCGGCGGGCCGCCGGCGCTGATCCTGTCGGCGATCGCGCCGCTGCCCGAGAACGTGCCGGAACTGATGCTGGCCTCGCTGATCGCGGGCGCGAAGCTGCCGCAGGTGGCGGGTCCGGCCGGCCATCCGCATCCGCTGATCGCGACGGCGGAGTTTGCGCTGATGGGGACGGTGGCGCCGAACGTCCGCAAGCCGGAAGGCCCGTTCGGCGATCACTACGGTTATTACTCGCTCCGGCACGACTACCCGGTGTTCACCGTGAGCCGGCTGGCGCATCGCCGCGACGCGATCTATCCGGCAACGGTGGTGGGGAAGCCCCGGCAGGAAGACTTCTTTATCGGCGACCTGTTGCAGGAGTTGCTGTCGCCGCTCTTTCCGCTCGTGATGCCCGCGGTCGAGCGCCTCTGGTCGTACGGGGAGACCGGCTACCACTCGCTGGCCGCCGCCGTGGTCAAGCAGCGCTACCCGCGCGAGGCGATGGCCAGCGCGTTCCGCATTCTCGGTGAAGGGCAGCTGTCGCTGACGAAATTCCTCCTCCTGACCGATCGGCTGGTGGATCTGAAGGACTTTCGTGCCACGCTGGAGCACGTGCTGGCGCGCACCGACCCGCGGACGGATCTCTACGTGTTCTCGAACCTGTCGATGGACACGCTGGACTACACCGGACCCGCGGTGAATCAGGGGTCGAAGGGCGTGTGGCTGGGCCTGGGCGATCCGGTCCGGGAGCTGCCGCGGGCGTTTGCGCCGCCGACGCCGCCGCCGTCCGATGTGACCGACGTCCGCGTGTATTGCGGCGGCTGCCTGGTGGTGGGCGCCCGCCCCTTCGCCGACGATCCGCAGGCGCCCGCCCGGCTCGCCGCGCACCCGGCGTTTACCGGCTGGCCGCTGGTGGTGGTGAGCGACGAGCCCGCCCGCGCCACGCGCAGCGACATGAACTTCCTGTGGACCACATTCACGCGGTTCGAGCCCGCCGCGGACATTCATGCGGCCGGCCACCGCGTCGTCCGCAACCACATCGCCTACGAGCCGCCGATCGTGATCGATGCGCGCATGAAGCCGTGGTACCCACGAGAAGTGTCGTGCCGCGCCGACGTCGCCGACACCGTGACGCGCCGCTGGGCTGAGTACTTCCCGAGCGGCACGGTCGCCATGGGGGATTCCGAGCGCGGACACTTGGATTGACGATGCAGCCTTCAGCCTTCGGCCTTCAGCATGGGATAATCAATTCGTGAGCGACACGACGACCAATGGCATTCGAGTCCAGGTGACGACGAAGTTCCTGGCCGCGCACAGTTCACCGCGAGAGAACGATTACCGGTTCGCCTACTTCATCCGGATCTCGAACGAGGGCACGGAAACGGCGAAGCTGGTGGGCCGCCACTGGGTGATCACCAACGCCGACGGCGAGGAAGAGGAAGTGCGCGGCGAGGGCGTGGTCGGCGAGCAGCCGGTGCTGCCGCCCGGCGCGGCCTTCGACTACAACAGCTTCTGCAACCTCAAGACGGCCGTGGGCTCGATGCACGGCAGCTACACCATGGTGACGCCAGCGGGCGGTGCGTTCGAAGCGCGGATTGCGCCGTTCACGCTCGCCGTCCCCCACGCCTTGCACTAAGCGGCTTGGGACTTGGGACTTGGGGCTTGCAAGCCTCAAGCCCCAGGCCCCAGGCCATCACAAAGCACCTATGGCCATTCTCAGATCCGGCGCCCCCAGCATGCGAAAGGCGGAACGCTCGAGCAGCGCCCGCGCGATGACCGCCGCCTCCGGAGACCCGGCCCAGGCCGCCGGGAAGAAGCAGGTCGATTCCGCGGCCGCCTGGCGCGAGTTCCGCGAGCTGGTATGGGTGCACCGCAAGCGGCTCGCCATCGGGCTGACGCTGATGCTGATCAGCCGCCTGGCGGGCATCGTCCTGCCGGCGCTCTCGAAATATGTGATCGACGATGTGATCGGCAAGGGACGGCACGACTTGCTGATGCCGATCGCGCTGGCGGCGGGCGCGGCCACCATCGTCCAGGCGGTCACCAGTTTTGGCCTGTCGCAGACCCTGGGCGTCGCCGCGCAGCGGGCGATCACGGACATGCGCAAGAAGGTGCAGGCGAAGGTGATGCGGCTGCCGGTCCGCTATTTCGATTCGACGCAGACCGGCGTGCTGCTGTCGCGCATCATGAGCGATGCGGAAGGCATCCGCAACCTCGTCGGCACCGGCCTGGTCCAGCTCGTGGGCGGCGTGCTCACGGCGATGATCAGCCTGGGCGTGCTGCTCTACCTGAACTGGCGCATGACGGTGGTGACCGCGATCGTGCTCGGGATGTTCGGCGGCGGCATGGCCTACGCCTTCAAGCGGCTGCGGCCGCTGTTCCGCGAGCGCGGCAAGATCCAGGCCGAGGTCACGGGCCGGCTGACCGAAGCGCTCGGCGGCATCCGCATCGTCAAGAGCTACACCGCGGAGAAGCGCGAGGAGATCGTCTTCACCCACGGCGCCCACCGCCTGTTCCGCAACATCGCGCAGTCGATGACGGGCGTGTCGGCCACCACCTCGGGCAGCACGGTGATCATCGGCGTGGTCGGCGTGGTCATGATCTGGATGGGCGGCAACGACATCGTAGCCGGCAAGATGACGCTCGGCGACTTCGTGATGTACATCTTCTTCATCGGCCTGCTCGCGGCGCCGATGATTTCCATCGCCAGCATCGGCACGCAGATCACCGAGGCGTTCGCCGGCCTGGATCGCATCCGCGAGATCATGAACATGCAGACCGAAGACGAGGCGGACGCCGGCAAGCCCTCGCTCGGCGGCATCCGGGGCGACATCCGCTTCCAGGACGTGTGGTTCGAGTACAACCCGGGCGTGCCGGTGCTCAAGAACGTGACGTTTCGGGCGGCGCCCGGGACCACCACCGCGCTGGTCGGCTCGAGCGGATCGGGCAAGAGCACGCTGAGCAGCCTGGTGATGGCGTTCAACCGGCCGCTGAAGGGCACCATCTTCGTCGACGACAAGGACCTCAACGACGTGCCGCTGCGCGACTATCGCGAGCAGCTGGCCTCGGTGCTGCAGGAAAACTTCCTGTTCGACGGCACCATCGCCGCGAACATCGGCTACGCGAAACCGGGCGCGACGCTTGACGAGATCAAGCACGCCGCGCGGGTCGCGCACTGCGAAGAGTTCATCCTGAAGTTCCCCGAGGGCTACGACACCGTCGTCGGCGAGCGCGGCATCAAGCTGAGCGGCGGCCAGCGCCAGCGTGTGTCGATCGCGCGCGCGATTCTCGCGTCGCCGAAGGTGCTGATCCTCGACGAGGCAACGTCGAGCCTCGACAGCGAGAGCGAAGAGATGATCCAGGACGGCCTGAAGCAGTTGCGTACGGGCCGGACCACGTTTGTGATCGCGCACCGGTTGTCGACGATTCGCAGCGCCGATCAGATCCTGGTGATGGAAGGCGGCGAGATCGTCGAGCGCGGCACGCACGACGAATTGCTCGTTCGCGACGGCCGCTACCGGCAGCTCTACGACAAGCAGTACAAGCTCGAGACCAACCGCTTCATCAACCCGGGCGAGGACTGGACCCCCGAAGCGCCGAAGCCGGTGGCGATTAAGCCCGCCTCATCACAGCTGTAAGACCCTCGTCCGCTCGGAGCCGCCCTGCTGGAACTTCAGAGCCCGTCTTCCAGTATTCTCATACTTGAGGGACGAACAGAGTGCTCAATAGCCCGGTGGATCTCTTGTCGGTGGTCTTGGGCGGCGCGCTTGGGCGGTCCGGCCGGAAACGGGCGCGCCGGGCGGCCCGGTTTGTCAGCGGCCGCGGCGGATTCCTGAGCGCCAGCACGCTGGTGGCCGCCGCCGGCGTTGCGTGGGGCATCTACGACTCGGTTAAGGCCCAATCGGGTGCATCGGGTGCATCGGGTGCATCAAGTGCTGCGGCCACGGTGCCGCCCATTCCCGACGCCGGTCAGGATCCGGTGATGCGCCTGATCCGCCTGGCGGTGTCCGCCGCGCGCGCCGATGGCGATTTGTCCGGGCAGGAGCGCGCGACCATCCTCGCCCGCGCCCGCGAAGCCGGGCTCGAAGCGGTGATCGAAGCGGAGCTCACCGCCGTCCGGCCGCTTTCCGACATCGTCCGTGGCGTCACCGACGATGCCGGGAAGAAAGAGCTCTACATCCTTGCCTTCACGATCGTGCGCGCCGACGAAACCGTGTCGGGCGCCGAGCGCATCTACCTCGCGCAGCTCGCGCACCAGCTCGGGCTCGACGCCGCCACGGTCGCGACCATCGAGGCCGAGACGGCCGCAAAGATCGACGCGCAACCGGAGTGAATGTGTCGGCCGAAGGCCGAAGGCCGAAGGCTGAAGGCTGAAGGCTGAAGGCTGAAGGCCGACAAGGAGTGCTGAATGGACGGCTCGAATCAGTGGTACATGGCCATCGGCGGCCATCAGGTCGGACCCGTGGCGCAGAGCGAAATCCTCTCGAACCTGCAGAACGGCAGCATCGACGCCGAGACGCTGGTCTTCACCGCCGGCATGACGCAGTGGCAGAAGCTGAAGGACGCTCCGGCCTTCGCCGCGTTCGTCGACAACTCTGCCGCGGCTTCGGCGGGACAGGCTGCCGGCGGGTTCACGCCGCCGCCGGCCCCCGGCCGCCGCGCCCACGACATCGACTTCGAGATCCACGGCAACGAGATGCAGTTTGTCGAGGTCGCGCTCGACCCGGGCGAAGGCGCGGTGGCCGAAGCCGGCGCGATGATGTACATGACCCAGGGTATCAACCTCGAGACGATCTTCGGCGACGGCAGCCAGCAGCAGTCGAAGGGCGTGCTCGACGCGCTGCTTGGGGCCGGCAAGCGCATCCTGACGGGTGAAAGCCTGTTCATGACCGTGTTCACCAACCAGGGGCAGGGCAAGCAGAAGGTCGCCTTCGGCGCCCCGTACCCCGGCAAGATCATCCCGATGGACCTGCGTGCGCTCGGCGGACACCTCGTGTGCCAGAAGGACTCGTTCCTCTGCGCCGCCCGCGGCGTCTCGATCGGCATCGCTTTCCAGAAGAAGCTCGGCGTCGGCCTGTTCGGCGGCGAAGGCTTCATCATGCAGAAGCTCGAAGGCGACGGTCTCTGCTTCGTGCATGCCGGCGGCACGATCCATCACTTCGACCTCGGCCCCGGCGAGACCATGCGTGTGGACACCGGGTGCCTGGTGGCGTTGCAGTCGAGCGTGAACTACGACATCCAGTTCGTCGGCAAGGTCAAGACCGCGCTCTTCGGCGGCGAAGGGATCTTCTTCGCCACGCTCACCGGGCCCGGCAAGGTGTGGCTGCAGTCGCTGCCGCTCAGCCGCATGGCCGACCGCATCTACGCCGCCGCGCCGCAGAGCAAGGGCTGGCGCAAGGAAGAGGGGTCGATCCTCGACCGCGTTGGGGGTCTGGGCGATCTGATCGACGGGCGATAGAATGGCGGGATGCGTGTCTTTGCCATAGTTGCACTGGCCTGCCTGGGCGTGGCGACCGTCAACGCCCAGGTCAGGACCGCCTTTCCCGAGAAGCGCGGGCTCAAGCCCACCGACTTTCCTCGCACGATTGAGCTCGCCGACAACATCTACGGTTATGAGGACCTGCGCAATCCCGGGTTCACCACCGTCAGCCTCTTCGTGGTGGGCGCCGACGGCGTGCTGATCGCCGACGGGCAAGGCAGTCCCGACGCCACGCGCAAGATGCTCGGCGAGATCGCGAAGGTCACCGCCAAGCCCATCAAGTGGTACATCGTCGGCTCCGATCACGGCGATCACACGGCCGGCAATTCCGTCCTGCCCAAGGACATCACCTACATCGTGTCGAAGGCGTCGAAGGCGCAAATGGAGCGCGACGCCGCCAATCCCAATCGCCAGCCCACCGCGCCGCCCGTGGTCGTGCCGCCGTCCGCGATGACGACGGACAGGCAGGCCGTGAACGTCGGCGGCATCGAGGTCCAGGCCATCTACGCCGGCCGCGCGCACACCGGCGGCGACCTGCTCGTCTACCTGCCGAAGCAGAAGATCCTGTTCATGAGCGAGGTCTACCTCAATCGCGTGTTCCCGGCCATGCGCTCCGCCTATCCGACCGAGTGGGTATCGGTGATCGACAAGGCGCTCGCGATGGACGTGGACCGCTTCGTCCCGGGCCATGGCTTCATCGAAGAGCCCAAGGCGTCGCGGGAGGAACTGGTCGAATACCGGAACGCGATGCGAGCCGTGATCGCCGAAGTCACTCGCCTGCACAAGGCAGGACTCTCGGCGGACGATGCCGCGAAGCAGGCGAACTGGGGTCCCTACAGGGAATGGTTCCTGGTCGAGCAGCAGGGCCCGATCGCCGTTCGCAAGATCTACGAAGAGATCGAAAACAGGCTCAGATAGACATGTCCGAACAAACCTATCGCCATCACACCCACCACCCGGTGCTCACCTACGTCACCGGACTATTCGCGGCGGTCGCGCTCGCCGCCATGGTCGAGCAGCAGTTCAGGGGCCGGGAGACCCGCGATCTCGCCATCTGGGCGCTGGTCGGCGCCGTCTTCGTGCTGGGCACGCTGACGCGGCAGTCCACGACGGCGCTGCAGGATCGGATCATCATGCTGGAGATGAAGATCCGCTGCGCCGAGCTGCTGCCGGCCGGTCAGGATACGAACCTGCAGCATCTCTCGACGACGCAGATCGTCGCGCTGCGATTCGCGTCCGACGAGGAGCTGGGCGCGTTGCTCGAGCGGGCGGTGCGCGAGAAGCTGTCGCCGAACGACATCAAGGCCTCCATTCGAACATGGCGTCCCGACCCGCATCGTACCTAGCCGGGGCGCTGGCCGCGCTCGCGCTCACCGCGTCGCCGGCGTTTGCCACGTGGTCGGTGATCGCGGTCGATCAGAACAGCCGCGTGGTGGCCATCGCCTCCGCCACGTGCGTCCCGCAGGCGGCCTTTGCCGGCTTCCCCGCCAAGGGCCTGATGGACGTCCAGGCCATCATCGTTCCCGGCAACGACGACATCACGCCGGCGGAGAACCCGAATCCCGTGAAGACCCTGCGGAGGCGATACGACGCGTGGAAGAAGGCCCACCCGCGGTGACTCCCGAGGAACAAGAGGAAGTCCGCCGCCTCATCGAGGCGCACGAACGCACGCTCCAGATCTGCCGCGCCTGCGCCGAAACCACGCGCGATCTCGCCTGGGAGGTCACGCGCGGCAGCGTGCCGCCGCCCGAAGCGCTCGCCGCCACGCTCGCGGAAGTCGAACGGGTCCTGGACGATCTCGGGAAGGTGGAGATCGCCATTGCCGAAATGAAGTCCGTCCTGTGGTAGAAGCGTCGTGTCGCCGTGGCTCCCGTCCGCGACCTCGTTGGGCCGAACTAGAATAGAAGGGATGTCCCCAGCCCGTCGGAGCGCTCGGTGAGCGAGACCGCCAGTCTCGAGCAGCTTGCCGCGCTCGTCAACTTCAGCGCCGACGCCATCGTGCTGGTCGATGCCGACGGCGTGATTCGCTGGGCGAACCGGGCGACGCCCGAGGTGCTCGGCTATCAGCCGGACGACCTCATCGGCCTGCGCGTGCGCGACCTGGTCGAGCCGGAGGATCGCGAGGCGTGGGGCGCGCTCGTGCGCCGGCTGTTCGATCATCCGGAGACGCCGGCGATGGGATCGTTCCGCTGCCGCCATCGCGACGGCAGCGTCTGCTGGACCGAAGGGGTGGCGCGCAACCTCCTGCAGGAGCCGCGCGTCGGCGCCATCGTCGTCCACTACCGCGATGTGACCGCGCGCAAGGAGACCGAAGCGGCGCTGGCGGCCACCGAGGCCCGGTACGGGCATTTGTTCGCCCTCGCCGCCGACATCATTTTCGAGGCCGACGCGGAAGGCTATTTCCGGTTCGTCAATCCCCAGACGCTCCGCGTGTTTGGCTACGACATCGACGAGGTCATCGGCCGCCGCTTCACCGAGTTCGTCCGCGCCGACTATCGGCCGGGCATCCTCAAGCACTACTACCAGCAGACCACGCAGGGCGTGGCCAATTCCTATGTCGAGTTCCCGGCGATCACGAAAGACGGCCGCGAGGTCTGGCTCGGCCAGAACGCGTGGATTGTCTTCGACGCCGCCGGCCAGTACACCGGCATGCAGGCGGTGGCGCGCGACATCACCGAACGCCGGCGCGCCGAGCAGGCCCTGCGCGCGGCCGAGGAAAAGTACCGCGCCCTGGTCGAGCAGTCGCTGGTGGGCGTCTACATTCTTCAGAACGAGCGCCTCGTCTACCTGAACCCCAAGGCCGCGGACATCCTCGGGTACACGCAACGGGAACTACTGGACCTGCCGAGCGCGTTCACCCTCCTGCACGAGCAGGATCGGTCGCTGGTGGTCGATCAGCTCACCAGGCTGGGCACCTCCGGCGCCTCCAGCGTGCAGCTGACGGTCCGTGGCCAGCGCAAGGACGGCACCACCGTCCAGGTCGAGGCGTACTGCACCGTGTCGGAGTTCGGCAACCAGCCCGCCATTCTCGCGACCGTGATCGACATCAGCGATCGCGTGAAGCTGGAGGATCAGCTTCGGCAGGCGCAGAAGATGGAAGCGGTCGGTCGCCTTGCCGGCGGCATTGCCCACGACTTCAACAACCTCCTGACCGCGATTCGCGGCAACGCGGAGCTGATGTCGCACCGGGTCAAGAAGGACCCCGCCATGGCGGCCGAGGTCGACGAGATCCTCCACGCCGCGGACCGCGCGGCGTCGCTGACCCGGCAGTTGCTGGCGTTCAGCCGCAAGCAGGTGCTCCAGCCGATCGCGCTCGACATCAACGAAATTGTCGCCGCGGTGTCGCGCATGGCGCGGCGGCTGATCGGCGCCGGCGTGCAGCTCCACCTCGAGCTGGCCCCGTCGGTGTGCCAGATCCTGGCCGACCCCGCGCAGGTCGAACAGGTCCTGCTCAACCTCATCGTCAACGCCCGCGATGCGATGCCCAACGGCGGACTCATCCAGGTGAACACCGCCAACGTGAAGCTCAAAGAGGGCGACGCCGACCTGTCGCAAACGGGCCTGGCGCCCGGCGCCTACGTCCTGCTCGTCGTCTCCGACAACGGCATCGGCATGGACCAGGCGACGCAGGCGCGCATCTTCGAGCCCTTCTTCACCACCAAGGAGACCGGGCGCGGTACCGGGCTTGGCCTGGCCACCGTCTACGGCATTGTTCGCCAGACCGGCGGCGCCATCGCCGTCACCAGCGAACGTGAGCGGGGCGCCAGTTTCCGCGTGTACTTGCCGGCCGTGACAGGAGACGCGCAGTGATGCGGAAGCCAGTGGTCTTGATCACCGGCGCCGGCGGCGAGATTGGCCACGGGCTGATCGCGCACCTGGCCAGGGCCGGCACGCAGCCGGTGATCACGCTCGACGTGAACCCGCTCGAGCCCGCGCTGGCCCGGATGGTGCAGCGCGAGTTCACCGGCTCGATTACCGACAAGTCCCTGCTCGAGCGCGTGCTGTCGGAGTTCGAGGTCGAAACCGTCTATCACCTGGCCGCCTTGCTGTCGACCCGATCCGAATTCACGCCGACGACGGCGCACCAGGTGAATGTGGACGGGACGCTGAACCTGCTGGAGTTCTCGCAGCGAGAAGCGGAATCGCACGGCCGGCCCGTGACCTTCATGTACCCCTCGTCGATTGCCGCCTACGGGTTGCCCGATCTCGAGACGAAACGCCGGGTCGGACCCGTGAAGGAAGACGACTACAACACGCCGTCGACGATGTATGGCTGCAACAAGCTGTACTGCGAGCAACTGGGCCGCTACTACGCGCGCTTCTATAAGCAGCTGGCCGCCCAGCCGCAGTCGGGGCGCGTCGACTTCCGGTGCGTGCGCTTTCCCGGCCTGATCTCGGCGCTCACCGTGCCGTCCGGAGGCACGTCGGACTACGCGCCCGAGATGATCCACGCGGCGGCGAAGGGCGAGCCGTACGCGTGTTTCGTCAGGCCCGATACGCGAATTCCGTTCATGGCCATGCCCGATGGCGTGGAGGCCCTGCTCGCCCTGTCGGCGGCGCCCAAGGCGGCGCTCACGCGCACGGCCTACAATCTGGCGGCGTTCAACCCGTCGGCCGGCGAGATCCGGCAGGAGGTCGTGCGCGCGTTTCCGGACGCCGACATTTCCTGGCACACGGACACCAAGCGCCAGGGCATCGTCGATTCCTGGCCCGAGGACGTGGACGACAGTGCCGCGCGGCGTGACTGGGGCTTCGCTCCGCGGTTCGATTTCGTGAAGGCGTTTCGCGACTACCTGATTCCCACGATTGGATCCCGATATGCGAAATGACCGGTTCAAAGGGGTTCTCGTGTTGTGCGCATTGATGGCCCTGCCCGTGATTACCATAGGCCAGGCCCCCTTGCCCGACCCGCTGAGAAACGTCGCCGAGCGCTACGTGAAGCTCGTGCTGGCCGTGGGCCAGCACGACGCCGACTACGTCGACGCGTTCTACGGCCCGCCCGAGTGGCGGACGCAGGCCGAGGCGGCGAAGACGCCGCTGGCGGCCATCGGCGATCAGGCGGCGGCGCTCGAGATAGACATCGCCGCGGCGCTCATCCCGCCGCCGCGCAATCCGCAGGACCGGGAGCTGTGGGTGCTTCGACGCCACTACCTGGCGCGGCAGGTCTCGGCCCTTCGCGCCCGCGTGGCGATGCTTCAGGGCGGCAAGCTGACGTTCGATGAAGAGTCGCAGGCGCTCTACGACGCGGTGGCGCCGACCAAGACCGAGGCCGAGTTCGAGGGCGTGCTCAAGCAGCTCGAGGCGAGGCTGACCGGCGACGGCCCGTTGATCGAACGCTACGATCGGTTCAAGCAGGCGTTCGTGATTCCCCCCGCGCGCGTCGATCGCGTGTTCAAGGAGGCGATCCGCGGGTGCCGCGAGCGCACGCTGGCCACGGTGCAACTGCCGCCCGAAGAGCGCTTCACCGTGGAATACGTCACCGGCAAGTCGTGGAGCGGCTACAACTGGTACCAGGGCCAGTTCAGGAGCCTGATCCAGGTCAACACGGACCTGCCGATCTACATCGACCGCGCCATCGACCTGGCGTGCCACGAGGGGTATCCGGGGCATCACGTCTACAACGTGCTGCTCGAGAAACACCTGGTCAAGGACCGCGGCTGGATCGAGTACACCGTGTATCCGCTGTTCTCGCCGCAATCGCTGATCGCGGAGGGCACGGCCAACTTCGGGATCGAGGTGGCGTTTTCGCCGGCCGATCGGGTCACCTACGAGAAGGACGTGTTGTTCCCGCTGGCCGGCCTTCCGGTCGATCGCGTCCAGGAGTATTACGACGTGCTCGCGCTCGTCGACAAGCTGTCGTACGCCGGCAACGAAGCCGCGCGCCGCTACATCAACGGCACGATCGATCGGGCCGCCGCGGCGGCCTGGCTCGAGCGCTACGCGCTGTACACGAAGCCAAGGGCGGAGCAGCGGGTGCGGTTCATCGATCAGTACCGCAGCTACGTGATTAACTACAACCTGGGCAAGGACCTGATCCGCGCCTACATCGAGAAAAAGGCCGGCCGCGACGCCACGGCGGCGAGGCGTTGGCGCGAGTTCGCCGCGCTGCTGTCGTCGCCGCGCTTGCCGTCTGGTCTAAAATGAAACCACGAAGAGCACGAAGATCAACCACGAAGAAGAAGAGTACTTGGGTTTATTCGTGTCCTTCGTGATGATCTTCGTGATCTTCGTGGTCTCCT
>MELE01000210.1:6799-6879 GCA_001768615.1 Acidobacteria bacterium RIFCSPLOWO2_12_FULL_67_14b | reverse complement strand
CGACACGTTCAAGCGCAAGGACGGCCACGTGATCAAGGCGGCGATGGACCGGTGGGAAGGGCAGAAGTGGAACATCAAGC
>MELE01000210.1:5529-6735 GCA_001768615.1 Acidobacteria bacterium RIFCSPLOWO2_12_FULL_67_14b | reverse complement strand
CATCTCGCTCGACAAGGAGATCCCGCCGCTGCCGTATCCCGAGGACAGCAAGTACGTGAAGTACATCCGCATCGAGAGCAAGCTCCTCAGCGACTTCTGGGGGCGGACGATCGAGCTCGGTGCGTTCGTGCTGCTGCCCGACGGGTTCGACGAGCACCCCGACGCACGCTATCCGCTCGTCATCAATCCCGCTCATTTCCCCACGGGAATCTCCGCGTTCTCGACCATCCTGCCGGATCCGACGGTGAGGGGCACCGAGCGGACCGCCCAGGAATACGCCTACGGGTTCTACAAGGACTGGACGAGCGGGAAGATGCCCCGGATGCTCATCATGACCTTCCAGCATCCGACGGTGTACTACGACGATTCGTACGGCGTGAACTCGGTCAACAACGGCCCCTATGGCGACGCGATCACACAGGAGCTGATTCCCTACATCGAGGAGAAGTTCCGCGGCATCGGGCAGCCGTGGGCGCGCGTGCTGACCGGCTGCTCCACCGGTGGCTGGGAGGCCCTCGGGATGCAGGTCATGTATCCCGACTTCTACAACGGCACCTGGGCCGGCGCCCCGAGCCCGATCGACTTCCGCGCCTGGCGCCTGGTGAACATCTACACCGACAACAACGCCTACTGGTACTCGGGTCTCTGGGGGCGCGTGCCGCGGCCGTCGATTGGCAATCGCGGGTCGAACGACGTGCTGCCGGTCAACCGGATGGAGGACGGTCACGTCGGCCTGACAATGGAGCAGGACAACCACCTCGAGCTGGTGGTGGGCGACCAGGGACGCGGCGCCGGCCTCTGGGACGGCATGCAGGCCGTGTTCGGCCCCGTGGGCCCCGACGGGTATCCCGGACAGATCTGGGACAAACGGACCGGGGAGATCAACCGCGAGGTGGCGGACTACTGGCGCGAGCACGCCGATCTCAGCTACATCCTGAAGCGTGACTGGCAGACGATCGGCCCGAAGCTGGTGGGCAAGATCCACTTGACCACAGGCACCTCGGATCAGTGGTACCTCGCGAACGCCGTCCGCTACGTCGAGGCGTTCCTCGAGAGCACGAAGGATCCCTACTACGACGGTACCGTCGAGTACGGGACCCGCTTCATTCACTGCTACCGCGGCGACCCGAACAACCCGCTGTCGACCTCGAGCCGGACGGTCTATCAGCGACTGATGCCGGCGATGGCCGACCGCATGCTGAAGAC
>MELE01000210.1:0-5393 GCA_001768615.1 Acidobacteria bacterium RIFCSPLOWO2_12_FULL_67_14b | reverse complement strand
AGTGTTGCGGCTTTGACGATCACTTCTCCGGGCGCGTGCGCGAGTCCTGCTCACGCGGGGTGCGTACGGTTCGATAAACATGCCGATGCAGGAATCGACGCTTTCGATCTGCCGCGCAATTGCCAGCAGCACCTGGAGCGATGCGCTGGACCGGTTGAGGATCGCGGGGGTGACGCGCGGTCTCGCGTGGCGGAGCGGAGCGGGAAGCTTCGCCGGGCGCGCCACAACCGTTTCGGAGGAGGCGGCCGCGCTCGGTGCGTGCGCACTCGAGGACTTCGACATCGGGAGGGTGTTGCATGCTGCCGGCGCCGGAGAGGTCCTCGTAATCGATCTCGGCGGCGCTGAGATCTCGACCTTCGGCGGCCTGGCCGCGACGGCGGCGCGGGCGCGCCGCGTCGAGGGGGTGCTTGTCGATGGGGGCTGTCGCGACCTTGAAGAGCTCCGTGCCTCCCGACTCGGCGTCGTCAGCCGGTGGATGACGCCGGTGTCGGGAAAGCAGCGTGTCCGCGTGACAGGGCTCAACGTGCCGGTGACGTGCGGCGGGATTACGGTCTCGCCCGGCGACTGTGTAATCGCCGACGAAACGGGCTCGGTCGTCGTGCCCGCGGTCCGTTTCGAGGAGGTGTTCGCGCTGGCGAAGGCCCTCGACGCGCGGGACCGGCGGTTCAGGGAGGCGCTGGACAATGGCCAGGACTTCGCCGCCGTGGCGGCCGCCCTTGGGCATCTATGACCGGATGCGCAGCGGATCGACCGCGCTGCGGGAGCAAAAGCACGGAAGAGCAGACGCCAAGAAACGTGAGGAAGAGCGGGGGAAGCAAGAAGGAGAACGAGGAAGAGCGAGCGTGGAGAGTCATCCAAGAATCCGACGGGAAGCTCACTGGGCGTGAACGTTCAGGAGAAGACGACATGCTGCGATCGATGGCACGGCCGGGACGAATTCTCGCCCTGACCGGCAACCCGCAAAGGAACTGGCTTTAGGCTTCGAACAAAGGACAGTGCACGATGAAGAAGCACAGCTTACCCCTCATAACAGTCGCATTCGCTCTGTCCTTGGTGGTGATCGCCGGCGTTCGCGGACCGCGCGCGCTTGCTCAGCGCACCGAGCTCAAGAGCCTGGGATCCGTGTTCGACGTCGCGTCGGGCGGTGTTCGTGACACCAACGGTGACGGCCTGGCCGACTCGGTCGTCGCGAGGGTGATCGTCCCCGCCCGCGCCTCCGCACAGGATATCGAGGCGGCGACCAACATCGCCGCGCGGCTCGGCTTCGAGACGACGGCCATGACGCTGCCGATCGTCGTGCGCGACAATGCGGTCGGAGACGCCGCAAGCATCGCGCTGCCGATTCTGATCGGCCGAACCAACACCGTCGTGCAGACACTGGCTGACGCCGGCACGATCGACGTCAAGTCGCTGCGACCGGGTCAGGGCCTCGTGGCGACCGTGCGTTCCCCGTTGGGCGGTGCCGACGGCGTCGTCGTCGTCGGCGGCGACGATGACGGCACGCTGGCCGCAGGCATCGAACTCGCCGGACGGTTGCCGCGCCTGTGGGGCATGAACGCCATGACGGTGCGCGGCCTCGAAGAGCAGCTCGTGCAGTATCTCCGGGGGAAGGCCATCACGGCGTCCGATGCGCGCGTCCGCTCGCTGGTCGTCGACAGCGACGACCGTGGCCTCGAGGTGGTGAAGGTCACGGTCGAAGTGCCCCGTGATGCCGCACGCGCGGCCAGGGCGCTCGAGGATCTGGATGCCCTCCATCGCCGGGGCCTCGAGCCGAAGGCGCTCAACTTCGGCAACACGGCGGTCACGGTCGTCGAGATTCTGACGCAAGGCAAGACCGTCGCGAAAGCCGAGGTCCATCGGTCGGGTCTGAACCAGCGCACGCTGACCCCGGTGATCGACCCTGACGAGCTGGCGCCCGACTCGCCGGGCGGCCGCGGTGGTCCGGGTGCCGAAGTCGTCGCCGGGCCGACGAGAGCGTTCGATCTCAGGAGGATCTACTCGATCGAAGGCTGGTACGGCGACGCCTACCGCGATTTGATTCCGGACAGCACTGAGACGGCCATCGTGCTCGGCGGTGGCCAGGACGCGCTGGCGGCCGCCCACATCGCCGCGCGGGTCGGGCTCGAAACGACGGGTGTTACGCTGCCGATGACTCGCGAGGCGAGCGAGGTGCGCGATCCCGCTCGCGAACCGAGCCCGATCCTGGTGGGCCGGAACAACAGCCTCACCGATCAGCTCGTCAAAATCGGCAAGGCGCGGGTCGACGGCTTGCAGGCAGGCGAAGGCGTGATCCAGATCGTACCGCGCGCGTTCGGGAACACGCCGGCGACCGTCGTGTCCGGCGCCGACGAAGCCGGCGTCGAGGCTGCCGCCATGTATCTCGCGCGGCGCGTGCCGTACCTCTGGGACAACGCCCGTGGCGCGGCGTCGCTCGATGATGTGGCAACGCAGACGAGCCGTTTTCTGGAGGCGCGAAACGGCGCCGGCCAGGCAGCTCAGATCGTCGGCGAGATCGATCGAGTGCTCGCGAGCCTGAAGGACAAGACGGTCGAGTCGTTCGACGTGAAGATGTTCGTCGAGTCGGCCGATCCAGCCCTCGAGAAGTTCGTTGCCGGCCGCGTGGGCACCGCGCTCAAGCTGCCGTCCGCTCGCGTGACGAGCCGTGGGATCACGGACCCGGAAACCGTCTTCGAAGACAAGATCGACGTTCCGTGGGAAGTCGACGACTTCTGGGCGACATTCCGATCCGATGTCCTGCCGAAGGTCAAGAGCGGCTCGACGGTGGAGCTCGAAGCAAGGCTGAGCGAGAGTCCTGAAGTGCGAAAAACGCTCGTCGGCGACATCACGAGCGAGCTGACCAAAGCGGGCGCGGCCTCTCCGAAAGTGCGAGTGCTTTCCGCGTACAAGCAGGGATACTTGTGGATGACCGAGCAGGTGATTCCCGAGCTCAAGGGCAAGGCCGCCAAATCGATCCGCATCAAGGTGGCGAACTATCACCCGGACTTGACCAAGAAATACAAGTTCTACCAGGTGCCCACCCGCTGGCTCCACGAACTCTATCCGGTCGACGATATCTTCCTGCGCGAGCTGGGCATCTCGAAAGAGGCGTTCGCGCTGGAGGTCGTCGACAACGTCAAGGACACCTACACGCTGGAGGCGACCGACGCGGCGGGCAAAGTCGTGTATCGCGGCGCGTTCAGTCCCAAGACGGTGGAGCGGGAATATCTCGACAAGTTCCCCGGGTGGTCGCGCGTCGACGTGACGACTGGGTGGATCAGCGCGACGGTCGACGGTCAATTGGCGGCCGACAGCCGCATCGCCACCGATCCCGAGCGATTCTGGGACTACTACCAGGCGAAGGTGCTGCCGCGCGTCTACGACAACGTGATGAAGGTGACCGAGAACCGGCCGACTCCCGCCAAGCAGCCGTTCCATCGCGATCTGGACGTCGAGGTCTGGATGAGCGAGCCCGATTTCGCCATCGGCATCGACCAGGAGCTCATCTCCTCGCTCGAGTCGCTGCATGAAGATATCTACTTCGTCACGCTCGACTTCTTCGACGCGCTGGGCCGAACCACCGTCAGGCAGCGGCTCAGGGCGCCCGGCAAGATCTTCCCGATCATTCATCCCAATCGGCCGGGTCAGGCCGGGCAGGCCCGAATCCTCTATGCGGGCAACGCCGCAGTCGGGCCGAGGCTGGAAGTGTCATACCAAGAGAAGGGCGTCGAGAAGCCGACGCACGTGAATCGGCCGCTGACGAAGATCGACACGACGCCGCCCCTGACGGCTCGCGCCGTCGTGCGCGCCGACCGCGTGTCGGAGATTGAGCTGCAGGTGGAAGCGAGAGACGACCACGAAGCCAGCCGCGCCGCAGACGCGATCGACGCGCTCGCGGAGCTGCAGGCCGCCGGCGTCTACAAGACGGCCTTGTCGTATGAGCATGTTGATCGCATCGCGCTCGCGATCGCGGCGAAGGACGCACGGACGCGCCGCGTCGTGCGCAACACGGGTGCGTGGCCTGCCTCGAACGTCCGGACCGCGGTGGCGGCGGCCCCGAGACAACGCATCGTCACGTGGGATCACGTCATCAGCCCGGACGAGGCCGAGGAGATCGTCGGCAAGCTGGCCGCGTTCCCCGAGGTGAAAGCGTACAAGGCCGGCAAGTCGTATCGCGGACGCGAGGTCTCGATCGTCGAGATCACGCAGCCGACCGCGAGCGAGCAGGTGTCGCTCGCGAAGCTCTCGGCGTACAAACCGACCATCTTCATCACGGCCCGGCAGCACGCCAACGAGGTGTCGTCGACCAGTCACTCCCTTCGTCTGGCGGAGCTGCTCTGCACGGACCCCGCCTACAAGGCGATCCTCAAGAAAGTGAACGTGATCATCCAGCCCGTCGAGAACCCCGACGGCGCTCAGATGGCATTCGAGCTCCAGAAGCTCACGCCCACCTACATCCTGCACGCAGGCCGGTACAGCTCGCTCGGCATGGACGTGGGATCGGGAGTGGGCGAGGCTGATCCGCTGTTACCCGAGTCGCTGGTTCGCATGCGCGTGTGGTCTGACTGGTTGCCCGACGTCTACCTCAACCCGCACGGCTACCCGGCTCACGAATGGGTCCAGCAGTTCGCCGGGTATGTGCCGCCGGGCTTCAGAAGCTACCTCTCGACGCGAGGGTGGTATACCGGCGGAAGCGGTCTCCGGGATCCACGATATCCCGGCCACATGGATGCGTCCGACGCGATTCGCGAAAACATCGTCCGCGAGATCAACAGCAACGCGGACGTGAGGGCCATGAACCTGCGCAGCCAGGCGCGATACCGCAGATGGGCGTACGGGTTCTCGCCGTTCTTGTTCAACCAGGAGATCTACAAGGACACGGCCATCTACTACACCGATCCGGAATCCGGGCAGCCGACCGGCAGCCGGCGCGCTGGCGGGGGTCGTGGAGGCGGCGGTGGCCGCGGCATGGGTGCGTGGCCGCAAGTAACGTGGCACACCGGTGGCACCGAGGCGCCGGATGAGACAGCGCAAGGGGAATGGATGAATGTCAACGCGAAGGCCGGCTTCTCCTATCTGATGGCCAACATCAGGTACCTCAACGAGGGCCGCTACGACGTGCAGCGGATCTTGGAGGACGGGCAGCGGAACTCCGTGCAGCTCACGATGCTCCGCGTGCGGCCGGTGCTGCCAGGGCGCTAGACCCGGCCGTTGTTGGTAGAGTCAGAGCCTGTGAAAAAACCCGTCGGCTTCAGGCTGCGGACTTCAGGCTACGGGGAATCTCTCGGGAGAGCTCTTCCCGAAGCCTGCAGTCTGGAGCCTGCAGCCGATTTGTCCACACGCCCTGGACTGGTCGTCACACCGATTTGTCCACACGCCCTGGACTGGTCGTCACA
>MELE01000209.1:13594-20992 GCA_001768615.1 Acidobacteria bacterium RIFCSPLOWO2_12_FULL_67_14b | reverse complement strand
TTAATCAGTCTCGCGATCTCGCCAGCCGTGGCACCGATGCTCAATAGCGAGCGCATCATCAGGTCGAGACTCACCGACGTGTCGGCGGCCTCCATCTTGGCCACGCGCGACTGACTGGACCCCAGGCGCTTGGCGAGTGCCGCCTGTGTGAGCCCTCTACGCTCGCGCAGTTGGCGCACACCTGTGGCGAGCGCGAGTTTCAGTTCGACGAAACGTTGCTCCTGCGCGCTCAGCTTCAGGAACTGGGCCGCGTCTCCAACGACCCATCCCGCTCGTTCCAGACGCGCCTTCTTGTCGCTCTTCATCGTCGCTCCTTCGCACTCGCTACTTTCAGGTAGTCGGTCAGTCGCTTTCGGCACGTATCGAGCACGCCCGTGGGTGTGGCTTCGGTCTTCTTGGCGAACACGTCGAGAATCACCACAGCGTCGGACGCTACGTGGTGCATGATTCGCCACGTCTGATCGCGATCCGTGATCCGAAGCTCGTGGCAGCGCGTCCCGATTGCCGGCATCGGTCTGGACTGAGGCAGGCTCAGCGAGTCCCCTTGCTGCAGTCGTCTCAACAGAAACCCGGCCTCGATCCGAGCCTTCTCACCGAATGGCGGAGTCTTGACTTCGCCCTTTAGCCACACCAGCGGCTTGTCCGACTTCTGGGCCATGGCTTAGTATGTCCAATATGACATAGGCGGGCTTGCGTGATCAACTCACAGCCTAACCACCGCGTGGAGCCGACGGCGTTGAGGTTCTGTGGCACAATTTGCGCAATTGGCCGCCGCGGCTCACGCGGATGACGTTAGACGGACACGCCAACTGATCGACCGGACATGCTAGGCTCGGCGCATCGTCATGGATCTTCAGTTCGAATGGGATGACGCAAAGGCGAAGGCCAATCTCAAGAAACACGGCGTCGCCTTCGACGAGGCGCTTTCTGTGTTTGCCGATCCATTGGCGCGCATTTTTGACGATCCGGACCACTCCGAAGACGAAACACGTGAACTTATCGTCGGTTTCTCAACGAAGCCGCGATTGCTGGTCGTTGGCTTTACAGAACGCTCCGGACGGGTCAGACTTATTCACGCACGTCGAGCGATAAAGGCCGAGCGAAAACGCCATGAAGAAAACATCAAGCCGAAGTCGTAAAAAGACTCAATACAACGGACTCCGAGCCGAGTATGAATTCGACTACTCGCGCTCACGGCCCAACCGATTTGCTGCTGGTATGGGACCGCAGACTGTTGCGGTCGTCCTTGAGCCCGATGTGGCGCAGGTCTTCGATTCGTCGCGCGCGGTCAACAAGTTGCTGCGCTCGGTCATAGCGGCCAACCCGCCAACCGAGTCGGCCCATCGTGGCGCTCGTCGAAAGGCCTAACAAAGCGTTGAACCTGAGCGGCGCCGGCTAGGATCGACGCCACTCGCAGGTTAACGCCGTGTTAGGCTGAACAACAACCTACTTAGAAGGGAATGACAGTGTGATGACTAATGCGCCCATGAATCCAAACAAGGCACTCTGGGAAAAAGGCGACTTCACGCGTATTGCCGAGACCATGCGCGAAAGCGGAGAAGCGCTCGTGCAGCGAATCGGCATCGCCAAAGGACATAAGGTTCTGGATCTCGGATGCGGCGACGGCACCACGGCATTGCCAGCGGCAAAGCTGGGAGCCGACGTGCTGGGGGTGGATATTGC
Source organism: Acidobacteria bacterium RIFCSPLOWO2_12_FULL_67_14b (assembly GCA_001768615.1). Classification (GTDB taxonomy): domain Bacteria; phylum Acidobacteriota; class Vicinamibacteria; order Vicinamibacterales; family UBA2999; genus 12-FULL-67-14b. The sequence continues at coordinate 19,309 of MELE01000209.1, read as the reverse complement.
GCGGAACCTGGTCGCGGCCGGGAACAAGCGCGCCGCGGAGCATGGCCTTGCGAACTGCGCGTTCCGGGAAGGTGACGTAACCAATCTGCAACCGCTTCCGGATCAAGCGTTTGACGTCGTCGTCAGTATCTTTGGCGCGATGTTCGCGCCCAAACCGTTCGAAGTCGCCAAAGAGATGGTGCGCGCGACGCGACCGGGAGGTCGCATCGTGATGGGCAACTGGATTCCCAACGACCCAACGCTCGTGGCCCAGATTCTGAGGATCAGCTCAGCCTATACACCGCCGCCGCCGGAAGGCTTCGTCAGCCCCATGACGTGGGGCGTCGAGAGCAACGTGATCGAGCGGTTTGGCGGCGCCGGGGTTCCGGCGGAGAAGATTTCCTTCTCTCGAGAGACGTTCGTGTTCAACTTCGGTGGCCCACCGGCACTGTTCGTGGAGGAATTCAGGAATTACTACGGGCCAACCATGAATGCATTCGAAGCCGCCGACAAGAACGGCCGGGCCGCTGACCTGCAGAAAGAGCTCGAAGAGCTGTTCAGCAGCCAAAACACCAGTACACACGCCACGTCGATACCGGCAACCTTCTTGCGCGTTACGGTCGCCGTTGGACACGCGTGAAGCCGTGGCGTGTTCATGGTCCTGGAGGGCATCCTGCTGGTTTTTGCGCTCTTCATGACCTTCAAGGCATACCGGACCTGACAACGCCTGAGCCGCAACGCGTCAGCGGTCCCACCCGTCGAACTGCAGGCGTCGCGACTGCAGCGCGTCCCGCACGTCGCCCGGCAGTACGCCCGCGCGCCGCGCCTCTTCGAGCGCGGTCCGCATCGTGCGGCTGAACCGGTCGGCTTCGCCTTTGAAGCTCGAGAAGAAGTCAAGGCAGTGCGCGGGCACGGGGCTGGGCATGGCGCGCGGCGCGAGCACGGCGAACCACTCCCGGTCGAAGGATCCGACAATCGGACTGGAGTAGCAAGAACCGCGGAAGCGCCGCCAGGCCGGGTCGAGCTCGTCGGCGCCGCGCGCCAGCGCGTCGAGCGCTCGGGCCAGCGCGCGCCCGCCGTCCTGCTGGAGGCGATCGGATTCCGACTGGGTGGCGGCCGACGGCGAGCGCAGGTTCTCGAGGGTCAGGCTCCCGGCCGGCGGCGTCACCTGGCGGCCGTCGAGAATGTCGCGCGCGTGATCGATCGCGACCGCGAAGTTGAGGCCCTGGCGGTCCTTGTAGCCGAGCGTCGTGATTCCGATGGCGGTGCCCGTGCGATCGAGCAGCGGCCCGCCGCTGTTGCCGGGGTTGGCCGCCGCGTCGGTCTGCACCAGCGTGACGGTGCCGCTCTGGCGCACCCCGCTCACGATGCCGCGCGTGACGCTGTTCTGCAGCAGGCCCAGCGCCGACCCAATCGTGAACACTTCCTGCCCGGGGCGCAGCGTTCTGGCCGACCCCAGCGGGATCACCGCCTGATTGACCGACGGCGTCGAGACCTTGAGCACCGCGATGTCGTAGGCCGGCGATCGCGAGTCGACGCGCGCCGGCACGGTCGAGCCGTCCATGCGCCGCAGCGTGACCGACGTGTCGGTCTTCACGACGTGCACGTTGGTCAGCACCGTGTCGCGGCGCACGAAGAAGCCGCTGCCGGTCCCCGAGGAGCTTTCGACCAGCACCACCGCGGGCATGGCGCGGCTCACGACATCTTCCAGCGCGCTCGACAGCCGCGCATCGACTGGTGCGGGCGCTGCGATCGGCGCGGGTGGAGGCGCCGGCTGTTTCGCGCTGCCGGCCACCGACGCATCCCAGGCGCGGCGCTCGGCCGACGAGTCCGCGGCCCGCGGCGCGGCGGCGCCGGCGTCTGCGGCTGGCCCGGTGCTGTCCGCGGCAACGTCCCCGGCCGGGGCCTGCGGGCCGACACGACCCGACGACAACGCCCAGAAGATCACCCCGCCGGCGACGAGCACGACAGCGACGGCCAGGACGATGGCGCCGTTGGACTTGGGTGAGGGCGCGGCGGCGCCTGGGTCGGGCGCCGCGTCGGCGGGCATGGCGGTGCCGCAGCGGCACGTGGCTACGCCGCGCGGCACCCGACGGCTGCACGACGGGCACACCCAACTGAACCCGGACGAGGTCGGGTCAGGCATGAGTGATAATAGTCAGGATCGTCAGTGAAACAGCCCCACATTCGCAACTTTTCCATCATCGCGCACATCGACCACGGCAAGTCGACGCTCGCTGACCGGTTTCTCGAGATCACCGGCGCGCTCGAGATGCGCGAGATGTCGGCCCAGGTGCTCGACAGCATGGACCTCGAACGGGAACGGGGCATCACGATCAAGGCGCACCCGGTCCGCCTCAAATACAAGGCGTCGGACGGTCAGGACTACATCCTCAACCTGATCGACACGCCCGGCCACGTCGACTTCAGCTACGAGGTCACGCGATCGCTGGCGGCCTGCGAGGGCGCGCTGCTGCTCGTCGATGCCTCGCAGGGCGTCGAGGCGCAAACGCTCGCCAACGCCTATCTCGCGGTCGAGAACAACCTCGAGATCATCCCCGTGATCAACAAGATCGACCTGCCCAGCGCGCAGCCGGACGAGGCGCGGCGGCAGATCGAAGAGATCATCGGCCTCGACGGCTCGACCGCGATCCTCGCCAGCGCCAAGGAAGGCCGCGGCGTCAAGGAGATCCTCGAGGCCATCGTCCATCGCCTGCCGGCGCCCGAGGGCGATCCGGACGCGCCGCTCAAGGCGCTCATCTTCGACTCCTGGTACGATTCCTATCGCGGCGTGGTGATCGTGGTGCGCGTCCTCGAAGGCACGATTCGCAACGGCATGAAAGTGACGTTGATGAACACGAAGCAGGACCACGAGGTGGAATCGCTCGGCGTGTTCACGCCGAAGGCCGTCCCGATGGAGCAGCTCGGGCCGGGCGAGGTCGGCTTCATCGCGTGCGGCATCAAGGTGGTTTCCGACGCGCAGATCGGCGACACCGTCACCGAAACCAACCGGCCGACGACCGAGCCGTTCCCGGGGTTCAAGGAACTGAAGCCGATGGTGTTCGCGGGGCTCTATCCCGTGGAGAGCCACCAGTACGCGGAGCTGCGCGAATCGCTCGAGAAGCTGCGCCTGAACGACGCCGCCTTCTTCTTCGAGCCCGAGACCTCGGTGGCCCTGGGCTTCGGGTTCCGCTGCGGGTTCCTGGGGCTGCTGCACATGGAGATCGTGCAGGAACGGCTCGAGCGCGAGTTCAACATGGATCTCGTCACCACGGCGCCCGGCGTGCTGTATCGCGTGACGAAGACCAACGGCGAAGTCGTCGAGATCGACAGCCCGGCCAAGCTCCCCGAGGCCGGGCATATCGGCAAGATCGAGGAGCCGGTCATCACCGCGATGATCCTGACCCCGGCCGAGTTCGTCGGCGCCATCCTCAAGCTCTGCCAGGACAAGCGCGGCGTGCAGAAGACGCTGGAGTTCAAGGCCGCCGACCGCGTGCTCATCACCTACGAGCTGCCGTTCAACGAGGTCGTGCTCGACTTCTACGATCGGCTGAAGACGATCTCGCGCGGCTACGCCTCGCTCGACTATCACGTGACCGGCTACTGGGAGTCGCCGCTGGTGAAGCTGGACATCCTGGTGAACGGCGAGCCGGTCGACGCGCTGTCGATCATCGTCCATCGCGACCGCGCCTACGATCGCGGGCGGCTGCTGGCGTCGAAGATGCGCGAGCTGATTCCGCGGCAGATGTTCGAGGTGGCCATCCAGGCCGCGATCGGCGCCCGGATCATCGCCCGCGAATCGGTGAAGGCGCTGCGCAAGAACGTACTCGCAAAGTGCTATGGTGGCGACATCTCCCGCAAGCGGAAGCTGCTGGAGAAACAGAAGGAAGGCAAGAAGCGCATGAAGCGGGTGGGGACCGTCGAGATCCCGCAAGAGGCCTTCCTCGCCGTGCTCAAGATCGGAGACGAGTAGCGATGGCCGAGGCGACCTTCCAGAAATCGACCGTCCGTGAGTACGCCGAGTCGATCCTCGTCGCCGTCGTCCTGGCGCTGTTCGTCCGCACGTTCGTCTTCCAGGCCTTCAAGATCCCCACCGGTTCCATGAAGCCGAACCTGCTCGTCGGCGATCACCTGCTGGTCAACAAGTTCATCTTCGCGCCGACGGCGTCGGCGATCGAACGCGCCCTCCTGCCGGTGCGCGACATCGAGCGCGGCGACGTGGTCGTGTTCAAGTTCCCCGAAGAGCCCGACCGCGACTTCATCAAGCGGGTGATCGGCCTGCCTGGCGATACGCTGGAGCTCAAGAACCAGACCGTGCACATCAACGGCATGCCCCTGATCGAACCCTACGCGCACTACCTGTTCCCGGCGGCCGCCGAAGGCGAAGAGGGGTCGCTGGATCTGCGGCGCCGCTACGGGCCGGTGACCGTGCCCGACGGCCACTACTTCATGATGGGCGACAACCGAGACGACTCGCAGGACAGCCGCTACTGGGGGTTCCTGCCCACGTCGTACGTGAAGGGCCGGGCCCTGTTCATCTACTGGTCGTTCGAGACGGCCGAGGACGGGTCGCCGTCAGGGTCGCTCCTGACCAGCCTGTTCAGCGGATCGCGCTGGGGACGCCTGTTGCACCAAATCCACTGAGGAGTGAACTCCGAGCTCCGATTGGCCGATAAGCGTATGATGAGGCCGGCGCCTCCCGTCCCCCCGGCGCCTGGATTTGCATGACGAAAATCATCAAGATCGTAGTCGCCCTCGCGGTCCTGACCATTACCTTCCAGGCCGGCATGGCGGCACTGACCAATTACCAGTTCGAGGACGCCGTGCACGAGGCGTTGCTCTTCGCGCCCGCGTCGAGCGATGCCGAGATCACCGAAACGGTGCTGGAGCTCGCCTCGAACCACGGGCTGACGATCGATCCCGGCAACGTCGCGATCAGGCAGACCGGTCCCGACCTGCACGTCAACATCACCTACGAGACCGACGTGCCCCTGATTCCGGGCATCTTCATCCAGAAGTGGACGTTCAACCCTGCGTCCACGATCCGGTTGATGCCGGGCGTGAAGCGCTCACCCCGCTAGGCGCCGGCGGGCCTCGCCCGCGATCGCCGCCGCGCCGGCCGACAGTTGCCCCACGGCGGTTCCGGTCCGCGTCTTGAAGCCTTCGTCCTTGATGCTGTCGAGGTTGCCGCGGACGTTGGCTTCCGCGCCGGCGGCGGCCGCCTCCAGCAGTCCAATCGCCACGCCCGCGTCGCTGGCCGCCGAGCGGTTGCCGGCGCCGGCCACCTCGCCCGCACGCCGCAGCGCCGTGGCGCACGCGCCCAGCGTCTCGAGCGGGATCACCGTGGCGTGCTGCAGCGCCGCCTGAATCGCTGCGCTCCGCTCCGCCTTCTCCTGGTCGGTCCCCTTCGGTTTCCGGTACGCCGTCATGACCTGGTCGAACGCGGCGGCATCGGCGTCCGCCAGCCGCATCAGCTCGGCGCGGACTGGCTCGAGCGCCCTCCGCGCCGCGGCGAGCACGGCCTTTTCCTCGTCGGCATTGGTCTTCGACCTGGCGAGCCCCGCCACCATGATCAGCAGGGAGGTGCCCATCGCCCCGGCGATCGCCGCCGCGGTGCCGCCGCCGGGGGTGGGCTCGGGGCCCGACAGCGCCTCCAGCACGGCAGCAAGAGTCATGTCCGAGAATTTGACCACACGGGAATTGTACTCGGGCATTGACGATTGAGCGAGGGACCGA
>MELE01000209.1:0-13580 GCA_001768615.1 Acidobacteria bacterium RIFCSPLOWO2_12_FULL_67_14b | reverse complement strand
GCGCGAATCACTCAATCACCCAAACACTCAATCGCCGAACAGTCACTCAATTACCAATCATCAATCACCCGATGCCGGTGTCACCACTCTGCCGCATTTGATGACGTGTGAGATCACCCGTCCGCCGACGTGCAGCAGGTCGGCGAGGGCGCCGCGGACCACCACCGCATCGAACTGCTTGCCGGCCTCGAGGCTGCCGATGCGATCGGCGCGATCGATCGAGGCCGCGGCGTTGAGCGTGGCGCCGACCAGCGCCTCTTCGAGCGTCATGTGCATGCCGAAGCAGGCGAGCGTCATCACGAACGGCATCGAGGTCGTGAAGCCGCCGCCGGGGTTCAGGTCGGTGGCGAGCGCGACCGGCACGCCCTGATCGATCAGCATTCGCGCCGGCGCGAAGCGCCCGAGCTTCAGGAAGAACGCCGCCGCGGGCAGCAGCGTGGCGATCACGCCGGCGTCGCGCATGCGGCGGGCGTGGGGTTCGTCGACGAAGATCAGGTGATCGGCGGATCGCGCGCGCACGTCCGCGGCGACGCCGGCGCCGCCGCTCAGGCCGAGCTCGTCGGCATGGATGCGCGGCTTGAGCGCGTGCCGCGCGCCGCTCTCGAGGATCGCGCGTGACTCCTCCGGCGTGAACACGCCCTGCTCGCAGAAGACGTCGCACCATTCGGCGAGGCCGGCGGCGGCGACCGCGGGGATCATCCCGTCGATCACGGCGCGCACGTACTCGGCGCGCCGGCCGCGATACTCCGGCGGCACTTCGTGCGCGCCCATGAACGTGGCCGCGAGCTCGATCGGCTGCATCGCCGCCAGTGCGCGGATGGCGCGGAGCATCCGCAGCTCGGTGTCGAGGTCCAGGCCGTAGCCGCTCTTGGCCTCGGCGGTCGTCGTGCCGAACGACAGCATTTCGGCGAGCCGCGGCCGCGCCGCGGCGATCAGGTCGGCTTCCGACGCGGCGCGCGTGTCGATCACGGTGCGGACGATGCCGCCGCCCTCGGCGGCGATTTGCGTGTAGGTGGCGCCGCCGAGCCGGCGGCGCAACTCCTCGCGGCGGTCGCCGCCGAAGATCAGGTGCGTGTGCGGATCGACGAACCCGGGCACGACCGTGCGCCCCCGCCCGTCGATGACCTGCGCGCCCGGCGCGAGCGTCACCGCGCGCTCGCACTCGGCCGCGGGCCCGACAAAGACGATGCGGCCGTCGGACCCGGCCACGGATCCGTGCTCGATCGCGGAGATGTTCTTCTGCGCGGCCCCGGCGCGCGGCCCCGGGCCGGCACACGTCGCCACGAGATCGGCGTTCCGGATCAGGAAGTCGGCAGTGATCGTCATCTTCGCGGAAGAAATTAGACCACGATGATCACGAAACCACGAAGTTCACGAAGAACACCACGAAGATCACGAAGAGTATCTTCTCAAGAGCGAAAGTCTTCGTGCCTTTTCGTGGTGATCTTCGTGTTCTTCGTGGTCTCGTTATTTTGCGTCATCTGCGATCCCAAGCATCGCCAGGGCCCGCGCGCGATCGACACCGGCGATTCTGACGCGCTTCGAGCGGGACCGCTCGCCGCTGACGATCGCGATGTCGCGCTTGGGGAGGTGCAGGGCTTCGGCAAGGACGGCGACGAGCTCGGCGTTGGCGGCGCCGTCGACCGGCGCTGCGGCGAGCCGCACCAGCAGGGCGCCGTCGCGCAGGCCGGCGACGCCGCTCTTGCCCGCGCGGGGGATGACGCGGACGTCGAGCAGCGCGCCGTCAGCCGGTCTGGCTGTCGGCCTTGGGCGTGACATCCACGGGCCTCGGCGCCGGCGCCGCCTCGGCCGGCCGCGGCCGGTGCAGCAGGATGCGGTCTTCGCGGGCCCGCGCGTCCTGGTCGCGGATGAACTCCAGCGTGTTGTTCAGCGTGCCGACCAGCGACTCGATGCTCGTCTCGACCTCGCGCCGCTTCATCCGCAGCGAGTCGATCTCGCGCTGCACGTCCTCGAGCCGCGACTGGCCCTTCTGCAGCAGCAGGTCGGCGCGGCCCTCGGCCTCACGCACGATCAGCCCCGCTTCCTGCTGCGCGTGCTCCTTGATTTCGTCGGCCAGCTTCTGCGCCGTGAGCAGCGTGTTGCGCAGGTTGCGCTCCTGCCCGCGATGCTCGCCGAGCACCGCATCCAGCTTGGCGACGTCCTGCCGCAGCTTGTCGCTCTCGCGCAGCGCGTTCTCATAGTCGTCCGCGACCTCGAGCAGGAACGCCTGCACCTCGCCGCGATCGTAGCCGCGCATCACGGTCTGGAAGCGCTGCTGCCGAAGATCGAGTGGTGTCACCTTCATTCGTAATGCCTCTCGCCGAATATCGCCGTGCCGACGCGGACCATCGTGGCGCCTTCCTCGATGGCGACCTCGAAATCGTGGCTCATCCCCATCGACAGTTCCCGCAGCCGGGGCGCCGGCACGCCCTGCTCGCCGAGCGCGTCGCGCAGCCCGCGCAGCCGGGCGAACCAGGGCCGGGCGTCTTCCGGGTTCTCGGCCAACGGCGGCAGCAACATCAGCCCCACCAGCGCCACGGCCCGGCAGGCGGCGGCCGCGGCGAAAATGCCCGGCACCGCGTCGACCGGCGCGCCGTGCTTGGTGTCCTCGAGCGCGAGGTCCACTTGCACGAGGGCCTCGAGCGTCCGACCCGCCGCGGCGGCCGCCTGATCGACCCGCGTCAGCAGATCCACGCTGTCGATGGCGTGGATGGTGTGGACGGCGGCAGCGGCCTTCTTCGCCTTGTTCGACTGCAGGTGGCCGATGAGATGCCACCGCAGTCTGGTATCGGTCGATTGGGCGATCTTCTGCAGGGCTTCCTGGACCTTGTTTTCGCCAAAGTCCAGCTGGCCGGCGTCGGCCGCGGCCCTGACGGCATCGAGGGGGTGGGTCTTTGAGACGGCGATCAGCCGGACGTCGTCCGGCCGCCGGCCCGAGCGCCCGGCCGCCTCTGCCATGCGTCGGCGAATCTCGGCCAGGCGTCCCGGAATGTGTTCGTACACGTAACGACGTGGGCTATTCGTTGTTCATCTTCTTGAGCTGCGCAATCATGCCCTTCGCCTGGGTGGCGTACTGGCCCTCCGGCGCGAGCTTGACGTAGGTTTCAAACGAGCCGACCGCCTCGGGAAGCTTGCCTTCGTTGAGCAGCGCCATGCCGAGCTGGTAGTGCGCCTCGGCCAGGTTCGGGTTGATCTTGAGCGCCTCCTCGAACTTCGCCTTCGCTTCCGCGATCTTGCCCTGGTTCCACAGGATGATGCCCTGGTTGAACACGGCGTCGGCGTTGCCCGAGGCGCCGCCGGTGGCCGCCGCCTTCGCGCTCATCGCCGCGGCCTCGTCGAAGCGCTTCTGGTTGTTGTAGAGCGTCGACAGCGCGTTCAGGGCCTCGGGGTAGTCGGCCTTCACCTCGAGGGCCTTCATCCACGCGGCCTCCGCCTGCTTCTCGTCCTTCTTCGCCGCGTAGGCGACGCCGATGTTGTAGTGGCAATCGAAGCAGTTGGGCGAGAGGGCCAGCGCCGCCTGGAACCGCTCGATGGCGACGTCGTGGGTGCCGGCCCGGCTGGCCGCCACGCCATCGTCGAACGCCTTCCGGAGCTCGGCCGCCTTGGCGTCGTTGTTGGCGGCCGTCGACGGCGCGAGCACGATGTTCGCCTCGCTGACGCGCCCGAGGCGGACCTGGATGGTGGTCTCGGCCGAGCCCACCTTTGGGTCGCTGGCGGTGATTTTGTACATGCCCGACTCGGTGAGCAGCTGGATGAACTCGCCGCGCTTGTCGGTCTTGGTCTGCAGCTTGCGGTTGACGCCGCCCTGGAACTCGACGGCGATGACGACGCCGATCATGGGCTGGCCCTTTTCGTCAACGACCTTGCCTTTGACCATCGTCGACTGGGCCATGGCCCCTGGCGCCAGCCCCACCAGGAATGCGAACAGGAGCGCGGCTACGCGGGCGTAAGAAGTGTGTGTCATGGGTCGGTGCCTGCCTCAGTCTCTGAGTGTAAATCAGCTGGCGAAAAACCGCGTCACCGCCTCCAGGTCCTGGGTCACCGGGGCGGGCGGGAACGAATCGAGGAACCGCCGCCCGTAGCCCATCGTCCGAAGGCGAGGGTCGAGCACGGCCAGCAGGCCCCGGTCGGTCCGGTGGCGGATCAGGCGGCCCAGCCCCTGCAGCATCGCCAGGATGGCGAGCGGGACCTGGTACTCCCGGAAGGCGTCCCGGCCGTCGGCGGTGATGGCCTCGATGCGGGCGGCCGTGATCGGGTCGCCGGGGGAGGCAAACGGCAGCTTGTCGATGATCACGCAGCTCAGTTGTTCGCCCACCACGTCCACACCCTGCCAGAACGACGAGGTCGCAAACAGCACCGCGTTGGGCGTCGAACGGAACTGTCCGAGCAGGACGCTGCGCGGCGCCGTGCCCTGCACGAGCAACGGAAAGGGCAGGTCGAGCTCAACCATGTCGCGCACGGCCCGGAGCATGGCGTAGCTCGTGAACAGCACGAAGGCGCGGCCGTTCGACCGCTGGAGCAGGTCGAGGACCTCGCGCGCCACCGCCTCTGCGAACTGGGGCGACTTGGGCGGCGGCATCTGGCGGGGCAGGTAGAGGATCGCCTGCTCGGCGAAGTCGAATTCCGACGGCACGCGGATGTCGGCCGCGTGCCCGACGCCGAGCCGGCCGCGCACGTAGTCGAACGAACCCTCGACGGTGAGCGTTGCCGACGTCAGCACGGTCGCCTTCATACGATCGATCAGCAGCTCGCGGACGATGCCCGAGACGTCGATCGGCGCGGCGCGCAGGAACACGCCGCGGCCGCGCATCTCGAGGAAGTAGACGAAGGCGGGGTCGGCGGCCTCGAGCAGGAAGCGGAGGTGATCGCGCAGCTCGCCGGCCCGCCGGGCCATCGTCGTCACGTCCTCGTTGGCCTGCCCGGCGGAAGCCTCCGCGAGGCGCGCCATCGCGGCTTCGAGACGATCCAGCGCGCTCGTCAGGCCCAGGCCATCGTCGATCACGCCGCCGTTCCAGCCGGGGCCGATGCGGAGGCGTTCCTCGCCGACCCCACCGCCTGCCCTGAGCGAAGTCGAAGGGCGCGTCTGGCGCGCCATCGACACGGCGGCGAAGAACGTGCGCGCCTGATCGTCCACGCTTCGCACGAGGCGCCGCAACTCGGAATCCGGGTCCTCGACGATCCCCATGTTGAGCACGCGCTCGGCGTCGCGTCCCAGCTCGTCGACGCGGTAGTTGCTCACCGCGATGCCGAAGTACTGCGTGGCCACGTCTTCGAGCTGGTGGGCTTCGTCCAGCACCGCGTAATGGCACTCGGGGATCACTTCACCGTACGTGCTCTGCCGCACTGACGCGTCGGCGCAGAGCAGGTGATGGTTGACGATCACGATGTCCGATGCGGCCGCCCGCTGGCGCATCTTCGTCACGTAACACTGCTGGAACTGCGGGCAGTCGCTGCCGAGGCAGGTGTCGGCGGTCGCGGACACGTCGTGCCAGGCCGAGGAATCCTCGGGCAGGTCGCTGAGCTCGGCGCGGTCGCCGGTCTCGGTGGTGCGCATCCACTCGTCCACCATCGAGACGAAGTCGTATGGCACCGCCGGCGACGAGCGAAGCTGATCGAGCCGGTGCAGGCACAGGTAATTGGCGCGGCCTTTCATATAGGTGGCCGTGAACGGCACGCCGAGCGCCTCGCGCAGCACGGGAAGGTCCTTGAAGTAGATCTGCTCCTGCAGGTTCTTCGTGCCGGTAGAGATCAGCACGCGCTGGCGGCTCAGGATCGCGGGCACCAGATACGCGAGGGTCTTGCCCGTGCCCGTGCCGGCTTCGGCCAGCAGCACGCCGCCGCCGGCGAGCGTGTCGGCGACGGCCGCCGCCATCGCGCGCTGGCCCGCGCGCGGCTCGAACTGATCGACGGCGGTGGCCAGCGGGCCATCGTCGGCAAAGGCCGCGTCGACCGCGGCCTTCAGGCCAGGCGTTCCGGGTAGAGCGGGAACTTCGTGCACAACTGCTCGACCTCGGCCTTCACCATGCCGAGCGCGCGGGAGTCTTCGGGCGCGGCCAGCGCGCGCGAGATGAGGCCGGCGATCTGGTCCATCTCGGCCTCGCCCATGCCGCGCGTGGTGACCGCGGGCGTGCCCAGGCGAATGCCGCTCGCCACCATCGGCGGGTTCTGATCGAACGGGATCGCGTTCTTGTTCACCGTGATGCCGGCGTGCCCGAGCGCCGCTTCGGCCACCTTGCCGGTGATCCCCTTCGAAAACACGTCGACGAGCACGATGTGGTTGTCGGTGCCGCCGCTGACGATGCGGAAGCCGGCGGCGATCATGGCGGCGGCGAGCCGGGCGGCGTTGGCGACGAGCTGGCGCTGGTAGGCGGCAAACTCGGCGGTGGCGGCCTCCTTGAAGCACACGGCCTTCGCCGCGATGATGTGCATCAGCGGGCCGCCCTGCACGCCCGGGAACACCGCCCGGTCGAGGTCCTTCGCGTACTTCTCGCGGCACATGATCATGCCGCCGCGAGGGCCGCGCAGCGTCTTGTGGGTGGTGGTGGTGACGAAGTCGGCGTGCGGCACGGGGCTCGGATGCACGCCGCCGGCGACGAGGCCGGCGATGTGCGCCATGTCGACCATCAGCGGCGCGCCGACGCGCGTGGCCACCTTCGCCATGCGCGCGAAGTCGAATACGCGCGGGTAGGCGCTGGCGCCGGCGATGATCATCTTCGGCTTGTGCTCGTCGGCCAGCCGCTCGAACTCGTCGTAGTCCAGCCGCTCGTCGTCCTTGCGCACGCCGTAGGGGACGATGGTGTAGAGCTTGCCCGAAAAATTGAGCGGATGCCCGTGCGTGAGGTGGCCGCCGTGCGCCAGGTTCATGCCGAGCACGGTGTCGCCCGGCTTGAGCAGCGTCAGGTAGACGGCCATGTTGGCCTGCGCGCCCGAGTGCGGCTGCACGTTGACGTGGTCGGCGCCGAACAGCGCCTTCGCCCGCGCGATCGCCAGCGTCTCGGCGACGTCGACGAACTCGCAGCCGCCGTAGTAACGCTTGCCCGGATAGCCCTCAGCATACTTGTTGGTCATCACCGAGCCGGCGGCCTCGAGCACGGCGGTGCTGACGAAGTTTTCCGAGGCGATCAGCTCGAGGCCTTCGGCTTGCCGCTGCGTCTCATGAGCGATCGCCGATGCGATCTCCGGATCCGAGTCGGCAAGCGATTGCTGCATTTGGGAGAGCGTCAAAGAAGACATGTGGAACATCAATTCTAGCCCGAACCGCTGCGGCGCGAGTCGTGTCCCTGAGGTCTCTCCCGAACGCACCTCGTGGCACCAACCCCTAGGCACCCGAGGCACCGTACGCACCTCAGGCACCGGACGCACCCCAGGCACTATAGTCATTTGGTGCCAACCGCCGTCGTCAACGCCAAAGGGGAGGATCGCATTCGTGGCGGCCATCCGTGGATTTATCGATCCGATGTGATGGACGTGTCGGCGGACCGCAGCCCGGTGATGCAAGTGCGCGGGCCGCGCAACCGCATCCTCGGCAGCGCCCTCTTCAGCCCCGAGTCCCAGATCACCCTCCGCATGGTCGCCCGCGACGAGCGGCCGATCGACGAGGCGTTCTGGCGCGAGCGCCTGGCCACCGCCATTCGCTACCGCGACACCCTCGAGATCGACGCCACCGCCTTCCGCCTGATCCACGGCGAAGCCGATCTCCTGCCCTCGCTCATCGTCGATCGCTACGGCGACTACCTGGTGGTGCAGGCGCTGTCCCATGGCATGGACCAGTTGATGCCGACGATCGTGCCGCTGCTCGTCGAGTTGACCGGAGCGAAGGGCATCCTTGCCAGGAACGATCCCAAGGTCCGCCTCCTCGAAGGACTGGAGCAGAAGGTCGAAGTGCTGCACGGCGAGGTCCCGGACACCATCCAGGTCCGCGAAGGCGCCATCGAGTTCGAAGTCGATCCGCGGCACGGGCAGAAGACCGGACTGTTTCTCGATCAGCGGGAGAACCGCGAGGCGGCCGGGCGCTACGCCAACGGCGCCCTGCTCGATTGCTTCAGCTACAACGGCGGGTTCGCGCTCGCGCTCGCCGCCCACTGCCAGACCGTCGAGGCGCTCGACATTTCCGCGGATGCCGTGGCCCGCATCACGAAGAATGCCGCCGCCAACGGCATCGCCAACCTCACCGCCCGCGAGGTGAACGTCTTCGACGAGCTGCGCCACCTCGAACGTGAGGGCGCCCGCTACGACACCATCGTGCTCGACCCGCCCGCCTTCGCCAAGAACAAGGCGTCGGTGGCCAAGGCCATGGCGGGATACAAAGAGATCAACCTCCGGGCCCTGCGGCTGCTCGTGCCGGGCGGGTTCCTGGTCACCTGCAGCTGCTCCTACAACGTGGACGAGGCCATGTTCGCCGAGGCCATTTACGAGGCCTCCGTCGACGCCCATACCGCCGTCACGGTGGTCGAAAAGCGAATGCAGGGGAGGGACCACCCGGTCCTGCTCGGGGTCCCCGAGACCTACTACCTGAAGAGCTTCATCCTCCGGAAAGTGGCCTAAAATACAGGGACGGATCTGCCGATAAACACGGGCACCGATATTCGCGTAAGTGATGGTAGCCATTAGGCTAATGAGGGAGTGACAAGCCCAGCCGGGCAGGGTAAACTCCCCAACCGCAGTCATCGGTCACTATTTGGAGGGGGAAGCGCTGATGTCACACGGTATCCTCGGCCGGGTCTTGAGTGGAGCGGTGGGCGTGGGCCTCCTGGCTCTGCCAGCCTCACTCGCGGCGCAAACGACCGCACAACCGACGTTCACGAAAGACGTGGCGCCGATTTTCCAGAACAAGTGCGAATCGTGCCACCGCCCGGACTCGATTGCCCCGATGTCCCTCATCACCTACGAAGAGGTGCGCCCGTGGGCGCGCTCGATTCGTGACCGCGTGGCGTCGCGCAACATGCCGCCCTGGCACATCGATCCGACCGTCGGCATCCAGCACTACAAGGACGACCGGTCGCTGAACCAGAAGCAGATCGACACCATCGCCAAGTGGGTGACCGCGGGCGCGCCGAAGGGCGACCCCAAGGACATGCCGCCGCCGATGAACTGGGCCGCGACCGACGGCAACGGCTGGAACTTCGCCAAGCACTTCGGCGGACCGCCCGACCTGGTCATCAAGTCGCCCCAGTACACGCAGAAGGCCGTCGCCATGGACGCTTGGTACAAGCCCGTCGTCGAGACCGGCCTGACCGAGCCCCGTTGGGTGCGCGCCATCGAGATGCGCCCGGGCACGCTCAAGGGCCGCAAGATCACCCACCACGCCCTCGCCTACCTGATGCAGGACGAAAAGGAAGTGCAGGCCCTGCTGTCGTCGGCGGACGCCGACAGCGGCGCGGGCCTCTTCATGGAGTGGGCCGTCAACAAGCAGGGCGAGCTCTTGCGCGCCAACACCGGCAAGCTGATGCTCCCCGGCTCCAAGATCCGCTGGGACATCCACTACAGCGCCGGCGGCGAGGACATCAGCGACCAGGTCGAGCTCGGCATCTACTTCTACCCGAAGGGCCAGGAGCCGAAGTTCCGCACGGCGCTGTCGCTCTATAGCGGCGTCACCGGCGGCAATCGCAACCTCGACATCGCGCCCAACTCCATCAGCGTCGGCCAGAACTTCCACGTGATGCGCAAGGCCGGCCGGGTCGAGAACTTCCAGCCGCACATGCACCTCCGCGGCAAGGCCATGATGGTCGAAGCCATCCTGCCCAACGGCCAGCAGCAGGTGCTCAGCTACGTCCCGAACTTCGAGTTCAACTGGATGAACAACTACGTCTTCGAAGACGACTACGCGCCGCTGCTGCCGAAGGGCACGATCCTCAAGGTCACCGCCTGGCACGACAACACGGCCGCGAAGAAGAGCAATCCCGACCCGACGCAGTGGATCGGCTGGGGCGACCGCACGGTCGACGAAATGGCGCACGCGTGGATCAACATCACCTACATGGGCGACGACGACTTCAACAAGGAAGTCGAAGCGCGCAAGGTGAAGATGGCGTCCACGACCGAGCGCCAGCAGCAGTAGATCGGTCAGGCTTATTTACCGAGGGGGTGCCCGCAACGGCACCCCTTCACTGTTTGCGCAGGAGTTTTACCAATGACAACGAGATTCATGGGCCGCCTGGCCCTGGCACTGGTGGCCGCGGCCTGTCTGGCCGCCGTCGCCACGCCCGCGGCGCGCCAGCTCGCGATGGAGCCGCTCAAGGACGCCGGGCAGAACGTCTATCCGGCGTTTGAAGGCTGGTACCAGAACGCGGACGGCACGTATACCTTGCTCATCGGCTACTACAACCGCAACAAGAAGCAGACGCTCGACATTCCGATCGGTCCCGAGAACCGCATCGAGCCCGGCGGCCCCGACCAGGGCCAGCCGACCCACTTCGTCGTCGGCCGCGGCTGGGGCACCCTTACCGTCAAGGTCCCGAAGGATTTCGGCGACAAGAAGGTCACCTGGACGCTGACCGCTAACGGTAAGACCGTGACGATTCCCTTCGGCATCACCAAGGGCTACCAGATCGAGCCGTACAAAGACGAAGCGATGGGCAACACGCCGCCCGTGATCAAGTTCGCGGAATCCGGCGCCAAGCTGACGGGCCCTCCGGGGCCGCTCGCGTCGTACCCGACCGTGACCGGCGCCACCGGCGAGCCGGTGCCGATCACGTTCTGGATCACCGACGATGGCAATGAAGAGACGCCGACCGGCGGCGGGGCCGCAGCGCCGCCGCCCCCGGGCGCGCCAGCCGGCGCGGGCGGTCCACCCCGGCGCCAGAGGATCAGCGCCACGCTGAGCAAGTACCGCGGCCCCGGCACGGTGTCGTTCGCCGATGCCACGCCGGCCATCGAGAAGGACAAGGTCTCGACCACCGCCACGTTCTCGCTGCCCGGCGACTACGTGATCCGCATCGAGGGCAACGACTCATCCGGTGTCGGCGGCGGCGGCTTCCAGTGCTGCTGGACCACGGCCTACCTCAAAGTGAACGTGAAAGCCGCGCCCACCAGCGGCAAGTAAGCGCAAGGAATGTGGGGACAAACCCTGAGGTTTGTCCCTGCCCACAGCGCATTCGCAGTTCGGCGCCGACCGCCCGCTGGAACCGTCGCGGCCAAGAAGCAGGCCGGGCTCAACCCCCGGCCTCCTTCTTTGTACGCCGCGGATGTTCGACAGCCCGGAGGTGGAAGCTCCTCTCCCGCTCACGGCGCCGATACAGGTCCAATCGGGTATCCTGTCCAGCGAGCCGTCGTTAGACGTTCGAGTGAGCAATCCGCGACGACGACGGGAAGGGAGGCTCACCATGAAGCGGAGGGGCGAACACGCGAGCCCTTTCACACGGAGGGATCTTCTCAAGACGGCGGCGGCCGCCGAAACCTGAGGGCCAGAGCGGGCACCGCCTGAGTGCCCGCCACGTTCAGGATCGTTGTCTTCGTCGGCGTCGGGTCGCAACACGAGTTGACCATGAGACGACTGCAGATCCCGTACATTGAGCGCCTGACGGCGCGACTCGCCATCGGCATCACGCTTCTCGTGGTCGTTCCGTTGGCGCTCGGGCTCTACCTGCTCTCACGCTACGAGTACGAACACACGATTACGGCGCGCCGCGCGGCGGCGGAGCTCGAGAACCGGATGCTCGAGGCCGCGCTGCGCCATCAGATGATCACGCGGGACAGCGGACTGATGGCCGATGTGCTTCGAGAGGTGGGCCGGCAGCCCGAAGTGCGGCGGGCGATGGTGCTCGACCACGACGGCGTCATCCGCCTGTCGAGCCGGGAGAGCGAAGTCGGTGCCCGTCTTTCTGCGAGCTCGCCGACCTGTCTGGTCTGCCACACGCAAGCGCCCGAGGCCCGGCCGAGGTCGGTGATTCTTCGTGACGAGGGCACCGACGTGCTGCGCAGCGTGCTGCCAATCTCGAATCGGTCCGAGTGCCAACGGTGTCACGGCGCCGCCCAGAAGCTCAACGGCATTCTCATTCTGGATGTCTCGCTGGCGCCGATCCAGGATCAGCTCCGCGCCAACATCAATCGGATGGGAATGGCCACGACTGCGCTCGCCCTGATGCTCCTGCTCGGCGTCGGCGTGCTCGTCCGCCACCACATTCTCGTTCGCCTGATTCGACTCGGGCGCACGGCCCGCTCGATCGCCAGCGGCGCCATCAGTGAGCGCGCCGAGGTGGCCGGCGACGACGTCATTGCGACGCTGGCCAAGGATTTCAACAGCATGGCCGACGCCACCTCGTCGCTGATTGGCGAAGTGCGAGAGCGGGAGCAGCGGATCTCCGGCGTGTTGAACAGCCTCGACGACGGGCTGATCGTGCTCGACAAGAGTTTCCGCATCGTGGCGGCGAACCGTTCCATCTCGCGGCGGTTGTGCGCCTACCCGGAGGCGTTACGAGGCCGCCACTGCCGCGATGCCATCGGACACCAGCTCCCGTGCCACGATGATGACATCTGTCCCACCGCCCGGTGCCTGTCGACGGGCCTGCTGCAGCGCGCCATCTACCAGGTGCCGGCCTCGCCCGACGCCGAGGCGCGCGTCCAGGAAGTCTACGCCTCTCCGGTGTTTAGCGATGACGGCTCGGTGTCACAAGTCGTGGAAGTGTGGCGCGACATCACCGAGCGGGTTCGGGAAGAAGAGCGGCTTGCCGAGATTGAGCGCCTGTCATCGCTCGGCGTGCTGGCGTCGGGTCTGTCCCACGAGGTGAATACGCCGCTCGCGACGACGCTGGCGTGTGCGGAAAGCATTCTGGATCAGCTCGACCAGCGCGATGCCGCAACGATCGGGCCCGACACCCTGCAGGCCATTCGCGAGAGCGCCGGCATCATCCGCGGCCAGGTGCTTCGCTGCCGCACCATCACCGACCAGTTCCTGCGGTTCGCGCGAGGAATCCCTCCGTCGATCGAGCCGATTGATCTGCCGCAGGTCGTGATCGGCATCATCTCGCTCGCCCGGCCGACGGCACGCGAGGCGGGTATTCAGCTCGATCTCGAGGACGCTGGCAACGTGCCCCTTGTTGTCGCCAATACCGAGGTGGTTCAGCACGTCGTCTTGAACCTGCTGGTCAATGCCATCGAGTCGTTCGCGCAGCCGGGGGGGCGCATCGTGCTGCGCTTCATCGTGGACGCCGACGTCCGGCTTCAGATTCGCGACACCGGCTGCGGCATCCCGCCCGAGGTCCAGCGTCATCTGTTCGAGCCATTCCGGACGCGAAAGCCGCGCGGCACGGGCCTCGGGCTCTTCCTCTCGCGCACCTTCATGCGGCGGTTCAGCGGCGACGTCCGCCTGGTCGACAGCGTCGTCGGCCGCGGCTCGTGTGTGGAAATCGTCTTTTCGCGGTCAGCCCACGAGGCGGCATGAGGAAATCGGCGAAGAGCGCGCGGGTGCTGCTGGTCGACGACGACGACACGTTTCGTCGTGTGATGGCGTCGGAACTGACGCGGCGGGGGTATTCGGTCGTCGCGGTGGGAACCGGCCGCGAGGCGGTCGCGCACGCCGGCCAGGTCAACGTGGACGTCGCGCTTCTCGATCTCCGGCTGCCCGACATGGATGGCATTGAAGT
>MELE01000208.1:1525-15287 GCA_001768615.1 Acidobacteria bacterium RIFCSPLOWO2_12_FULL_67_14b | reverse complement strand
CTCGCCGAGCATCTTCTTGCTGTCATCGTCGAAGCCGTAGCCGGTGGCGGGGTACGGGGTGTAAACGGGAATGGTCGAGAGGTGCCGCATGGACGGCAGGCCGTAGACGTAGATCTGGCCCGAGTGGCCGCCCGACGAGAACATGTAGTACTCGTCGAGGTCGCCCGGCGCCACGAAGGTTTTCTGCGCCGCCACGGCGGCGTCCGACTGCACGCCGGTCCCGCCGCGCCGGGATGCCGGCTGGCTGGGTGTGCACTGGCTGGCGGCTACGGCCAGGACCACGAGGGCCGATGCGCCTGCCCACGCCGTTCGATGCTGTCGACTCATATGATTTGCCTCCTGCTACTGATTGCGGGCCGGTGCGGCCGGCGTGGCGCGCTGGCGCTGGTATTCCGCGAACGCCTCGCGCAGTTTCGTGATCGCGACCTGTTTCTGTTCCGGCGTGAGGATGATCTGCCGCGACAACACCACGCTCATGGTGCCGGTGGGGTTGGCGAGAAACGCATCCAGCGTGACGCCGAAGCGGCTCTGCACGTCCTCGACGGCGTTGGAGAGGTCCGGCCCGATCTGGGCCGGGCTCCTCACACCGAGGGCCGAGATCGAATGGCAGACGAAGCAGCCGGTCTGCACGAACCAGCCGCCGGGCCCGGTCCGCATCGCCGCCTCCGCCTTCAGCTCGTCGGGGCTGCGCGGATCGGTGCGCGGCGCGCCCGACACGTAGAGCGCAGGCACGTCGGCGCGGCGCCACGACAGCATCAGCATCGACAACGCCTGCGCCTGCTCGGTGCTGAAGTTGAAGTTGGGCATCACGGTGCCCTCGCTGAGCGCGCGCGGGTCCTTGAAGTGCGCCACGTGCCAGGCAAACGCCGTGCGCTGGCCCGACAGCCGCGACAGGTCGTACTGCTCCGGCGCCTTCTCGCCGACGGTGGTGAGGTCGGGTCCGATCGTGCCGCCGAAGCCGTTGATCACATGGCAGGCGCGGCAGCCCTTCTCGTTGACGAGACGCTTGGCCAGGTTGATGGCGCCCGCGCCGGGCGTCTCGCGGTCGTAGCGATGGCAGGTGTTGCAGTTCATCTGCATCAGCGCGTTCTTGTTGCCGGCCAGCGTGTAGGTGTCGCCGAGCGATCGGCTGAGGAGCGGCTCCTCCCAGTGGGCGACCTCGCCATGCGCCGCCGCGGTATCGATCGCCCAGCCCTGCCCGCCGTGGCACGACGTGCAGCCGTAGTCCTCCACCGGATGCTGCTGCAGCGGCTCGATCGGGTGCGTGCGGTAGGGATGCTCGGCGGTTTCGAATCCCTTGTAGGCGGTCGCCTGGTGGCAGGTGACGCAGCGATCGGCGCGCGCCAGGTCCGCCGCCCAGATCTGCTGGACGCCGGAGGGCAGCACGGCGGCCTTGTCGTCGCCGAACTTGCCGGCCACCATCTGCCTGAACTCCAACTGGTAGTAGCGCCAGTCGTGGGCGCGGTCGCTCCACATGAACAGGCCCGTGCCGATCACCAGCACGACGCCGACCACGGCCATCACGAGCCGGTCGACCCGGGGATACGGAGAGGAGGTGCGTTGTTCCATCTCAGATCCTCCCGGGGATTTCCGGCCAGGCTTCCCACGGCCAGTAGAGGATCCAGTACGGCCCGCGCAGCACCATGCCGACGAAGGTGAGGGCGAGCACGCCCAGGATCAGGAGGAGGAACACGAGGTTCTGCGTGCGCCGGTCGCGCGGCAGCCACACGCCGGCCGCCAGGTGCGACGACTTGTCGATCCAGGGCCAGAACGTGAGCAGGCCCACCAGCAGGCCCGGCAGGATCACGCCGCCGACAAACGCGCCGTTCAACGTGAACGACCCGATCCGGATGGTGGTGTCGGTCACAATCTCCTGCAACCAGAGGAAGTACCACGGCGCCTTGGCCGGGTTGGGCGTGACCAGGGCGTTGGCCGGCTCCTCCAGCGGCGAGGCGATGAACACCGACATGATGCTGATCACGGCGATGGTGCCCAGCGTGGCGATGGCGGCGCGCCGCACCAGGTCCGGCACCGCGTTCACCGTGGCGTCCGGCGCGTCGAGCGTGTGGGCCGTCACCGTCGGGGCCGTGCCCCGCGCGACGCCCAGCAGCGTGTAGGTCTTCGACGGCACCGGCGCGGTGCTGCGCGGCGACTCGACCACGCTCTCCGCGTCGGCGCGCGCCAGCCCGCCGTCCTTCCTGACGCGCCACATGTGATACGCGAACAGCACGCCCAGCAACCCCGGCAGGAAGACGACGTGGAGCACGTAGAAGCGGATCAGCGTCGCCTGCTCGATGTTGCGGCCGCCGATCAGCAACTCGCGGACGCTCGCGCCGATCGCGGGAATGGACGCGGCGATGTTGGTGCCGACCGTGACCGCCCAGAAGGCCAGCTGATCCCACGGCAACAGGTAGCCGGTGAACGACAGGAACAGCGTGGTGAGGAACATCACCACGCCGATCACCCAGTTGACTTCGCGCTGCTGGCCCCGGCCGACGCCGTTCTTGTAGGCCCCGGTCAGGAACACGCGCATCAAATGCAAGGCGACGACGATCACCATCAGGTGCGCGGAAATGCGATGCACCGACCGGATCCACGATCCGAAGGTGATGACGAACTCGATGTCCTTGACCGATTGGTAGGCGCGCTCCACCGACGGCACGTAGAGGAAGAGCAGCGGCAGGCCCGAAAGAATCGTGAGAAAGAACAGCGCCGCCGAGATCGTGCCCAGCCAGAACGAATAGTTCCAGGCCATCGACGCCTTGCTGATCTTGGCGGGGAACCAGTGGAGCATGAAGTTGGAGACCACCGCGTCGCCGGCCTCGCGATCCGACTGCGGGCGGAGACTCCAGAACGGCTCGGCGTGCACGCCGGGCGCCTCGGGCTTGGAGCGGGTCAGCGAAGGCAGGCGCATCACATCACCCCAGCGTCAGGC
Organism: Acidobacteria bacterium RIFCSPLOWO2_12_FULL_67_14b; assembly: GCA_001768615.1. Classification (GTDB taxonomy): domain Bacteria; phylum Acidobacteriota; class Vicinamibacteria; order Vicinamibacterales; family UBA2999; genus 12-FULL-67-14b. The sequence goes on along the minus strand of MELE01000208.1, from coordinate 12,352 downwards.
GGAAGTCGCGGTCCACTTCGTCCGCGAGGTCGATGACCAGCTGCCCATCGTCGGCCGCGAACGACAGGCGGAACCAGGCCAGCGGCTTCGGCGCCGGACCGGCCACGTTGGTGCCGTCGCCCTTGTATTCGGAGCCGTGGCACGGACACAGGAACCGGTGCGTGAGCCGCAGGGGCGCCCCGGCGGCTTCGGTGGTTTGCGGGTTCGGCAGTGCTTCCGCCCGGACCGTGCACCCGAGGTGCGTGCACACCGCGGAGATCGCGTGGAAGGTGTTGCCCTCGCGGAAGACGAGCACCCGCTCGTCGGGAAGGAACTTGAGCCCGTCGGGGAAATCGTTGGGCGGGCCGAGCTTGACCGTGGTCGGCGCGTCGTACGACACGTTCGGGACGAGCGATCGCAACGACGCCCCGGCCTGCACGGTGATGGCCGCGACGCCGGCGCCGGCGCCGAGCTTGAGGAGGAAGTCGCGTCGATCGGTCGGCTGTTTCTCGTCGCTCATGACGCCGCGCTCCCGGCCCACCGTTCGCTGATCGTGAACCGCTCCATCGTCATCGCCTCGGTGGGGCAGCGGATGGCGCAGAGGCCGCAGCGGATGCAGCGGTCGTCGTCTTTGAGGAGGGCGGCGAGCGGGAAGTCCGCCTTCGCGGCCGAAGGCCGCTCCGGCGAGACCTCGCCGGAGCTCGTTCGCGAAAACTCAGCGAGCGTAGGCGGGCCGCCGGCCGCCGCGCGTTCTTCGACGGCTGCCCGCTCTTCGGCTGGCAGGTCGATCGCATCGAGTGGCACGAAGGCAAGGCAGTACTCCGGGCAGATGTCGACGCAGCGGTTGCAGAGCACGCAGCGCTCGGGGTCGTAGATCGTCTGCACGTGACACACCAGGCAGCGCGCGGCCTGGATGCGCGCGGCGTCGGCGTCGTAACCGGTTTCCACTTCGGTGATGCCGGTGCGGCGGTTGACGTCCAGCGTCGGCGGCGTCTCGCGATCGAAGCGCTCGAAGCCCGCCACCATCCGGTAGCGCGACGTCACCAGCACCTCGATCTCGAGGTGGGTGTCGATGCGGGCGTGCTGTCCCGCCAGGAACTCGTGGATGGAGCGCGCCGCGCGCTTGCCGTTGGCCACGGCCTCGATGAGATTGCGCGGGCCGAAGGCAACGTCGCCGCCGGCGTAAATGCCGGGCGCGGACGTGGCCAGCGTGCCGGGATCGATCTGGATCGTGCCCGCCGGGGTGAGCGCGACGCCGTCGGCCTTGGTCAGGAACGACAGGTCGGCCTTCTGGCCGATGGCGAGGATGCACGCGTCGGCGTCGATCTCGAGCACGTCGTCATCGACGAACTGCGGCGCGAAGCGCCCGTTGGCGTCGAACACCGACGTCACCGCGCGCAGGCCGATCCGCTGCAGGCGGCCCTCGCCCTCGAAGCGCATCGGGCCGCGGCGCGTGATGAACCGCACGCCCTCGCGTTTGGCTTCCTCGAACTCCTCGTGCCCCTGGGTGGTGCGCAACACCGGCATCTCCGAAAAATCTTCGAGCGACACCACGGTCACTTCGGTGGCGCCGCCGCGAATGGCGGCGCGGGCTGAGTCGAGCGCTTCCTTGACGCGCGCGTCGGTCTCGGCGTGATCGGCCGGCTCGCCCTCGCGGCCCGCCCGCAGCGCCGTCCGCGCCGCGTCGAAGGCGACGAAGCCGCCGCCGATGACCACCACCTTGCGGCCCAGGTCCAGCCGGAAACCGCGATTCACGTTGAGCAGGTAATCGATCGCCTTGACGACGCCGTCGAGCTCGACGCCGGGAACCTGGAGATCGCGGCCGCGGGACACGCCGACCGACAGGAACACGCTCTCGAAACCCTGGGCGCGGAGCTGGGCGAGCCCGAAACCCGGCGACAGCGGCGCGTTCAACTTCAGGTCGACGCCGAGCGAGACGATGCGATCGATCTCCGCGCGCAGCAGCGTGCGCGGCAGCCGGTACTCGGGAATGCCGAAGCGCATCATGCCGCCGGGTTCCGCGGAGGCCTCGAAGACCGTGACGTCGTAGTTCAGCAGGGCCAGGTCGTGCGCCGCCGACAGTCCCGCCGGTCCGGCCCCGATCACGGCCACGCGACGGCGTGGCCCCTGTGGAACGGCCTCGGGAGCCGTGCGGTGAAACGGGAGCGGCAGGTGCCCGGGATACCGGTTGCCCTCCTCGATGCCCTTGGTCAGCAGCTGCGCCTGCGTATCGGGTCGGATGGATTCCACGCCGAACTGCTCGGTCACGTGTCGCTTGAGGGCGCGGATCGAAACCGGCGCGTCAATCGTGCCGCGGCGGCACGCGTCTTCGCACGGCGCGGCGCAGACGCGCCCGCACACGGAGGCGAAAGGGTTGGGGGCACGTGCGACCAGGAAGGCGTCTTCGGGCCGGCCGTCCGCGATCAACTGGACGTAGCGGCCCGCGTCAGTGGCGACCGGACATCCAGCCTGGCATTTGACTTGAGCCTTCCAGTGCGCGAGATCCGGCAGTACGGTGCGAACGCCCATCCACCCCTCTTCCAGCATCGTGCTCGAGCTTGCCGGGGCACGGTATGACCCGTGTCATACGCCCCGCCGCCCGAGCGCCGAATCGGCATGCCCGTCGACTGAGCAAGAGCCGTGCCCCGGGGCGCAGGGGCCTTGCGGGCTTGGGAGCTGGCGGGCTTGAGGGCCAGGGGCCGTGAGGCTCAGGGTTGAGCCGAAACGGGGCCAGCGGTCCGTGATTTTTCCCTACCCTGCGGAATAGTTCGCATGGTCACTTGGGCATCAGGACGGTGTCGATGACGTGAATCACGCCGTTGCTGGCGCCGACGTCGGGCTTGATGATGGTGGCGTTGTTGATCTTCAGCGTCGCGCCGGCGCTCGAAATCTGGATGCGTTTGCCCTGGGCGGTGCCGAAGTCCTTCATCATCCTCAGATCGGCCGAGCTGACGTTGCCAGTCAGTACGTGATACTGCAGCACCGCGGACAGCTTGACCTTGTCCTTCATCAGCGCATCGAGGTCGGCCTTCGGGATCTTCGCAAAGGCTTCGTCGGTGGGGGCGAGCACGGTGAGCGGCCCCGGCCGCTTGAGCACGTCGACGAGGCCCGCGGCCTGGACGGCGGCCACGAGTGTCTTGAACGAGCCCGCGGCTATGGCCACCTCGACGATGTCCTTCGTTCCTTGCGCGCGGACGGGAGCGGAAACCAACAGCGCGATTAGTGCCGTCGCGCCCAGAATGACGCCGGTGTGTGTCAGTGGCTGGCTCATAGCAGAACTCCTTCAGCAGAGCACGTTAGGTCCTGTGCGGCGCCGGCGGTATGACCGGCGTCATATCCGGTCTAACCCGTGCCGAAACTAGTACAGAAGCATTACAGTCGCCTGTCGGGCGCATCCCTATGATCGGGAGATGGAGGCTTGCTCATGCAGCCACACCCGAAGGGCAGCCGTGCCCGCGTCCTCCTCTCGTCGGTCTTCAAGCCGTTCGCACAGGATGATGAATACGGCAGCCGGGCCATCAACCCGGCGGAGCTGTATCACAACCAGGTGACTCGGGAGCAGGGTCCGTTCTCGCTCCGGATGTTTCATCGCACCTGGAGCCTGATGCTCCTGCAGCAGAACATCTCCGCGCCGTGCACGGTGCTCGATTTTCCGACGCGGGAGCGCTTCGTGCGCGAGCTGACCTCGCACGCGTACGACGTGGTCGGCCTCACCGGAATCATCGTCAACGTCGGCAAGATCCGCGAGATGTGCCGGCTGGTCCGCGAGCACTCGCCGCACTCGACCCTCGTCGTCGGCGGTCACGTGACCGCCGTTCCCGGCATCGAGCAGATGATCGACGCCGATCACATCGTGAAGGGAGAAGGCGTGGCGTGGCTGCGCGCGTTTCTCGGAGAGGATGCGGATCACCGGATCGATCATCCGGTCATCCCATCGTCGTTCGGCTTCCGGCTCATGGGCCTGCCGGCGCCGCGGGGCGGCGGCAATGCCGCGGCCACCATCATCCCGTCGGTGGGGTGCCCGATGGGCTGCAACTTCTGCACGACGTCCGAGTTCTTCGGCGGTAAAGGCAAGCTCGTGACCTTCCTCGAGCGCGGCGAGGATGTGTTTCGCGTGATGCGCGAGGCCGAGCAGCGGATTGGCGCGCGGGCGTTCTTCATGATGGACGAGAACTTCCTGCTCTACAAGAAGCGGGCGCTCGAGCTGCTCGAGTTGATGAAAGCCCACGGCAAGTCCTGGTCCCTCTACGTGTTCTCGTCGGCCAACGCGATCCGCAAGTACGACCCGCGCCAGCTGGTGGAACTGGGGGTGGAATGGATCTGGCTTGGGCTCGAATCGACCGGCAGCCAGTACCAAAAACTGAAGGGGACCGACACACAGGCCCTGGCCCGCGAGCTCCAGTCGCACGGCATTCGCGTCCACGGCTCGACCATCATCGGCCTCGAGCACCACACACCCGACAACATCACCGAGGTGATCGATCACGCCGTGGCGCACGAGACGGTCTTTCACCAGTTCATGCTCTACACGCCGGTGCCCGGCACGCCCCTCTACCGCGAGGTCGAGTCGGAAGGGCGGCTGCTGCCAGACGTCGACTTGGCCGACATCCACGGCCAGTACAAGTTCAACTTCCGGCACGCCGCCATTTCGCGGGACGAGTCGAAGACGTTTCTCGATCGGGCCTTCCGTCGCGACTTCGAGGTGAACGGCCCGAGCCTGTACCGCTTGATGGCCAGCATGCTCACCGGATGGCGGCGCTACCGCGACGACCCCGACGAGCGCGTGCGGGCGCGCGTTCGCGGCGAGGCCGCGCAGTTGCGATTGGGCTTTGGCGCCGCGCTGTGGGCGATGGAGAAATACCTGCGCGAGTCGAACCGGACCGTGAGCGATCGGATCGCCGACCTGCGGCTGCAGGTCGAACGGGAGCTGGGCGGGCTGGCGCCGGTGATCGACCGCCTGGCCGGGCCGCTCCTGCTCTGGAGCGCCCGCCGCGATGCGCGCCTGGCGCCGGCCGGCCGCGTGCTGGAGCCGCGCACGTTTGTCGACCGCCGGAACTGGAGCGTATGACCGGTGTCATAGGGCCGGATCGTGGCGCGCAGGTACGGTGAAAGCAGGAGACCACACCTCGACGATGGCGCGCGCGTACGAGAAGCGACCGGCCGAGCGGACCGCTGGGATCCGCCACAGCGTGCAAGTGGCGTTTCTCCTTGTCAACATCTGGATTGGCGTCCAGTTCTGCATCTGGGTTCGCTTCTTCGAAACCGGCGGCGCGTCGACGTACGTCTCACGGCCGCCCGGCGTCGAGGGCTGGCTGCCGATTGCGTCGCTGATGAACCTCAAGTACCTGGCGGTGACCGGGCTGGTCCCCGACGTGCACCCGGCCGGCATGTTCCTGCTGCTGGCCTTCCTGGCGATCTCGATCGTGTTTCGAAAGGCGTTCTGCAGCTGGCTGTGTCCGATCGGGACGATCTCGGAGTGGTTGTGGCAGGGCGGGCGTGAGCTCTTTGGACGAAACCTCGCGCTCCCGCGTTGGGCCGACCGGCCGTTGCGGGCGCTGAAGTACATCCTGCTGGGGCTGTTCGTCTGGGTCGTCGCCGGCCTGTCGGCGGACGAGCTTCGCGCGTTTCTGTCGAGCCCTTACGGCGTGGTTGCGGACGTGAAGATGCTGGACTTCTTCCGCCAGCCGGGCCGCGCGACCATTCAAGTGTGCCTGGTGTTGATCGTCCTGTCGGTCGTCACCAGGAACTTCTGGTGCCGCTACCTGTGTCCGTATGGCGCGCTGATGGGGCTGGCATCGATGCTCAGCCCGATGCGGATCACGCGCGATCCGATCTCCTGCATCGACTGTGGCAAGTGCGCGGTCGCGTGCCCGTCGCTGATCCCCGTCGACACGCTGCTCACGGTGCGCACGCCGGAATGCAACGGCTGCTTCACCTGCGTGTCGGTGTGCCCCGTGAAGGACGCGCTCGAGATGCGGACGCTCGGCGGCCGCCGGCGCGTGGCGCCGGGCCGCATCGCCCTCGGCCTCGCGGTGACCCTGGTGCTGGTGATCGGTTACGCCCGGGCGACCGGCCACTGGCACGGCAGCACGTCCGAGCAACGGCTCTTCGATCTCATTCCCAGGGCGGGCAGCCTGTCACACCCCTGACGGGGCCTTGGGTTCCCGCAACATCACCAGCACCATGCGGGCCGGAGTGGTCGCATCCAGCGCGTGTGGCACGTGGGCCGGCATGCGCACGATCGTGCCCGGACCGGCCGAGAGCGGCTTGCCGCCGACCGTGATCGCGAAGTCGCCCGCGAGCACGATGACCAGCGCGTCGAACGGCGCCGTGTGCTCGCTCAGTCCCTCACCCTGATCGAAGGCAAAGAGCGTGACGTTGCCGCCGCCGGTCTTGGCGAGCACCCGACTGGCGATGCCGCGGTCGGTCGGCGTGATCAGATCGGCGAGGGCGAGAGCCTCGGCGGCGGGAATGGTGCCTGTGGTGGTCATCGGTGGTGTCCTTACTTCAAGCGGAAGCCGCCCTCGTAAATCACCGGGCCGCCGGCGGTGCGCAGGCTGCCTGGTTCCGGGCGATTGAGCTCGCGCAGCGGCAGCAGCGGATCCGGCGCGAATCCGGCGGCCTCGAGCTCGCCGACCAGCTGCGGTTCGGTCAGGAAGCACTGCGGCGCGCCGGAGAATTGCGTGAAGACGAAGGTCTCGCCGGCCACGGGCGCCACCTCAGGCGGCAGCGTGTGACGTGAAAACGTGAAGACGAAGAGCGCCGCGCCCGGCCGGGCCACGCGCGCGGCTTCGGCGACCGCCGACCGGAACTCGTTGCCGGATCGCGCGAGGTTCCAGATGCCCTGGGCGACGATGAAGTCGGCGCTGCGGCTGCGGATCGGCAGACGGTCCATCGGCGCCTGCAGCACGTGGAGGCGGCCGTTGGCGTCTCGCCCGGACGCCGCCTGCAACATCGGCCACGACAGGTCGAGGCCGATCACGTTCCAGCCCATGGCGGCGAGCGGCACGGCGTTTCGGCCCGCGCCGCACCCGAGGTCGAGCAGCCGCGCGGAGGCGGTTCGCGCTCCGTGGACCTGCCGCGCATAGTCGATCAACCTGGCGTTGGGCGCCGAGCGCGAAAACCCGGCGACCGTGCCGGGTTCGCTCCACGCTGATCCGGCGAGCGGGTCCACGGCGTCCGCGTCAGCGGTGCTTCGCGAAGACGGAGGTCTTGCCGTCCTTCGTAAACGCGATGACGTCGTACGGTTCTTTTCGCCCGCCCTGTTCCATGCCCGGTGAACCCATCGGCATGCCGGGCGCGGCGATTCCTGCGATCGCGGGCTTTTCCTTCAGCAGCCGCTGGATGTCCGCGGCGGGCACGTGGCCTTCAATCACGTAGCCGCCCACTTTCGCGGTGTGGCACGACGACAGATCGTCGGTGACGCCCGCGCTCATGCCGACCGCGCGGAGTTGCGCGTCGTTGACGTTGTTGGCTTCCACCTGGAAGCCGTGCGCCTGGAGATGTTCCATCCAGGCGCCGCAGCACCCTCAAGTGGGTGACTTGTAGACGACCACTTTCTGCGCGGTCGCCGCGCGCGCGGCCGTGACCGGCTTCTGCTGGGCCGCGGCTTCGAACCCGAGTCCGGCCAGGGCGAGCGCCGACAGGGCAAACGTGATGTGTCGAATCCTCATAAGCAAATGCTACCTCAGTCGGCCATCCCCTCGCCCCTTGTGCATAGGTTGTGCCCGGGGGATGATGGGGCCAGGTCGCGAAACGGCCGGGCCACGCCTGAGAAAAAACCGGCCCCGGTGCAGAGAATTTCCCACGCCCTCGAGTCTGCGCGCGCCGCCCGGGGCGGCGTCCGTCGGCTGGCGGCGTTCTTGCTCTTTCCACGTCGAGGATCGCCATGGCCGCCCGTCCGTTACTGCTCTGCCCGATCGACTTTTCCAGCGCCAGCCGCGGCGCGCTTCGCCACGCGCTCGCCATGTCCGATCGGTTCGATACGAACCTGTTGCTGATCACCGTGGACGATCCGATCCTGGAGGAGGCCGCCGCCTCGAAGATGGGCGCGGGCTGGAGCCGGCGCAACAGCGAGCGGGAGCTCCGGCTGTTTCTGGCCGAAACGCTGGGCGCCGCGGCCCCGCCGAAGGCGCCGCTGCAGATCGATGTCGCCATCGGGAAGCCGGCCGTCGAGATCCTGCGCGTCGCCCGCGAGCGCGGCTGCGCCCTCATCGTCATGAGCACGCACGGTCGATCCGGGCCGAAGAAGTTCTTCTTCGGATCGACGGCGGAGCGCGTGCTTCGGGAGACCACGGTGCCGATCCTGTTGACGCCCGCGGACGACGCCGGCCCGATTGCGATCGACGCGATGGCCCGGCGTGCGGCACCCGTCCTGGTGCCCGTCGACTTCAGCGACGCCAGCACGCGCCAGGTCGAGGTGGCGCGGCGCGTGGCAACGGCGCTGCAACTGCCGTTGCTGTTTGCGCACGTGATCGAACCGTTGCACGTGCCGGTGCCGGTCGAACTCGACCTGCCGGATCTGACGGCCGAGCGACTGTCCAGGGCCCAGTCCGCCCTTGCCGCGCTCGTCGCGGAGACACCGGCATCGACCGCAAGAGACACCGTGATCGTGGTCGGCAATCCCGCCGACGAGATCGCGCGGCTCGTGCGCGAGCGGCATCCCGGCCTGATCGTGATTGGGCTGCACGGGTCGCCGGCTCTCGGCCCCCGCATGGGATCGGTGACCTACCGCGTGCTGTGCGAGGCGCCGGTGCTCACGCTGGCGCTGCCGCCGGAGTCGAACCTGTACGGGTTCAACTGACCGGGCGCGTGAACAGCGTGCCCATCGCCGCGACCAGTCCCACTGTCAGCAGCCAGGCGATGACGCACACGGCGATGGCGCGGCCCGTGCTCCGATAGTCGAGCGCCTGCCGCACGGCGAGGACCGTGGCGGCGATCATCCACGCCGACACCAGGACGAACACGAACGGCATCGCGGCCGGCAGAGCGGCGAACGCATAAAATGCCCCGGGCGCCGCGGCAAAGCCGATCGTCCTGAAGAGCTCGCTTGGGTTGCTGCGGGTTTGCGGCTCCGGCATCATGCGCGTGCCGATGGCGCTGATCAACGCCGCCCACACGATCCAGCCGCCGAGCATGACCGCCATCGCGACGGCGAAGCCCGGCGCACCGGCGAAGCCGAGGCTCATCGCCGCAAAGGCGCCCGCCCCGCAGGCCAGGCCGACCACGGCGACCGAAGCGGCGCCGGCGCGCAGATCCGACTCCACGTCTTCGAACGCGCTCGCGTCGAGCGCCAGTGCCCCGATGAACCGGCGGATGAAGAGGGCCATGTTAATGTTGTCCAGTAGCACCGATCGTGCCATCGGCAATCCGGCGACCCGGCCGATCTCACGTCCGGTCCGATTCTTGCTAACGATACCACCATGCGCTTCTTCATCATCCTGGTGTTCTGCCTGCTTGTGCCCCTCCCGGGCCAATCGCAGTCGCTTGCCCCGGCCGGATGGGCCGATGGCCTCAAGCTGGTTGAGCCGGCCGACCTCAATCCGGACCCGCGCGTGGTGGAGATCAACCTCGCCGCGCAGCTGGCCGACGTCGAGATTGCGCCCGGCAAGCGCGTCCACGCGTGGACCTACAACGGCAGCATTCCCGGCCCGCTGATCAAGACGCGCGTCGGCGATCGCCTCATCGTCCATTTCACGAACGAGCTGAAAGAGCCGACCACGGTCCACTGGCACGGCGTGCGCGTGCCGATCGAGATGGACGGCGTGCCGGGCATTTCGCAGCCGGAGGTCAATCAGGGCGAGTCGTTCACGTACGACTTCGTCGTCCGCGATGCCGGGCTGTACTGGTACCACCCGCACGTGAGGTCGGCCGCGCAGGTGGGCTTCGGCCTGTCGGGTGCGCTCCTCGTCGAGGATCCGGACGACGGCGTGGGCGTGGCCGACCAGGTCACGATCGTCCTGAACGATATCGGCTTCGACGCCAGGGGCAATCTCGAGTCGGCCGACAGCGGCGGATCTGCGGGCATGGTGTTCGGGCGCGAGGGCACCTACGTGCTCGCCAACGGCCGCACGCGCCCCGTGCTCGGCGCCCGTTCCGGCGCGCCGCAGCGGTGGCGCATCGTCAATACCGCGAAGAGCCGCTTCTTCTACCTCGATCTGGAAGGGCAGTCGTTCACGGTGATTGGCAGTGACGGCGGGCTGCAGGAGCACCCGGTCACCACCGACATTCTGCTGGTCACGCCCGGCGAGCGCTTCGACGTGATCGTCACCCCAAAAGGGAAGGCCGGCGCGCCGCTCGTCCTGCGGGCGATGCTCTACAACCGCGGCTACGGCAGCGTCGAGTACCGCAGCGTCGAAGAGGTCCTGTCGATTGCGTTCACGGATCAGGCGCCGGTCACGGCGACCGCGCCAGTGGCCGTCCGCCGCGCGCTTGCGGCCCCACAGGTCGAGGGGGCCACGCCCGTGAACATCGAGCTCACGCTGCCGCCGATGCAGAACGGCAAGTCAGAATTCCGCGTGAACGGCGTGCCGTTCTGGAAGGCGAAGCCGTACATCGCCAAGCTGGGCGAGACGCAGCTGTGGATTGTCAAGAACAGCTCGGACTGGGATCACCCGTTTCACCTGCACGGCTTCTTCTTCCAGATGATCGACGAGAAAGGCCAACCCCTGCGGCCCCTGGCATGGAAGGACACCGTCAACATCCCGATGAAGACGACGGCGCGCCTGCTGGTGAGCTTTGACGAGCGCCCGGGCGAGTGGATGTTCCACTGCCACATCCTCGATCATGCCGATGGCGGCCTGATGGGCACCGTGCTCGTCGGCCCGGTCCAGCCGTCGACGCACGTGC
>MELE01000208.1:0-1508 GCA_001768615.1 Acidobacteria bacterium RIFCSPLOWO2_12_FULL_67_14b | reverse complement strand
GCCTGATGGGCACCGTGCTCGTCGGCCCGGTCCAGCCGTCGACGCACGTGCACGAGAAGAAACCCTAGACAGCATTCCTTGCTTGCCCGCCGTAGCGCGACAGCGCGAAGGCGGGCCGGGAGGCACATCTTGTCGGGAAGGCACTGCTTGTCGGGAGGGTGCTTCTTGTCGGGAGGGTGCCTCTTGTCGGGAGGGTGCCCGGTGCAGATCGGGGCTCGCCAGACTGCGATGGCCTTGGTAAACCCTTGGCGACTACAGAGGAGTTATCCGCGAACTACATGCCTGGTTGATCCGCCCATAGATTATCCAAGGACAGCGAGGCGTGCGTGGCGCATGTTCGTCACGCCGGCCCCGGAACGCTGGCGGCGGGTTCGACGGGCAGTGTTCAGCCGCCGCAAGCCATCGACTCGCAGGCGGCTGAAGACCTATTGCCTACCCCTCCTTGAATGCCGGGTGGAAGTGGACGGTCGCCGTTTTACCGTCTAGGACTCCTGCCACCAGTTCGGCGACCATGAAGGCTTCGTCGGGCACTTCGAATTCGCAGACGAAGCCGACGCTCGACGCAGACCTGAAGCCGAAGCGAGGGTAGTACGTTGGGTGACCGACGACAAACACCGCGTCGATCCCCAGACGTTGGCATTCCTCGAGGCCCGCTCGTACCAGCGCTGACCCGATCCCAGCGCGCTGGCGCTCGGGCGTCACCGCCATTGGCGCGAGCGCCATCGCCCGAACATCCGCTGCGCCTGTCAGCTGAACCGGTGAAAACATGATGTGACCGACGACCTCACCATCTTCTTCGGCGACAAGAGAAATTACGTTCTCCGCGCGCGATCGCAGTACAGCGACGACATCCGCCTCTGTGGCGGAATCAAAAGCGGCCCGATTGATCGCGTGGATCTTCGGGACGTCCATGACCTGTTCCGTTCGAATTAGCATCGCTCGATTCCTCAAGGACCGATGAGTCCCGTTAGGCACGACTCCTCTGCGCCCTGCTTCGCAAAGCGGGCACACGATGAGCGTGCCGGTTTCCAAAACCGTGATGAAAGGAGGATTTGACTAGGTGCCGAAGTCGAGTTCAGACGACCGGTGAGGGCCGCGAGACTGCGAGTTCGGCTATAACGCGGCGGTCATGAGCGACCAGTCTAACACCGCTGAGGTGTGGCCTTCGCTGCACTGGACTCGGCGAATCTGGCTGTGCAACTTGCTCATTGGCAACCGCATATCGCACACAGTCGAACGCAGGCAGCACCTGCCCGCCGAGAGGTCGGACGCCAGCGTTATCCATGATTAGTCCCGTTTGACGCCGATCAGTGGACGAACCTCGGCGGCTCGGATTCCCCGGCATATGGCGACTTGCCGTTACTGTTCCTGCCCCCAGTAACGCCGATCTGTTTATCGAATCGCGGCTCGACCGAAACTGCTCCCGGTTTCGATCGGCCTTCCAGAGAACGTTCGGTCGCGAACCGGATGGCCACCGCAGCGTCAAATCGCAGGCGGCTTTCAACGCG
>MELE01000207.1:15088-28845 GCA_001768615.1 Acidobacteria bacterium RIFCSPLOWO2_12_FULL_67_14b | reverse complement strand
GTAGCTGTTCAACGCCGAATCGACGGTCTTGATGCGATCCAGCATGCGCTGGGTCAGCTCCACCGGGGAAACGTCGCGGGACGCGATCAGCCGCCCGATCTCCTGAAGGCTCATGTAATGCGCGTCGTCCGGCAGCGCGTCCCGGCGGGGCGCGGATGGAGCGAGCGACGGACTGGTGCAGGCACCGACGGCTCCCGCGCCTAACAGCGCAATGGCGCTGCGCCTGGACATGTGGTGTTTGGGCATTGACGGCGCGGATTGTGTCACACCGGCCAAGAGTTCACACGAGGCGCGACCTGTCCGCCGTAGCGCCGACTTGTCCCGCCGAAGTGCTTTGCGCGAAGGCGGAAGGCGCGAAGGCGCGAAGCGCCGAGCCCACGAGCCGCGAAGCGGCGAGTCCCACGAGGGGCGAAGCCCCGAGTCCCACGAGCGCCGCAGGCGCGAGTCCACTATGATCAAGCCGTGCGCGTAGCACTGGTCCACGACTGGCTCACCGGGATGCGCGGGGGCGAGAAGGCGCTCGAGGTCTTCTGCGAGCTCTATCCGGACGCCGACCTCTTCACGCTCGTGCACATCCCGGGCACCACATCGCCCGTGATCGAGGCCCGCACGGTCCGGCGATCCGCGATCCAGCTGCTCCCATTCGCCGGCCGCCTGTACCGCGAGTATCTGCCGCTCTTCCCCATCGCCGTCGAGCAATTCGACCTCGACGCCTACGACCTGGTCATCAGCACGAGCCACTGCGCCGCCAAGTCGGTGGTGGTCACCGGCCGGGCGCGGCACCTCTGTTACTGCCTGACCCCCATGCGCTACGCCTGGGACCAGTTCGACGCGTATTTCGGCCCGGATCGAGTGGGGACGGTGGCGAGCGCGCTGCTCAGGCCGATGCTGGCCGGACTGGCCCGGTGGGACCGCGCCACGGCCGGGCGCGTACACCGCTATCTCGCTATCTCTCAATATGTTGCGCGGAGGATCGCGCTGTACTATAATCGGGAGTCGACCCTTGTGTATCCACCGGTCGACACCGAGTTCTACGCACCCGCCTCGAATGAGGCGGCGGAAGATGTGCCTCAACTTGACCGCCCCCATTTCCTTGTCGTGTCTGCTTTGGTCCCGTATAAGCGGGTCGATCTCGCGATGATGGCCGCCCGCCGCGCCGGCGTGGCGTTGACCGTGGTCGGCAACGGCCCCGAGCGCGCGCGGCTCGAGGCGCTCACGGGCGACGGCGTCGAGTTGCTCGGCTGGCGATCGGACGAAGAGATCCGCGACCTGTACCGCCGCTCGACGGCCGCGATCCTGCCCGGCGAAGAAGACTTCGGGATCGTGCCGGTCGAGGCGCAGGCCTGCGGCCGCCCGGTGGTCGCGCTCGGACGCGGCGGCGCGCTCGATACCGTGATCGACGGCGACACCGGCGTGCTCGTGCCCGATCCGTCGGTCGACTCGCTGGCCGACAGCCTCACGCGCGCGGCCTCGATCACGTGGAACCCGGCGCGGATTCGCGCGCATGCGCAGCGGTTCTCGCGCGAGCGCTTCGTGACCGAAATTCGCCACATCGTCGACGAGACGCTCAACGCGCCGGCGGGACAGCAATGGTAAGGCGCCACAATCGCGTGCTGGTCGCGTTTCACGTCTTCACGGACGCGATGCTGGGCATGGTGGCGTTCCTGCTCGCCTACGTCCTGCGCTTCGAGACCGGGCTGTTCGCAATCACCCGGGGCCAGCCGCCGATCGAGCAGTACTTCGGCGTGCTGCCGTTCATCGCGCTGGTGGTGCCGATCGGCTTCCACCTCCAGGGCCTCTATCGCCTGCGCCGCGGGCGCTCGCGCATCGACGACTTCTTCAACGTCCTCGTCGGCAGCATCTTCGCGGTGGTCCTCGGCACGGTCAGCACGCTCTACTTCCAGGCCTACTACGCCACCGAGGCGCAGCGCGACATCGGCGCCTTCGAGGTCTCGCGCATCGTCTGGGGCATCTTCCTCGTCTGCAACATCATCCTCGGCTACCTGTCGCGCAAGTTCATCCGCGAGGCGCTGGAGCGCCGGTGGATGGCGGGCGTCGGCCTGCGCCGGGTCCTCATCGCCGGCGCCGGCGACCTCGGCCGCGTCGTCGCCGATCGCATGCTGGAGCACCGCGAGCTCGGCTACTACATCGTCGGCTTCGTCGACGACAAGGCCGGCGGCGACCATCTCGGCTACCGCGGCCTGCCGCTGCTCGGGTCGCTCGCCGACGCCGCCGACATCGTCGCCAACGAGAAGATCGATCACCTCTACGTGGCGCTGCCGCTCGAAGAGCACATGAAGCTGCTCGACCTCGTGGAATCGACGAGCCGCGAGGGTGTCGACGTGAAGGTGGTGCCGGACCTGCTGCAGTTCATCGCGCTGCGGGCGCGGCTCGAAGACCTCGACGGCGTGCCGGTGATCAACCTCAACGACGTGCCGCTGCAGGGCGTGAGCGCGTTCGCCAAGCGCGCGCTCGACATCCTGATTTCGGCCGGCGCGCTGGCGGCGATGGCCCTCCCGGGGCTGTTGATCTCGTGGATGATCAAGCGCAGCTCGCCGGGACCGGTGTTCTACACGCAGGAACGCATGGGCCTCGACGGCAAGCAGTTCAACGTCTACAAGTTCCGCACCATGCCGCTCGACGCCGAAAACGACACCGGGCCGGTGTGGGCCGATGAAGACGACCCGCGCGCGACGCGGATCGGCGCCTTCCTCCGCCGCCACGACCTGGACGAGTGGCCGCAGTTCTGGAACGTGTTCGTCGGCGAGATGTCGATCGTCGGACCCCGTCCCGAGCGGCCGTTCTTCGTCGAGCAGTTCAAGCACCGCATTCCGCAGTACATGCTGCGGCACAAGGTGAAGGCCGGCATCACCGGCTGGGCGCAGGTCAACGGCTGGCGCGGCAACACGTCGCTCGAGAAGCGAATCGAGTACGACCTCTACTACATCGAGAACTGGTCGGTGACGCTCGACATCAAGATCATGTGGCTGACGCTCATCCGCGTCCTGCCGCCCAACCGGGGCGCCGTGTAATCCGTGCCGCGGGTCGTCATTACCGGCGCCGCCGGCTTCATCGGATCCCACCTGTCGGAAGCGCTGCTCGACCGCGGCTATTCGGTGGTCGGCATCGACAACCTGCTCACCGGGGACCTCGCCAACATCGCGCACCTGCGCGATCGGGACTTCCAGTTCATCCGTCACGACGTCACCAACTACATCGACGTGGACGGCGAGGTCGACTTCGTACTGCACTGGGCCAGCCCGGCGAGCCCGATCGACTACCTCGAGCTGCCGATCCAGACCCTGAAAGTCGGCTCGCTGGGGACGCACAAGGCCCTCGGCCTCGCCAAGGCCAAGGGCGCGACGTTCGTGATCGCGTCGACCTCGGAGGTCTACGGCGATCCCCTGGAGCACCCGCAGAAGGAAACCTACTGGGGCAACGTCAACCCGATCGGCCCGCGCGGCGTTTACGACGAGGCCAAGCGCTTTGCCGAGGCGATGACGGTCGCCTACCGGCGGTTCCACAAGGTCGACACCAAGATCGTCCGCATCTTCAACACCTACGGCCCGCGCATGCGCATCCGTGACGGCCGCGCCGTGCCGGCGTTCATCTCGCAGGCGCTCGCCAACGAAGACGTCACGGTGTTCGGCGACGGCACGCAGACGCGCAGCTTCTGCTACATCAGCGACCTGGTCGACGGCATCATCCGGCTGATGCTGTCGAAGGAAAACGACCCGATCAACATCGGCAACTCGCAGGAGATGACGATCGAGCAGATCGCGCGGCTGATCATCGAGATGACGGGATCCACCAGCCGCATCATCTACAAGCCGCTGCCGACCGACGACCCGAAGGTGCGCCAGCCGGACATCACCCGCGCGCGCACGCTGCTCGGCTGGGAGCCCAAGGTCACGCTGCAAGAGGGGCTCGGGCGGACGATCGACTATTTCAGGGAAAAGCTGAAAGGCTCTTAGTTGCCATTCACGACGCTCGGCCTCGGATCGAAGATCACCCTCGCCCTCAAGGAACAAGGTTACGTCGAGCCCACGCCCATCCAGGCCAAGGCCATCCCGCTCGTGCTCGAAGGCCGCGACCTGATCGGCGTGGCGCAGACCGGTACCGGCAAGACGGCGGCGTTCGTGCTGCCGCTGCTGGAGCGGTTGAGCGCCTCGCCGTCGACGCGGCACATGCGCGCCCTCGTGGTGGCGCCGACGCGCGAGCTGGTCGTGCAGATCGAAGAGAACGTCCGCGCCTACGGACGCCACCTGAGCCTGCACTACGCCACGGTGTTCGGCGGCGTCGGCGAGGGCCCGCAGATCCAGGCCCTGCGCCGCGGCGTCGACCTCGTCGTGGCCACGCCCGGCCGGCTGATCGACCTGATGGAACAACGGTTTGTGAATTTCGCCGACCTGCAGGTGCTGGTCCTCGACGAGGCGGACCGCATGCTCGACATGGGCTTTCTGCCGCCCATCCGCCGGATCGTCGGCGCGATTCCCAAGACGCGCCAAACGCTGCTCTTCTCGGCGACGATGTCGAAGGAGATCGAGGCGGTGACGAGGGAATTCCTGAAGGCGCCGGCGCTGGTGGAGATCGGCGCGCGTTCGACGCCGGTCGAGGCGGTCACGCAGTGGGTCGTGGAAGTGTCGATGGCCGCCAAGGTGCCGGCGCTGGTGCACCTGTTGAAGGACGCGGCGCTGGAATCGGTGCTCGTCTTCTCGCGCACCAAGCACGGCGCCGATCGCATTGCGCGCAAGCTCGACGACGCGGGGATCAAGACGGCGACCCTGCACTCGAACCGCACACAAGGCCAGCGGATCCTCGCGCTCAAGCGCTTCAAGTCGGGCGAGGTGCGCTGCCTGGTCGCCACCGACATCGCGGCCAGGGGGATTGACGTCGACGGCATTTCGCACGTCATCAACTACGACTTCCCGCCGCAGCCCGAAGACTACGTGCACCGCATCGGCCGCACCGGCCGGGCGCAGGCCATCGGCGACGCCATCAGCTTCGTGACGCACGACGATCACGACACCCTGCGGAAGCTCGAGCGGTTCCTGGGCCGTGGCATCCCACGAAAGACCCTGGAAGGGCTGGCGGCGAATGCGCCGCAGCCGCAGCGCGCCGCCCCGGCGGCCGGATCGTGGCGGCCGAGGGGCCCGGGCGGGCCGCGGCGATTCGGGCAACGCCGCGGACCGCAAGGGCGGCGGGGCCGCACCTGACATGCACTTGAACAGCATCCGGCTCTTCGAGAAGCACTGCCTCCCCCGCTTCTCGACCGCCTCCCGGGTGCTGGAGGTGGGTCCCAACCAGTCGCCGTCGACCTACGAGCGCGCCTCGGCGGGCCGGTTCGCCTCGTGGCACACGGTAAGCCTCAAGCACGACGGCCCCGGCGAGAAAGCCTCGAACCTCACCTACGAATCCACGAACGAAGACGTGTTTCCGGTCGAATCCGACCGCTACGACATCGTGCTGTCGGGGCAGGTGATCGAGCACGTGCGCCGGCCGTGGCTGTGGCTGCCGGAAGTCGCGCGCGTCTGCCGCCCGGGCGGGCTGGTGATGACGATCTGCCCGGTGAGCTGGGAATACCACGAAGCGCCGATCGACTGCTGGCGCATGCATCCGGAAGGGCTGAGCGCGCTCTACCAGCACGCCGGGCTGCGCGTGCTCGTCGCCGTCTCGGAGAACCTCGACCCGCCGCCCAGCCTGCGGCCCTACGCGGGCACGCTGCTGCGCCAGGCGATCAAGGGCTTCATGGGGCGAGAGCCGTTTCTCGGCCCGCTCGCGCGGCTGTCGTTGCCGGTCATCGATACGGTGGTCATCGGACAGAAGCCCTGAGGCCTCGCTCCGGATCAGCGGACGAAGCCCGCAGTTCCAGTCTTCACCGGAATCCTCAATATCTTGACGGAATCCGGCGCGCCAAGGCGGCCGCCCGGACCGTAGTCGATGGCGTAGACATGAGTATCGTCTCTGCCGACGGGCATGCCGGGGATGCGAATATCGGCGACGAGCTTTCTCCCACCAAGCGAATGTAGGTTCATCCACCACTCGAACTCCACGGGCTGGCCAAACTGCCAACGCTCGGGGAGGCGGGTCAATTGGTGGACCGTTGCAACGACGTCTCCGCCAAACGCATGTGCCATGCTCACCAGGCTGTTGGAGGCCGACCAGCGCACGCTCTGCCCGGCGTCCAGGCTTTCCAGGGTGTGCCCGTCCGCCAGGAACAGCGGCGACTTGATATTCAGCCGTCGGACCAGACGGCGATGGTCATCGTACAACCCAATCTCAGGTGATGCCGGCTGCGCCGCGACCCAGACGACGGCGTCGGATCCGTTCACGCGCGACAGCGAACCGCCCACGCACCGGCCAGCGCCACGGCACGACATCTCGTAGGGATCGAAGGCGGGTTCGGCCTTGCCGCTCGACAGATTCACGCCGAACCCGATCTTCTTGTCGCTGAAGAACGCCGCGGCAGGCGGGTGACGATACTCGCCATCAGGCGTTGGCATCCACGTGCCGCCGACGACGAACTGACCGTGCACAACCGACGCCACAGAGTCTGTAACCATCATCAAGTCGAGAGCCGTGGAACCTCTTTCCTCTCCGGTGTCGATGTCGATCATGCTCAAGATCCTTCGGCTTCTGGCACTTCTCTTGAAACCCTGCGAACCGAGCGTGTAGACGAGACGTTTGTCGCAATCCGCGCCGAAGGCGGCGTTCTCCCGCCCTTCGGCAATCGACGGCTCGGTGCGGCCCGACTCCAGATTCATGCGTCGAATGACACCCTGGGAATCGCTGAGCAACAGGGTATCGCCACACCGCACGACACCCATGATCGTGCCGATCGGCTGGCCATTGCCACGCAGCGTCCAAGCGTTATTGACCAGGGCCTTGGCGCCCTTCGCATCCACTTCGAAGTCGGAGGCCGGTGAGCCGGCTGGTTCGGGGAGCCGACCGCAGGCCGCTGCTATGAGGGACAACACCAAGCCGAAGCGCCGCATGGCCACATTAGAACCCGGTGGACCTCGAATTGTTCCCACGAGGCGCGAGGCGCCGAGCCCACCGAGCGAACGAAGTGAGCGAGGCCTTACGAGGCGGCGAAGCCGCCGAGCCTACGAGCGGCGAAGCCGCGAGTCTATCTGTTGATAATCCGCGCGATCCGCCAGACGTAATCCACGCCGGAGGCGAGCGTGATGACGAGCGACGCCCACACCGCCGCGTCCACGACCGTCGACGTCCGGCCCAGGTAGTTGTAGAACATCACCGCCACGCAGACGAGCATGAAAATCGCCGTCGCCGCCTTGCCCAGCGGCGAGGGCCGGAACGTGCGCGGCCCGACGGCAAGGTTCACGATCGCCACCGTCAGGACGATGCCGACGTCGCGGCTGATGATGAGGACCGTCAGCCAGAGCGGAATGCGATTGACGAGGCCGATGTTGGGCAGGGTCAGCACGACGAAGGTCGTGACCAGCAGCAGCTTGTCCGCGGCGGGATCGAGCCAGGCCCCCAGATCGCTCTTCTGGCCGGCTGCCCGCGCCGCCAACCCATCGAGCGCGTCGGTCAGGCCCGCCACGACGAACGTCGCCAGGGCCCAGCCGAACTCCCCGTAGAGCGTCAGGATCACGAACGCCGGTATCAGCAGCAAACGCAGCATCGTCAGCTGGTTTGCGATGGTGAAGACCTGGGCGGTCATGGCCGGGCCAGGGTCTCGAGCCGAACGGCGATCTCGAACGCGTCGGCGCCGCTCACCTCGCGCAGCAACTCGAACGACCCGTCGACGAGCGGCATCACGCCGGCGGCGGCCGCCGCCGACACCGCCGGGTAACTGAGATGCGACGGCGAGACATCGGCCACGGCGAGGCGCGCGTCCCGCCATTTCTTCGCCTGTTCCGGCTTGGCCGACGCAATCAGCGTCAGCAGGCGCGACACGATCAACGCGGCGTCGCCACGGCGGACGGGTTCGTCCGGCTGGAACTGGTAATTGGGCAACGTGTCCATGACGCCGGCCCTCACGACCGCGGTGATCCACTGCTGGGCCCAGTGCCCGCGCACGTCGGTGATGATCACCTGTCGCGGGCGCGCCCGGGCGACGAGCGCCTCCAGGCGGATGCCGAGGATCGCGGCAAGATCCCCCCTGGTGATCCCGGCCTTGGCGGGAATCGTCCGGTACTCCACGGGCATCTTCGCCAGCGCCGCCCGCGCGCGGACGCGCGCCAGCACGCCTTCCGGCACCTCGTTGGGATCGAGCGCCCGCGCGCGCTCGTAGTAGCCCAGCGAACCCAGGACATCGCCCTGTCCTTCGAGGATCGTCCCCAGCGCGGCCAGCGATCGCGCATCGGACGGATCGAGCTCGACGGCCCTTCGGTAATGCGCCAGCGCATCGACCGTCTGCCCGGCCTTCTGCTCGACGGCGGCCAGCTCGCGATAGAGGAACGCCGAATCCGGCGAGGCGGCCAGCGCTTGCAGATAGGCGGCCTTCGCCACGTCCCAGCGCTGGGCATCGGCCGCCGACTTCGCCCGCTGGAGCATGTCCTGCGTCGCGCGGAACCTCAGCACCTCGACACGGCTCTGGAGATCGGTCAGCGAGGGATCCGCGGCCAGCGCGGCCTCAAAGCTCGCCAACGCCTCGCCGTCGCGCTCGAGCTCGAGCAGGGCCTGCCCGCGGCCGACGAGCGCCGGCACATAAGTCGCATCGACCTGCAGGGCGCTCTCGAATCTGGAGGCGGCGTCCTTGTCGTTGCCACGGGCCATGGCCAGGTACGCCATGGCGGTGACGCCGGGATGGAACGACGGCTGCTGGTTGAGCGCCGCCGCAAACTCACGCTCCGCATTCCGATGGTCGTCGAACTGCAGGTATTGCCATCCGCGTTCGAGCCGGCCGGCGAGCGCCGCCGGGGTGCCTTCGGGGGCAGCGGGAAACATGAATTCGGGATGCCTCGGCGCGCCGGTCAGCGCCGGCGGAGCCTTCGGGGCACACGCGGCGACAAATACCAACACAGCAACACAGAAACAGAAACACACAGAGGACAAGACCCTAAGCTGCTTTCTGTGTTTCCGTGTTTCTGTGTTTCCGTGTGATGCATCTGGCAGCCTACCCACGACGACGCCCTCCCGCCTTTGGCACCGCCGGAGTCGCCAGGCCTATCATCGGCAGCAGTCGCCGTGGCACATCGGCTTCGAGCATCGCCCGATCGCCCATGGTTGCGTGGCTGTGCACGGTGGCGTGGCGGTAGATCCAGGCGAGGCGCTCGGCCTGCACCGGATCGGTGAGGTCCAGCTCCACGGTGACGCGCTCCTGATCCAGCGCCAGCCGCGACGCCACGCTCTCGAGCAGTTCGTCGCACCCAGCGCCGGTGACCGCCGAAATCAGGAACGCCGAGGGATCGGCGTCCTGGACGCGGCGGCGCTCGTCGGCCGAAAGTTGATCGACCTTGTTGTAGACCTCGACGCGCGGGACCTCCAGCGCGCCCACCTCTTCGAGCACGCGCGTCACGGCGGCCATGTGCCGCTCGCGTTCGGGGTTCGCGGCGTCGATCACGTGCAGCACGAGGTCGGCATCGGCCGTCTCTTCGAGCGTCGCGCGAAAGGCGGCAACCAGCGTGTGCGGCAGGCGGTCGATGAAGCCGACCGTGTCGCTCAGCAGCAGCTCGCGCCGATCGGGCAACGCGACCCGCCGCACGAGCGGATCGAGCGTCACGAAGAGCGCGTTCGAGGCCTCGGCTTCCGATCGCGTCAGCCGGTTGAACAGCGTGGTCTTGCCGGCGTTGGTATAGCCGACCAGGGCCACCGTCGGCACGTCGACCTTGTGGCGCCGCTCGCGCAGCTGCGTGCGCCGTCGCCGGACGATGTCGATCTCGTCCTGGAGCGTCTTCATGCGGACACGGATTCGCCGGCGGTCGGCTTCGAGCTTCGTTTCGCCGGGGCCCCTCGTGCCGATGCCGCCGCCGAGCCGCGACAGCGCTTCGCTCGAGCCGACGAGCCGCGGCAGCAAGTACTTCAACTGCGCCAGTTCCACCTGCAGCTTACCTTCGCGCGTCCGCGCGCGCCTGGCAAAAATGTCGAGAATGAGCTGCGTGCGATCGACGACCTTGCGATCGAGCCGCTTGTTGAGCTCGCGTAACTGCGCGGGCGACAGCTCGTTGTCGAAGATCACGAGGTCGGCGTCGGCTTCGGCGGCGGCCTTCGCCAGCGCCTCGACCTTGCCGCTGCCCAGAAACGTTGCGGAGTCGGGCCTGGCGCGCTCCTGCAGCACGCGGAGGACCACGCGCGCGCCCGCGGCTCCGGCAAGGCCGCCGAGCTCTTCGAGGGAATGTTCAGCGTCGATCCGCCGCGCGCCGCCGGTCACCAGACCGACGAGCGCCGCCCGTTCCACGAGCACGGGACGCCGTGTACTCATCTGTCTGCTGATTTTAGCATGCGCAATTCTGCGAGTCGCCGGCGCGCGCACGTATAATTTCGACATGTTTGGCGTGCCGCTCGACTTCATCCTCTTTGCCCTGACGCTCACCGGCGTCGCCGTGTTTCATCACCGCACCCTCGAGGTGGCGGTCTCAGGCCTGGCGGTCATCGTCACCTACAAGGTGCTCTTCTCGTCGTTCGACGGCCACCCGGGCGTGGCCGGCCTCGCCACCCACCTCTCCCACGAGTGGGTGATCGTGGCGAACCTGGGGTGCCTGCTGCTCGGGTTTGCGCTGCTGTCGCGCCACTTCGAGAAGAGCCACGTACCGCTCGCGCTCCCCCACCTGCTGCCTGACGACTGGAAGGGCTGCTTCGCGCTGCTGGTGATCGTCTTCGTCCTGTCGTCGTTTCTCGACAACATCGCGGCCGCGATGATTGGCGGCGCCATGGCGCACTCGCTGTTCAAGCGGGTCCACCTCGGCTACCTCGCCGCCATCGTCGCCGCGTCCAACGCCGGCGGCTCCGGCAGCGTGGTCGGCGACACCACGACCACCATGATGTGGATCGACGGCGTGTCGCCGCTCGCCGTCCTGCATGCGTACGTCGCCGCCATCGTCGCGCTCGTCGTATCGGGACTGGTGGCCGCGCTTCAGCAGCACCGGCACTCGCCGATCATGAAGGACGTCCGGCACCAACCGCACATCGATTGGACGCGCGTGGCGATCGTGGGCGCCATGCTGGCGGCCGCCATCGGCGCCAACGTCGTCGTCAACCTGCGATTTCCGGCGTATGCGGAGCGCTTTCCGTTCATCGGCGTCGCGGTGTGGGTCGTCATCGTCCTGTCGGCGGGGGTCCGCCGCCCCGATTGGGAGCTGCTCCGCGAGGCCGGCAAGGGCGCGGCGTTCCTGCTGTCGCTGGTGCTCGCCGCCTCGATGATGCCGGTCGAGACCCTGCCTGCGGCCTCGTGGCAAACCGCGTTCGGCCTGGGGTTCGTCTCTTCGGTCTTCGACAATATCCCACTCACGAAGCTGGCGCTCGAGCAGGGCGGCTACGACTGGGGGGTGCTCGCCTACGCCGTCGGTTACGGTGGATCGATGATCTGGTTTGGCTCGTCAGCCGGCGTGGCCATCACCAATCTGTATCCGGAAGCGCGGTCGGTCGGCGCCTGGGTACGGGAAGGCTGGCACGTCGCCGTCGCTTACGTCGTCGGCTTCTTCGTGATGCTCACGCTTCTGGGCTGGCATCCGCACGCGCCCCATCGAGCAGAGCCGCCGATGACCCGGGCGGTGACGCCATCCGCTTCGCCGCGATAGCGCCGAGCACCAGCAGCAGGAACACGTCGGCAACGAAGACGATCCGCAGCCCGGAGCCGCCGATGAAACCGGCGACCACGGGGCTGATGGCCAGACCCATCAGGTTCGCCGTGGTCATTAGTCCAAAACCAGTCGCGTGGGCATCGGCCGGCAGAAGCGATCCAGCCACCGCGTAGACCGTCGTGGTCGCCGTGCCAATCGCGGCGCCGATGACGACCATCGACAGGGCGACCAGCCAGAGCGAGGGCGCAATCACGATGGTGAACATCGCGACGGCGGCGGTCAGGGTCCCCACGACAATCACCCGCTTTGCGGATTGACGCTGCAGCAGGCGTCCGGCGAGAAACGCGCCGAAGGCGGCCGACACCGCCGAGAGCGAGAACAGGACACCTGAGACAATCGGCACCCGCGCGGCCTCGACGCCGACCTGCGACACGTAGAGCGGCAGCACGGGGCCGAAACTTCGATCCACGGTTTGCAGGCCGAAGATCATCATCAGGGCCAGCGCGAATCCCGGCAGCTTCAGGATCTGCGCGAACACCTCGCGGCCGCCGCGCATTTTTCGCGGCTCTTTGCCGGCGCGCGGCTCGACATACACCACGAGGATCAGCAGCATCGCCGCCGCATAGAAGGCGGAGGCCACGAGAAAGGCGTTGCGCAGGCCGACGAGGGGCGCCAGCAGTCCGCCGATCACCGGGCCGAAAGCCGGTCCAAGGCGATGACCGGTCTGGACCATGCCGATCGCGTGCGCCATGCGAGCGCGCGGCACTGACTCAGCGGCCATCGAGATGGTGAGGGCGCCGTAGCCGGCAAACAGGCCGAGCAGGGCGCGCAGCGCCAACAGCTGCCAGGGTGCCGTCACGAACGCCATCGCCGTGTTGGTCAGGACGAAGGCGATCAACGAGCGGATGACGAGGAGCTTGCTGCCGTAGCGGTCACCGATCCGGCCCCACAGCGGCGCGACGAACGCGGTCACGGTCGGCGTCGCCCCGAGCGTCAGCCCGGTCCACATCGCGATCTCGCTGAGATCGGTCGTGCCGAGCTCGGCGATGTAGAACGGCAGGAACGGCATCACCAGCGTGAAGCCGGTGAAACCAATGCACCCCGCCGCGGCGGCGGTCAGGACGTTCCGCTGGCTCTGCCTGGCGTCCAATCAGAATCGGATCTTGACCGACGGGCCCGGGTAGACCTGGATGCTGTCGATGAAGCGGATCCGGTGCGGGTTGGTCTGCATCACGAGCGAGCTGGTGCGGATGCCCGCGCCGAAGAACTGCGGGCCCTTCATCAACGAGCCGTCGGTCACGCCAGTGGCGGCAAAGACAATGTCCTTGCCGCAGGCGAGGTCGGCGGACTTGTAGGTC
Source organism: Acidobacteria bacterium RIFCSPLOWO2_12_FULL_67_14b (assembly GCA_001768615.1). GTDB lineage: Bacteria > Acidobacteriota > Vicinamibacteria > Vicinamibacterales > UBA2999 > 12-FULL-67-14b. The sequence goes on along the minus strand of MELE01000207.1, from coordinate 15,779 downwards.
CGCTTGAAGTCGGTGATGCCCATGGCGCGGCAGCGCTCTTCGTCCTCGGGCTTGGCCACGACCAGCCGGGCGAAGATCTCGCCGTTCAGGCAGCGCATCGCCGCCGCCGTCAGCACGCCTTCGGGCGCGCCGCCCGTGCCCATCACGGCGTGGACGCCGGTGCCGGAGACGGCCGCGGCAATGCCCGCGGACAGGTCGCCGTCGCCGATCAGGCGGATGCGCGCGCCGGTGGAGCGGATCTCGGCGATCAACGTCTCGTGGCGCGGCCGATCGAGCACCACGACCGTCAACTCGTCGACCTGGCGGCCGAGGCTGCGCGCGATGGCCTGCAGGTTCTCGCGAACCGGGGCGTCGAGATCCACCAGGTGCTTCGAGGTCGGCCCGACGACCAGCTTTTCCATGTAGAGGTCAGGCGCGTGGAGCAGCCCGCCCTTCTCGGACGCGGCGAGCACCGCGATGGCGTTGGGCGCGCCCATGGCGCACAGGTTCGTCCCTTCCAGCGGATCGACGGCGATGTCGACTTCGTCCCAGCGCCGGCGGTTTTCCTGGTCCTTGTGCGCGAGGCCGACCCTCTCGCCGATGTAAAGCATCGGCGCCTCGTCGCGCTCGCCTTCGCCGATCACGATGGTGCCGTCGATCGGCACGGTGTCCATTTCGCGCCGCATCGCCTCGACGGCGACCTGGTCGGACC
>MELE01000207.1:14011-15071 GCA_001768615.1 Acidobacteria bacterium RIFCSPLOWO2_12_FULL_67_14b | reverse complement strand
TTGCCTTGTGCCTTCTGCCTTCTGCCTTCTGCCTTCTGCCTTCTGCCTTGTGCCTTTATTCCCCGGAAGGCGGCAACGAGCAGCGCAGTGGCTTGTCCTGGCGGAAGCCGAGCACGTAATCGGCCTGCATCAGGGTGTGGATCTCGCGCGTGCCTTCGTAAATCACCGCGGCCTTGCAATTGCGGTAGAAGCGGCCGACCGGGTATTCGTTCGAGTAGCCGTTGGCGCCGTGGATCTGGACGGCGTCTCCGGCGGCGCGCTCGGACGCGACGGTCGCGTACCACTTCGCGAGGCTCGTTTCCTGCGTGTTCCGCTGGCCGATGTTCTTGAGCCACCCGCTCCGTTGCCAGAGCAGGCGCGAGACCTGGTAATCGGACTCCATCTGCGCGATCATCTGCTTCACGAGCTGATGCTCAGCAATGCGCTGGCCGAAGGTCTTCCGCTCGAGCGCGTAGGCGGCGCTCGCATCGCGGCAGGCGCGGACCAGCCCCGTTGCGCCGGCAGCCACCGTGTAGCGGCCCTGGTCGAGCGCGAACATCGCGATCTTGAAGCCCTCGCCTTCGCGGCCCAGCATGTTCTCGGCCGGCACCTCCAGGTCGTCCATCTTGAAGTAGCCGGTGTTGCCCGCGAGGATGCCCCACTTCTCCTTCAGCGTGCCGCTCGAGAAGCCCTTGAACCCCCGCTCGATGATGAAGCAGCTGATGCCCGAGGGATCCTTCCGCTGCTTCTTCTCGACATCGGTCCACACGAACACCACGAAGTTGTCGGCCACGTCCGCAAGCGAGATCCACATCTTCTCGCCGTTCAGAATCCACCGGTCGCCCTTCTTCACCGCCGTGGACTGCATGCCGCGAACGTCGCTGCCCGCCGCCGGTTCGGTCAGGCCGTAGGTGGCGAGCTTCTCACCCTGCGCCTGGGGAACCAGGTACTTGCGCTTCTGCTCTTCGCTGCCCCACGTGAGCAGCGACAGGCAGTTCAGGCCCGCATGCACCGACATGATCACGCGCAGCGAGGTGTCGACGTACTCGAGCTCTTCGCTGGCCAGGCCCAGGCACAGGTA
>MELE01000207.1:0-14000 GCA_001768615.1 Acidobacteria bacterium RIFCSPLOWO2_12_FULL_67_14b | reverse complement strand
CGCCGTCCTCCTCGGGCACGGAGATGCCGAGCAGGCCCAGCCGCTTCATGCCGCCGATGACGAGGGCCTGGTCGAAGCGGTGTTCCTTGTCGAGGTCGTGGATCCTGGGGGCCACTTCGCGAGCGGCCCATTCCCGGACGGTTTGTTCGAGCAGTCTCTGCTCGTCGGTCAGCGATAGATCAATCATAGGAGTTAAGAGTTAAGAGTTCAGAGTTCAGAGTTCAGAGTTCAGAGTTCAGAGTTCAGAGTTCAGAGTTCAAGGTTCAGAGTTCAGGTTCAAGGTTCCGGCAAACGGCAGATCGTAACATGTTCCGGGGCGCCGAACGCCCGCCTAGGCGCTGCGGTGGACCGTGACCGGGGCCCCGCGCGACAGCCTCAGGACGGCCGCGGCATCTCCCGCGTTGACCGCGACCTCCAGGTGGTCGGTGCTCCCGAACAGGGCGCAGAGCTCCCCCGCCGGCGCCTCCGCATAGGTCGCCACCACGCGCGCAATGTCGTGCATGCCCGCCCTCACCGAAATGGTGCCGCCATCGGCGAAGTGTTCGAAGGTGCGGCGGTCGATGTTGGTGATCAGGTTGCCGAAGCGGTCGACGCGGACCACCTCGCCGGTCACCCGATCGGCCGCGACCGTCGGACGCGGCAGGTCGATGACGCAATAGTCCGTAATGGTCTTGCCGAGCGACGCCAGCGCAATCCCTTTCGCCAGCCAGCCCGCCGCGGGCGCAAAGCGATCGCGGCCCTCGAACGTCCGGCTCACCGTCGGCCGCGCGTACTTGCGCTCGGTCAGCTCGACCACCTTTTTCGGCTTGCCGTCCTGGAAGACCGCCGACAGCACGCCGTTGTCGGGCGCCACGAACCGGTAGTCGCCCGTGTCGGCCGCGATGCCGCGACGCGACGAGCCGACGCCCGGATCGACGACGACGAGGAAGATGGTGCCGAGGGGAAAATACCGGTAGCACGCCGCCAGCTCCAGCGCCCCGGCCAGCACGTCGTGCGCGGGGATTTCGTGGCCGATGTCCACCAGTGTGGCGTCGGGACACACGCCGAGCACGACGGCCTTCAGTGTGCCCGCGTAGTGATCGCGGGTGCCAAAATCGCTGAGAAACGCGACGACGGGCCGGGCCATGGGCGCCCGTGCCTCAGCGGGGTGCGGGCTTGCGGAAGAGCATCTCGCGCAGCTTGCTCTTCATGAGAAAGGAATCCGTGACGCGGAGTTCCTTGAACAGCTTGATGACGTCGCCATTCAACAGGCTCCGCTGGCGGGGACGCAGCGCCGGGTAGGTCCGGTACCGCAGCGTCGATTCGTCGACGACCACGTACTTCGTATAGACCTGGTCCTTGCTGTCGGCCGTGCTGAAGAACCCGAGCAGGCAGCCTTCCGGGCGCAGCAGCCGGCACAACGACGTGGCCAGCGCCTGCGCGGCCGGCCGATCGAGATAATCAAGGACGTCCCAGCAGAGGATGCCGTCGACCGTGCCGGGCGCCTGCGTGAATCGGGCGGCGAAGAAGCCGGCGAGCCCGTCGATCGTGCCGGCCTTGACGTGGCGATCGATGTCGCTCGCGATGTCTTCGACGCGAATGCGGCAACCCAGCTGCTCGCCGAAGAACGTGACGTTGCTGCCGACGACCGGACCCAGATCCAGCAGCACCGGGTTGGCGGTGGACTGAAGGCCGGTCAGGAATTTGTGGAGCGCCTTGCTGGGATAGGCGGCGTCCGAGATGGGGGCCGCCGAATCCGCAACGCTACCGCCGTCGGCCACCCGTCTCGGGCCAAGCATGCCGAACAAGTCGGTCAGCGAACGTGTGGCGTCGGCCATGTGAAGTCTTCGTTGCTAAGGCTTCTGCCTTCTGCCTTCGTAAGTTACGCTCCGACGCGCTGTCCCTGAGGTTGCTGCCCCCCCTGCTGCTGCGATTGCTGAGTCGCCGGCGCGCCCGGCGTCGCCGGCTTGGCGGCGGCCGGCTTCGCCCCCGAGCGCTGCATGTCGACGCTGCCGCGGAAGTGCGCGCCCTCGGCGATGGCCACGCGGGGCGACGCGATGTCGCCGTCCACCGAGCCGTTGTCCCGAATGTCGACCTTCTCCGACGCGGTGACGTTGCCCGTCACCTCGCCCAGGACAATCACCGCTTTGGCGAACACCTCGGCCTTGATCTTCCCGTTCGGGCCGATGGTGAGCACATTGTCTTTGAGGTCGATCCGGCCTTCGACGTGTCCCTCGATGGTCAGATCCTCGCTGCCACTGAGCTCGCCCTTGATGATGACTGACTTCCCGATATTCACGTTGTCCCTCCCAATCGAAACATGGGCACGCGGCTCGCCCGTCGCCGACGCGGCGGCAGCAGACGTCGAGGGCGCAGCCGCCGGACCTGGTGGTGCCGGTGGCGTGGCCGGTTTGACCGACTCATCACGCTTCCACATCGCTGAAAACCTCCCCCTCTACTGGAAAATCCGCTCGAGGGTGCCAAATTTTGAAACCCGGGGAGTGGGCTTCGAGCCTTGAAGTCCAGCCAGTATAGAAGCCCCCGTAAAGCGTTGTCTAGTCCTTTTATTGCTGAGAGTTAGCAGGAATGCTACAGTCGGCTTTGGCCCCAAATGCGCATCTATCTGGACCATAACGCCACGACGCCGATGGACCCCCTGGTCGCCGACCGGGTCGCCCAGGCCATGCGCGAGGTCTGGGGCAACGCCTCCAGCGTGCATTATTTCGGTCAACAGGCCAAAGCCGCGCTGGACGAAGCGCGGGGGGCGGTCGCGGCGCTGCTCGGCGCCGACCCGTCGGAAATCGTCTTCACCTGCGGCGGCACCGAGAGCGACAACATCGCGATTCGCGGCGCGGCCGACGCGCTCGAGCCCACGGGGCGCAAGCATCTGATCACCACCGCAATCGAACACGAAGCGGTGCTCAACACGATGAAGGCCCTCGGCAGGCGGGGATGGCGCGTGACGACCTTGCCCGTGGACGCCTCGGGCATCGTCTCGCCCGATCGCCTGCGCGAAGCGATTACCGACGACACCGCGCTCGTGTCGGTGATGCACGCGAACAACGAGATCGGCACCATGCAGCCGGTGGCCGAGCTGGCGGCGATCGCGCACGAGCACGGCGCGCTCGTGCACACCGACGCCGTGCAAACGGCGGGCAAGGTGCCGGTGGACGTGCGCGCGCTCGGCGTCGACCTGTTGTCGATCGCGGGCCACAAGTTCTACGGTCCGAAGGGAACCGGGGCGCTCTGGATCCGCCGCGGCGTGCGGCTCGTGCCGCCGATGACCGGCGGCAAGCAGGAGCGCAACCGCCGGGCCGGCACCGAGAACGTGCCCGCGCTCGCCGGCCTGGGCGTGGCCGCCGACGTGGCCGGACGCAAGCTGGCCGCGGAAGGCGCGCGGCTGGCCGCTCTGCGCGATCGGCTCGAAGCGGGCGTGCTGGCGGGCGTCGCCGGCGCGGAGCGCAACGGCGCCGCCGGCCCGCGCGTGCCCAACACGTCGAACATCAGCATCGAGCGGGTCGAGTCCGAGTCGTTGCTGATCGGCCTCGACCTGGCCGGCATTGCGGTCTCCTCCGGATCCGCATGTTCGTCGGGCACGCTGGAACCGTCGCACGTGCTGAAGGCGATGGGCCTGCCCCACGTCCGCACGCTGGGCTCGATCCGCTTCAGCCTCGGCGCGTCGAACACCGACGCAGAAATCGACCGCGTCATCGAGACGCTGCCGCCGCTGGTGGAGAAGCTGCGGAGCCTGACCACCGTGGGTGGTCGAAAATAACAAACAAGCCACGGAAGCACGGAATCTACTTTTCTATTCGATTGGCTTTGAAAATATGTCTTCCGTGCTTCCGTGTTTCCGTGGCTGAATTCTTGTGAGATGCGCATAGTCGTCGCGATGTCCGGCGGCGTGGATTCGTCCGTGGCCGCGGCCCTGCTCGCCGAGCAGGGTCATGACGTCATCGGTGTGTCGATGCAGCTCTACCCTTCGACTCGCGACGGCGACAATGCCGTCGCTCGCTCAGGGCAGGCGACCAGGGCGGACGACGACGGTACGCAGCGCTGGGGCACCTGCTGCACCATCGATGACCTCTACGACGCGCGGCGGGTCGCCGCCACCCTCGGCATCCCTCACTACATCGTCAACTTCGAGTCGCAGTTCGGCGAGCACGTCGTGTCGAACTTCGTGCGCGAGTACGTGGCGGGGCGGACGCCCATCCCCTGCTCGCATTGCAACAGCGACCTCAAGTTCGCGGAGCTGCTCGATCGCGCCACGGCCTACGACGCTGAGCAGCTGGCGACCGGCCACTACGCGCGCATCGAACGGGATGCGGACGGCCGCTACCACCTGCATCGCGGCGCCGACACCTCGAAGGACCAGACATACTTCCTGTTCTCGTTGACGCAGGCGCAGCTGGCGCGCGCGGCGTTCCCGGTCGGGCACCTCGACAAGAACACGGTGCGTGCCCACGCGCACCGGCTGAACCTGCGGGTGGCGTCGAAGCCCGACAGCCAGGAGATCTGCTTCGTCCCCGACGGCGACTACGCGGCGTTTGTCGAGCGCCAGGCGCCCGAGGCGACACGCGGCGGCACGGTGATCAGCGCCGAGGGCCGCGTGCTCGGCACGCACGGCGGCGTGCACCGCTTCACGATCGGCCAGCGCAAAGGGCTGGGGCTATCGTCGAGCGAGCCGCTGTACGTGCTGGCGATCAAGCCGGACACCGCGCAGGTCGTCGTCGGCCCGCGCGACGCCCTGGGCCGCACGCACCTGACGGCGTCCGAGGTGAATTGGGTCAGCGGCGCGGCGGCACTGGATTGGCGAACGGTGTCGGCGCAGATTCGCCATCGCCATGACGCGGCGCCCGCGAGGGTGCGCGCCACCGGCGACGGGCGCGCCGAAGTGGAGTTCGACGCGCCCCAGACGGCCGTGACGCCCGGACAGGCCGTGGTCTTTTACGACGGCGATGAGTTGCTTGGCGGAGGCTGGATCGATTAGGCCGGCGCGCCGTGCAGCGCCGAGCTCTCGTGGAGCGTGCCCGAGAGGAAACGTTCGGCGTCGATCGCCGCCATGCAGCCGGAGCCGGCCGCGGTCACGGCCTGGCGATACACGTGATCCTGCACGTCGCCGGCGGCAAATACGCCCGACACGCTGGTGCGCGATCCGTCGTGGGTCTTCAGGTAGCCGTTGTCGTGCATCGCCAGCTGGCCGCTGAAGAGCGCGGTATTCGGCACGTGGCCGATGCCGATGAACACTCCGTCCACGGCCAGCTCGCTGCGCTCGCCGGTCTGGATGTTCCGCAGCACGAGCGAGGTGACTTCGCCCTTGTCGACGTCCTTGATGTCGACCACCTCGGTGTTCCAGATAAACGAGATGTTCGGTATGGACAGGGCTTTGTCCTGCATCACCTTCGAGGCGCGCAGCAAATCGCGCCGGTGAATCACCGTGACGGAGGTGGCCAGCTTCGACAGGTAGATCGCCTCTTCCATGGCGGTGTCGCCGCCGCCGATCACGGCAACCGGGCGGCCCTTGAAGAAGAACCCATCACAGGTGGCGCAGGTGGACACGCCACGGCCCGACAGCTTCTTGTCGACGCCCAGGTCGAGCCACTTGGCCGACGCCCCGGTGGCGACGATCAGGGTTTGCGCGAGGTACTGCGTCTTGCCGAGCGAGACGGTGAAGGGCCGCTTCGACAACTCGACGGCGGTCACATCCCCCTGGATGATCTCCGCGCCAAAGCGTTCCGCTTGCGCCCGCAGCTCCGTCATGAGGTCGGGCCCCATGATGCCGTCGCGATAACCCGGCCAGTTCTCGACCATCGTCGTGAGCATGAGCTGACCGCCGGCTTCGATGCCCTCGATCACCAAGGGCTTGAGGTTGGCGCGCGCGGCGTACAGGGCGGCGGTCAGGCCCGCCGGGCCGGAACCGATGATGATGACCTGGCGATCGGAGCTCATGCGCGCCGCCTACAGGTGCTTGTCGATCAACTGCGCGAGCTTGTCCTTGGTCTCGAGCCCGACGACGGTTTCTTTCAGCGCGCCGTCCTTGAACAGGAGCAACGTCGGGATCCCGCGCACCATGAACTTGCCGGGCGTCATCGGGTTCTCATCAATGTCGACCTTGGCCACGGTGATGCGGCCGTTGTACTCCTCGGCCAGCTGATCCACGGTGGGGGCCAGGCGGCGGCAGGGCGCGCACCACGTCGCCCAGAAATCCACGAGCACGACACCGTTCTTCACCGAATCTCCGAAATCCGCGTCCGTCAACGTCTTGATCTTCTCAGATGCCATGCAATCCTCTATCCCTAAGATGCCGTCGCTTGATGCGCCGGTACATCTTGACATACTCGGCCGCCGAGCGGTCCCACGAGAAATCGGCGCGCATGCCATTTTTCTGGAGCCGCGTCCAGATCTTCTTGTTGCCGAACGCGGCGAGCGCCCGGCCGAGCGCGTCGAGCATCGCCGCAGGCTCGTACTCCGAGAAGAGAAAGCCCGTGCCCTGGCCGTTACGCGGGTTGTAGGGGCGTACGGTATCGACGAGGCCGCCGACCGCCCGCACGACGGGCACGGTGCCGTAGCGCATGCTGTACATCTGGTTGAGACCGCACGGCTCGAAGCGCGACGGCATCAGGAAAATGTCGGCGCCGGCTTCGACCAGGTGCGCGCGGCGCTCGTCGAAGCCGATGAACACGCCCACGCGATCCGGACGCGCCTGCGCCAGGCGCGTCCACATGCCCTGGTACTTCGCCTCGCCGGTGCCGACCACCACGAAGGTCGCGGCCAGCGACGCCAGGTCGGCGGCGACGGCCGCGATCAAGTCGAGCCCCTTCTGATCGACCATCCGCGAGACCATCCCGACGATCGGCCTTGCCCCCGTCTCGTCGTTTAGCGGAAAACCGAACAGCTCGAGCAGCGCCGCCTTCGCGGCGGCCTTGCCCTCCAGGTGGTTCGCATCGAACGCCGTCGGCAGGCACGAATCGGCGGCCGGGTTCCACTCGTCGGTATCGATGCCGTTGAGGATGCCGGTGAGCGCGCCCCGGCGGGCGCGGACCACGCCCTCGAGGCCGGAGCCGTCGCCGGCCCGCTGAATCTCCTCCGCATAGGTCGGACTCACCGTGGTGATCGCCTCGGCGAAGTTGATACCGGCCTTGAGGAAGCTCACGCGGTCGTAGAACTCGAAGCCGCCGATCGTGAAGTCCTTCCACTCGAGGCCTAACCGCGTGACCCAGGCCTTGTCGAACACGCCCTGGTACGCCAGGTTATGAATCGTGAACACGGTGCCCGGCCTGACCGTGCCGGAGAGCCGGCGCGCGTAGATCGGAAGGAGCCCGCCCTGCCAGTCGTGCGAGTGCAGGATGTCGAAGGGCTCGGCGCGCTGCGACGCATACTCAATCGCGGCGGCCGACAGGAAGGCGTAGCGGACGGCGTTGTCGGCGTAGTCCCGGCCGCCCTCGCCATAGATCCCCGGCCGGTCGTAGAGGAGCGGGCAGCCCAGGAGGATCACGCGCGCGCCCGGGCCCAGCGGCACCTCGTGGAACTCGCCGCGGAGCTCGCGCGCCGCCACTTCGACGGCACACTCGCCGGCCGGCGCACCGGGGGCGATGCCGCGATAGCGCGGCGTCACGACGGTGACGTCGTGACCCAGGCGGCCCAGCGCCTTGGGCAGCGCCGTGGCCACATCCGCCAGCCCGCCGGTTTTCGAAAACGGCTGCGCCTCGGAGGCGACCATGAGAATGCGGAGGCCCGCCGCCTTCCTCGACGGCTTCGCACGCGTCGTCTTCGCCGTATCGCGAGGCATCGCGTCTAGCTTATCGCTGTATGATCCCAGCGTGACGGGCCCACCCGCGAGCGGATCGCGACAGCTTCCGCGCGACATCGCCGAACTGAAAGCGCTGGCCGAACGGCAGCCCGAGCTGGCGCCGGCAGCGGCGCTGCAGATCGGGTTGATCGAAGCGGTGCGGCGGGTCCAGGGGCGTCTCAGCACGCCATGGATCGAGGCGACCGCCGACGTCCTCGCCTCGCGCCTGGCCGGCGGGACACCGCTGCTCGAGTTCGACCAGATCGCGTTCGAATGGAACGACGTCCGGCTCCTGATCCGGCAGATCACGGACGTGCTCCGCCGCCACGACGCCGTCGATGCGGACACCGCCGGCGCGCTGCACGGCGTCGGGCGGAGCCCCCAGCTCCCCGCCACGTTGCGCCTGTGGTTCGAGGGGGGCACGTTGCCCCCGATCGACATGCTGGACGAAGTTCTGAGCTGGGCCGCGCGCCCGTACCTGCAACGCACCGTCGAAGTCCTGCAGCAACGCGTCAGCCTCGACACCTGGCGGCGGCGGCAGTGCCCGATGTGCGCGGCGGAACCGGACTTTTCGGTGATCACGTCGAGCGGCGAGCGGCAGCTGGTGTGCGGGCGGTGCCACGCGCGGTGGCCGTTCGACCCGATTGCGTGCCCGTACTGCGGCAACGACGACCGCAAGACGATCACGTCGATGGCCACCTCGGACGGCGCGTATCGCGTGATGATCTGCCAGGTGTGCAGCCGCTACATCAAGGCGCTCGACGCCCGGCGCTCGACGCGGCCGCTGCTGCCGTATGCGGATGCGATCGCGACCTTACCGTTGGATGCCGCAGTAATGCGAAAGATCGATCAGGAGAAATAACCGGAGAACGGGAGAGAACAAACAGGAGGACAGAAGGAAAGCTTATTCGTCCTCTTGAACTTGCTGATCGCCTTCGAGGAGGGCTTTCGTGCGCGCGCTCATCCAGTTGAACAGGTGGCGCGTTTCCCAGAAACGGCTCGCGTTGGACTTGGCGCCGAGCACCACCACCGCGACCTGCTGGCCCGTCTGCGGGAGCCGGAGCAGCGTCGCCAGGCAGTAACCCGAGCGGCTGATGAAGCCGGTTTTCCCCGCCAGCACGTCGATGTCGCCGGTCTTGACCAGCTGGTTCGTGCTGTTTGCGCTGATCGTGCGCTTGCCGGCGTGCGTGGTGAACGAGGTCTTCCGCATGATCCCGCTCACGCGCTCGTCCGCCGAGGCGTAGGAGATCAGGCGCGCCAGGTCGTAGGCCGACGAGACGTTCTCGGCGAGCAGTCCCGACGGATCGGCGTAGTGCGTGCTCTGGAGACCCATCACGCGCGCCTTCTCGTTCATCTTCTCGATGAAGCCGTCGCTGCCGAAGGGCGAAATGCGCGCCAGCGCGCGGGCCGCGGCGTTGTCCGATCCCACGAGCAACAGGTTCAGCAGGTCGTCGGCGGTGAGCTTGAACCCGGTGCGCAGGTACGTGGTCGAGGCGCGCGAGACGTCCGACCGCTGCACCGTCACCGGCATCGACAGCGCGGCGCCGCTTTCGAGGAACACGAGCGCGGTCATCACCTTCGTGATGCTGGCAATGGACCGCTGATCCTGCGCGTGATCCTCCCAGAGCACTTCGCCGTTCTCGGGGTTGTAGATGATGGCGGCTTCGGCGCGCACGTCCGGCACTTCATGGCCGAGCGCGTCGACGCGGAAGCGCGGCGTCTGCAGCTCCTTCAGCTCGCGGGCCCGGGCCGCCGCCCGGGCGCGCGCCAGGTTGGCCCGACGGGTGCGCGCGCTGACCGGTGAATAGGCTTTCTTCTTGGTGGTGGCTCGCGCCGGGGTCGCCTGGGCTTTCGCCGGAGCCGCGGCCGCCGCGGTTTGAGCGAACGACGATGCCGGCACGGCAACGTACGCCGAGGCCACAATCGCCGTGCACACTACGAGTTGTGTGAAGCGTCCTGACTTCGCCATCAATAACTTGCGGGCATTGTAGCCACAGTATCTTTAAGAATCAATAGGGTTTATGGGTTTTGGGGATAAACTGAACCCCCTAATGGATCGGCCCTCATCTGCCGAGTACCTCGTCCTTCGAAAGACCATCGCGGCCCGTGGGAGCCTCAGGCCCGTCCTTGCCGTTGCCGGCCTGGGACTGTGGGCAGCGCTCCTGACGGCCGTGCTGGTGTTGCTGCCTTTTCCCGTAGCCGCGGCCATTCCACTCCTGATGCTGGCCGTCACCTTCGAGGCGATCCGGCCTTTACACTTTGGCGCAGAGCGGATCGGCCGTTACCTGCAGGTCTTCTACGAGGAACAGGGGCAACCCGGCCGTGGGATGGCTGACACCCCGTCATGGGAACGCGTCGCGATCAGCTTGAGCGCGGTTCCGGGCGCGGGCGGGCATCCGTTATTCGTCCCGGTTTTCTTTCTGGCAACCATCGTGAACTACCTGGCTGTGTGGTTGCCGGGCCCGGTCGCGATCGAGATGGGGGTGATGGCCGTGCCGCACGCCGCGTTCATCGCCTGGTTGTTCGCCGCCGACCGCGCGATGCGCATCCAGCGGGCCACCGAGTTGGCACGGTTCCGGGAACTCAGGGACGCGCAGCCGCAGAGGACACAGATGATCTAGACCAGGGCTAGACCATCTGTGTCATCTCCGGCTTTGCGCGTCACTGCTGCGCCAGGGCGATCGCGATCAGCAACGCCCGCTGCGAGCCCATCCACGAGTTCGTCGGATCGAACGCCTCATCGAGCGCGTGCGATCCCGTGCCGCGCCCGCCGCCGTCGATCGTGATGGCGGGAATGCCGAGGCTCATCGCGATGTTCGAATCGGTCGATCCCTCATCGAGCGTGACCGGGAACCCGAGCGCGCGCGTGACCGACACGGCGGCCTGCACGATCGGCGAGTTCGCCGGCGTCTGACCCGCCGGCCGGGTGCCGACGAGGGCCTTGTCCACGGACAGCACGCTCTTCTTCCACCGCGCATCCTCGTCCCGCACCGCGTCATCCACGGCCCGCTTGAACTTGGTGTCGAGCGCCTCGAGCGCCGACGGGCTCGCGGACCGCATGTCCATCTCGAACCACGCGTCGAACGGAATGGCATTCACCGACGTGCCGCCGCCCATGCGGCCGACGTTGAAGGTCGTCTTCGGATCCGTTGGCACCTCGAATTGCGCGATCGTCGCGACGGCGCGGCCGAGGGCGTGCATCGGGTTCGACAACCCGAACGCGCCATAGCTGTGGCCACCGGGCCCCTTGAACGTGACGCGGTAGCGCAGGCTGCCGACGGCGACGTGCGTGATGCCGAGGCCAGTGCCGTCGATCGAGACGAAGCGATCGATCTGCCCCTTCAGGCCCTCGTTGAAGAGGTACTTCACGCCGCGCAGATCGCCGAGGCCTTCTTCGCCCACGGTGCCGACGAACGTAATCGGCCCCGGCGTCTGCACCTTGGCCTGGTTCATCGCGCGGATCACGGCGAGTACCACCGCGAGGCCGCGGCAGTCGTCGCCGATGCCGGGCCCGCGCAGGATTGCGCCGTCGCGCTTCACGCCGACGTCGGTGCCTTCGGGAAACACCGTGTCGAGATGCGCGCTAAACACCAGCCGCGGCCGCGGCTGCGACCCGGGACGATCGCCCAGTACGTTGCCTTCCTTGTCGATGCGGACGTTCTGCAGCCCCGCCTCGCGGAACATCCGGGCGTAGACCTCGGCGCGCTTCGCCTCCTTGAAGGGCGGCGCCTCGACTTCGCAGATGCGCACCTGGTCTTCGATGGTCTGCGCTTCAGCCGCGCGGATCGCCTCGACCGCGGCCTTCACCGCCGCATCGCTGATCAGCCTGGCGCCGATGTTCGCGGCGTCCTGCTGCGCCCGCGCCACGCCTGGGGTGCCGGCGACCAGGGTGACCGCGAGCACACCCGGGAGCAATGTCCGTATCGTCATGGGGGAATCATAAAACGCCCGGCCTACGAAATCACGCCCTTGCGGACGGCGTAGAGTACGAGCTCCGCGGTGTTGTGGATGTCGAGTTTCTGGAGGATGCGGGCGCGGTGCGTTTCGACCGTCGCCGGACTGATCTGGAGGAGCTCGGCCACTTCCTTGTTGGTCCGGCCCTCGGCGACCAATTGGAAGATCTCGCGCTCGCGTTCCGACAAGGTCTCGTAGCGGTCCGCCACACCGCTGCCGGCGACGCGGCGAACGTAGTCGTCGAGCATCAGGCGCGCGACCGCCGGGCTGAAGTACGACTGGCCGGCGGCGACGGCGGCAACCCCTTTCAACAGGTCCTTACCCGCGGAGTCCTTCAGCATGTAGCCGGTGGCCCCCGCCTGCAAGGCCCGGGTCACGTACGCCTCGTCGGAGTGCATGCTGAGCATCAGGACCCGCGTCTCGGGGACCTTGCGCACGATCTGCTGTGTCGCGTCGATGCCGTTCAGCAACGGCATGCCGACGTCGAGCACGGCAACGTCGGGACGCAGCGCCACGGCCTTCCGAATCGCCTCGCGGCCGTCGCCGACTTCGGCCACCACCTCCCACTCCGGCCGCTCTTCGAGGATCTTCCGCAACCCCTGCCGCACGAGCGTGTGATCGTCTCCGAGGAGGAGACGCAGCTTAGCCAAGCAAGACCCCGGCCGGCAGCTCGACAATCAGTCGCGTGCCGAGTCCCGGCGCGCTGTCGATCTGCAGGCTGCCGCCCAGCATCGCCGCCCGCTCGCGCATACCGATCAACCCGTAGCCGCCGGTGGTCGTCGCACCCTCATCGGACGCGAACCCCGCGCCATCGTCCTCGACTTCGACCTTGAGCGCGGACGGCAGCCGCAGCAGGCGGACGCGGCACCGGGTGGCGCGCGCGTGCCGGGCCACGTTGGTCAGCGCCTCCTGGACGATGCGATAGGCGGTGACCTCGGTTTCGGGCGACAGCCGATCGGCCATCCCGACCTGCGACAACTCCACCGTGATGTCGTGACGCCTGGCGAGGCCGCGCAACGCCGCGTCGATCGCGGCTGGCAGGCCGAGGTCGTCGAGCGCGGCGGGACGCAGCAGTTGCGTCACGTCCCGGATCGTGTCGAGCGCGCTCTCCGCGAGCCCCTGCGCTTCCACCAGCGGCTCCGCCGACAGGCCGTTGCTCTCCATGTTCCGTTGCGCGAGGCTCAATTCGACGTTGAGCGCGGTCAGGACCTGGCCGACCTCGTCGTGCAGCTCGCGCGCGATCGTGCGCCGTTCATCCTCCTGTGCACCGATCAGCTTCACCGTGGCCTCGTGCAATTCCTGCGAGATGAGCGCGTCGTGTTCCATTTGCGCGCGGAGCCGGCGTTCGAGGCGGGCGGAATACGTGGCCGCAATCAGCAGCACGCCGAGGCTCGTCGCCAGGGCCAGCCCCAGCCGTTGCCAGCTCTGGCGCTCCGCCGTTCGATGGATCTCGACGATGTCGGCCTGCTGCCGAACGAAGGCCAGGCGGTTGAGCGTCTGGATGTCCTCGGAGATCTTGATGGCCGCCTCGCGCCTCGGGACGATGTGGCGATTGAGCAGGTCGCGGGCCGAGGCGGCCGACGGCATGCGCGCATCGGTGAGCACGGCCAGGCTGGTGCGATTGAAGTCGTCCACCTCCCCGCGCATCCGCGCCACCTGAGCCTGCTCGAACGCCGACCCGAGCACCGGCTGGTAGTCGTCGAGCGCGCGGGCGATCTGGCGTTGAATGTCGTGGATCTGATTCCGGTAGCCGTCGAGCGATGCGGCCTCGGGATTGAGCAACGCGTCGCGGACGCGGACCGAGCTCAGCATGACTTGCGTGCGAACGTCCGAGAGCAGCTCCTGTGCCCTGGTGTAGCGCGCGGCGACCTCCGTCGATCGGCGCTCAACCTCGTCGATGCGCCGAGTAAACGTGTAGCCGGTAAAGAGCCACAGCCCGAGGGTGACCGCGATGCCGACGGCCAGGGCGGCGCGGATGGAGAGACGTTCGAGAGGGGCGCGTCGCATCACGGTGGACTGCATGATACTCCCGCCGCCACGACGTGTGATCCCGTGACACAAAAAAAGCGGGAGGCCCAGGCGTTGGTTCTGGTCCTCCCGCAACAGGACTCCCCCACAGGAGTCGCTCGTTGCGGCGCTCCCGGGTGCAGGGTCGCTGCACCCGGGCGCCGTCATCTCTTACCAGAGGAAGCGGAAGCCAATCCGCGCCGTGCGCGGGGCCAAGATGGCGGATGGCTTCTGATACCCCAGGCCCGTCGCCCGGCTGATCGTCTCGGAC
>MELE01000206.1 GCA_001768615.1 Acidobacteria bacterium RIFCSPLOWO2_12_FULL_67_14b | reverse complement strand
AGGAGCGCGATCAGCGCCAGAACCACGAAGGCGGCGCTCGCCAGCACTGCCAGTGCAAGGCCAAAGTCGCGCAATGCGAGCGCGATCCAGACAGCGAGCCCCTCGATCTCAAGGCCCGCGCCCATGCTCTTGCGCGCGGCGCCCATGCCGCCAGCGAGGAACAGCCCCGCGACGAACAGTGTTTGACCGACGGCATACACGATGATCTGCGCAAGCGCCAGCCTTTGCTGGGCGACGGCTCGTCCGAGCGCCGGCAGGAACTGAAGATAGAAGAGGCCGTAGAACGCGATATTGATGCCGCCGATCACGCCGTGGTAATGCGCCGGCGTGCGCGTGTCGGCGCCATCGACGAACAGCCCGAGCGCGCAACCGATTAGGAACACGAGCGCCGCCGCGATCAGGCTGACGACCGCGATGCGTCCGCGTGCGGCACGCCAGCGCCGTCGTTGCGTGAAGGTGCCCCAGGCCGCAATGAGCACCGGCAGCGCCAACGCGTACTGCAGATCGGTAAAGGCTGTGAGGTGCGCGTCGCTGCGGATCTCCGTCGCGCCATAAATGGCGAGTCCGCCCGCGCCCGCGAGAAACAGTAACGCCGCAGCCCACGCGGTGAGCGAATCGCCCATCGGCGGGCCACCGCCTAGGGCCATGCGCCCGAGCCGGTCGAGCGCCACCAGCAGCAGCGCCACATTGGCGAACTGCAGGAGATGACCGCCGCCCCAGAACAGCCGCTCGATCGTGTCGAAGTCGAGCGGCGGCTCCCCCAACTGCTGCGCGGCGATTCCCACGGCCACCAGCGCGGCGACATATAGAAGCCCGAGCGCCAAAAGCCCCGGCCGTTGGCTTCGCGCCTCCATGCTCGGAGCTTCCAAGCGCAGCAGCATCTGGACGACGGGAATCAGGACGCCCACCGCGACCAGCGCCAGGCCCGCGAAGTACACGGGATGGACGATGGTCGGCACATAATTGTTGAGCGACGGCTCGCCCCCCAGGAACGGCGCTGCCGCGATCGCAAGCGTGCCCGCCGTGGCGAGCGCCAAGCCCACGCAGCCCGGGAGCGCCGGGTCGCGTCGATCGGGGAACCGGAGCGCGGTCAACGCGATCAGCGCCGCGACAGCCAGGAACCATACGATGAATGAAAGTGCCACGTGCGCGACGAGCCCTTTCTGGAAGAACTCAGCCGGCCAGTCCACTGCCGTATCGAGGCCGGGCATCTTCGAGAGCGCCGGTACGATCAACGCCACGCCGGCGAGCGCCAGCGCCGCAACGGCCAGGATGGCCCATCCCCGCAGGATGGTGTGATGAGCCCCTCGCGGCAGCACCGTGGGGTGCATCGTTTCGTTCATGACGGATACATCTGATAGAGCATCAGATAGACAAAAATTCCCGAGATCGAGACGTACATCCAGGCCGGCCACGTCCAGCGCGCGATGCGCCGGTGCCGATCAAAGCGGCTGGCGAGCGCGCGCCATAGCGTGAGAGCCACCAGCGGCACGATCGCCACCGAAAGCGCGACGTGGCTGATCAACAGCCCGTAATAGAGCGGCCGCACGGCGCCTTGACCGCGAAACTCGAAAATCGGCGCGTTCGCGCGGTGCGCAAGGTAGCTGACCAGGAATATGGCCGAGATCACGGCGGCTGTGATCATCATCTTGCGGTGGCGGAGAATCTCGCCCCTGCGAATGAAATAGAATCCCGCTGCGAGAAACGTCGCCGCAACGGCGTTCAGGACCGCATTGAGATGCGGTAATGCTTGGATCAGCGACATTGGGCGACTATCGAGGTGATCGCGCTAGCCGTACTTGAGGAGTGTCGCCACATACATGCCGAGCGCCGCCAGCGATAGCACGATCAGAAAAACAATCGCCTTCGATCCCGGCGTCATTGACGCGCTATTTAGACTGCTTGAGGCGCACCTGCAACCTTCCGGCACATCTTCGCCGTAGTTTGCGAATGGTTCTAAATTTCCCCCGGAAATCCGCCGAAATCTTGGACCTGAAAGGAGCCCACCACGGCTTTACGCCTCAGGTGAGATCGGGTATGAGGGGGCACCTTCGCGGTCATTTTCGATACGGTGGTGCATGACCAAATCCCGGTGGATCCTGTTTTGTCTTGTTCTCGTGGGCACAGCTACATTCGGGCTCGACGCCCTCGCCGCGTCAACTGGCGCGCCGGTTCCCTGGCAGATGTATTTCCGCGACGCGGCCACGCCGGTCATGCAGGACATCGTCGACTTCCACAATCTGATCCTGTGGATCGAGGTGGCAATCGTGCTGCTCGTCCTCGGGCTCATGCTGTGGATCATCGTCAAGTTCAACGCCAAGGCCAACCCGGTCCCGACACGCACCACGCACAATACCGCGCTCGAAATCGCCTGGACCGTTGTTCCCGTTCTTATCTTGCTGGTCATTGCGGTGCCCTCCATGAAGCTTCTGTTCTTCATGGACAAGGCGAAGAATCCGGCGATGACGCTCAAGGTCGTCAGCCACCAGTGGTACTGGTCCTACGAGTATCCCGACCACGACGGATTTACCTTCGATTCGAACCTCGTTCCCGAAGATCAGCTCAAGCCAGGACAGCTCCGCCTGCTCGAGGTCGACAACCGTGTCGTGCTACCGGCCGATACCGAGATCAGGCTGGTGTTGACCTCGGACGACGTCATCCATAATTGGGCGGTGCCGTCGTTCGGCGTGAAGATGGATACCGTGCCGGGCCGCCTCAACGAAGCCTGGGTCAAAATCGACTCGAAGAATATCGGAACCTATTACGGCCAATGCTCCGAGCTCTGCGGAGTCAATCACGCCTTCATGCCGATCGCCGTGGACGTCGTGAGTAAGCAGGATTTTCAGGCCTGGGTCGAGCAGGCGAGGAAAAAGTTCGCGAAAGCCGACGAGCCCCTCAAAGTCGTCGATGCCGGCACGCGCTGAAGTACGGAAGGAATTGAATCATGGCTGAAGCGCACGCGCATGCCCATGGACACGATCACGGCGCCCATGCCCACCATCCGACCGGCTGGCGGCGCTGGGCCTACTCGACCAACCACAAGGACATCGGCACGATGTACATCGTGCTGGCGTTCGTCGCCTCGCTGGTGGGTGTCGCGTTCTCGATGATGCTGCGCGCCGAGCTCGCCTATCCCGGCATGCAGCTCATCCACGATCAACAGTTCTACAACGTCCTGGTCACGGCGCACGGCCTGATCATGGTGTTCTTCGTCGTCATGCCGTCGCTGATCGGCGGCTTCGGGAACTGGTTCGTGCCGCTGATGATCGGAACGCCCGACATGGCTTTTCCGCGCATGAACAACATCAGCTTCTGGCTGACGCTCGTGGGCCTCTGCCTGGTTGCGACCTCGACCCTCGTCGGTACCGGCGCGGGGACGGGCTGGACCGTCTATCCGCCGCTGTCGAACGCGGTCTTCCATCCCGGCATGGCCGTCGATTTCGCCATTCTTTCGCTCCACGTCGCGGGCGCCGCCTCAATCCTGGGCGCGATCAACTTCATCACCACCATTTTCAACATGCGCGCCCCCGGCATGACCTTTCACCGCATGCCGCTGTTCGTGTGGGCGATCCTGGTGACGGCGTTCCTGCTGCTGCTGGCCCTGCCGGTGCTCGCGGGCGCGCTCACCATGTTGTTGACGGACCGCAATTTCGGCACCTCGTTCTTCGCCCCTCAGGGCGGCGGCGACCCGATCTTCTGGCAGCACCTGTTCTGGTTCTTCGGCCATCCCGAAGTCTACATCATGATCATTCCGGCCTTCGGCATCATCAGCCAAGTGGTCTCGACGTTTTCCAAGAAGCCGGTGTTCGGCTATCTCGGCATGGCTTACGCCATGGTGGCGATCGGGTTCATCGGCTTTGTCGTGTGGGCGCACCACATGTTCACGGTGGGCTTCAACGTCGAGACGCGCGCCTATTTCGTGATCGCGCACTTCCACTACGTACTCTCGGTTGCCGCCGTGTTCGCGATCTTCACCGGCATGTACTACTGGCTGCCCAAGATGTGCGGGCGCATGTACGACGAGCGTCTCGGCCAGTGGCAGTTCTGGATCACCTTCGTGGGCGTGAACGTGTTGTTCTTCCCGCAGCACTTCCTGGGCCTCGCCGGCATGCCGCGCCGCATCGCCGATTATCCCGACGCCTATGCCGGCTGGAACCTGGTGTCCTCGGTCGGCGCCGCGATCACTCTCGTGGGCACGCTCCTCTTCATCTACCTCCTGTACCGCACCTTGACCGCGGGCGAGCGGGCGCCTGCCAACCCGTGGGGCGAGGGTGCGACGACGCTCGAATGGACCGTCGAGTCCCCGGCGCCGTTCCACACCCACGAGATTCTGCCCAATATCACCACCCAGCCCGCGGAGTAGGCGGGCGAATCGATGACCAACCGCGCCCGCAACATACGCATCACCGCGGCAGCGTCCGTCGCCGTGGTCGTGGGCATGACGGGTCTCGTCGCGGTATCGGAGCCGCTCTACAGGTTGTTCTGCAAAGTCACGGGCTACGGCGGCACCCCGCGCATGGCCGAAAAGGCGAGCGGCGCGACCGGAGAGGCGATGTTCACCGTGCGCTTCGATGCCAACGTCGCCCGCGGGCTGTCCTGGGGCTTTCGCGCCGCCGAGCCGCAGATGAGCGTGCGCGTCGGCGAGGAAACGCTCGCTTATTACGAGGCGAAAAACACCTCCGATCTCCCGCTCGTCGGCACCGCCACCTTCAACGTGCAGCCGGATCGCGCGGCGCCTTATTTCAACAAGATCCAGTGCTTCTGCTTCACCGAGCAGGTGCTGGCGCCGGGCGAAACGGTGCGCATGCCGGTCACCTTCTTCGTCGATCCCGAAATCACCAAGGACGTCCACGCGCGCGACATCGGGACGATCACGCTCTCCTACACCTTCTTCAAGAGCGACGATCAGTCCAAGGCGCGTGTGGCGCAGTCCGAATTCAAGCCCGAATCCAAAACCTATTCCAACTGAAGTGCAGGACAAGCAGCCGATGGCGAGCGACACGACCGAGAGGACTCATCCGTTTCACCTCGTAGACCCGAGCCCGTGGCCGATCGTCGGCTCCGTGGCCGCGCTCCTCATGGCGGTCGGCGGCATCGTCTACATGCACACCGACTTCCTGCTGCTGT
>MELE01000205.1 GCA_001768615.1 Acidobacteria bacterium RIFCSPLOWO2_12_FULL_67_14b | reverse complement strand
CTTCAGCGTGCGGACCATGGAGGACCTGCGCCGATCGGGCTTCTGGCAGTTCCGCCTCTTCGGCTTCATGTTTGGAATCTTCGGCGCGGCAGCGCTGTTCCTCGCCGGCATCGGCGTCTACGGCGTGCTGGCGTTTTCGGTGTCGCAGCGGACGCAGGAGATGGGCGTGCGGATCGCGCTCGGCGCGCAGCGAAGCGACGTGCTGCAACTGGTGGTCCGGCAGGGCATCACGCTGGCGATGATCGGCGTGATCGTCGGCATCGTCGGCGCGTTCGGGGTGACGCGCGTGATCGCGAGCCTGCTCTACAACGTGACCCCGACCGATCCGATCAGCTTCATCGGCGTCGCCCTGTTTCTCACGCTGATTGCGTTCATGGCCAGTTACCTTCCCGCCCGCCGGGCCACGACCGTGGACCCCATCGTCGCCCTCCGAAACGAGTAGTGCCGGGAGGGCGGCACTTAGTGCCGCCCGATTGTGCGTTATAACATTTGTTGATACAATAGGTTCGTGGTCGTCGAACTCAAGCTCCGCAAGATTGGGAATTCCGTGGGAGTCGTCCTCCCGAAAGAAGTCCTGGCCCATCTCAAGGTCGGCGAGGGCGACACCATCTGTGTGACTGAAACCGTCGACGGCAGCCTGCGAGTGGGTCCGTCCAACGACGAGTTCAAGAAGCAGATGGACGCCGCTGAAGGCGTCATCAACCGCTATCGCCGCACCCTGCGCGAACTCGCGAAGTGAAGGCGCCGGTCTGGTTGCTCCGGGAGGCGGTACTCGCCACCCACGAGCGGCTGCTCTCTGAGTTCGGCGGAGCGGCTGGAATTCGTGACCAGGGTCTTCTCGATTCGGCGCTCGCGCGGCCGGTGAACCTGTACGACTACGGCAAGCCCACGATTTTCGAATTGGCGGCGGCATACGCGTTCGGCGTAGTGAAGAACCACCCGTTCGTCGACGGCAACAAGCGAACGGGCTTCACGATCGCCGTCATGTTCCTCGAACGCAACGGCGAGGCGTTCACCGCGTCGGAAGTTGACGCGACCGTTCAAACCCTGGCGCTCGCCGCCAGCGAACTCGGAGAGCCAGGGTACGCCGACTGGCTCCGCGTCAACTGCACGACCGAATAACTGCCGCAAGGCTCAGCAGATAACAGAGATCGAATCCATGAAGACCCCTTCCGCCGGCGACGCCACCGGTTTTGCGTCGCTCGGACTGGCCGCGCCGCTCGTGGCCGCGGTCGCCGCGCTCGGCTACGAAGAACCCACGCCGATTCAACGCGAGGCCATCCCCGTCCTGCTCTCGGGCAGCGACATGCTCGGCCTGGCCGCAACCGGCACCGGCAAGACGGCGGCGTTCGCGCTGCCGCTGCTCGATCGGCTGTCGCGTGACGCCAGGTCCAATCGCGGCAAGGCCCGCGCCCTCGTGCTCGTGCCCACGCGCGAGCTGGCGATGCAGGTCGCCGAGGCCCTGCACAAGTACGCGAAGGGATCGAACCTGAACGTCGTGCCCGTCTACGGCGGCGCGCCGATGGACCACCAGATCCGCGCGCTGCGCCGCGGCGCGGAGGTCGTGGTCGGCACCCCGGGGCGCGTGCTCGATCACCTGCGCCGGCGCACGCTCGAGCTCGGCGCCATCGAAGTGCTCGTGCTCGACGAAGCCGACGAGATGCTCGACATGGGCTTCGCCGAAGACATCGACGCCATCGTGGCCGAGACGCCGGCGACGCGGCAGACGGCGCTTTTTGCCGCCACCTTCGCGCCGCGCATCCTGTCGATCGCGGGCAAGCACCTCAAGACGCCCAAGCGCGTGCAGATCGCCCAGGAGAAGCGCGCCGCGGGCAAGCTGCCGCAGGTCCGCCAGGTCGCCTTCATCGTTGGCAAGGGCCAGAAGGTCAGCGCCCTCAGCCGCATCCTGGATTTCGAGAGCCCGAAGTCGGCCATCATCTTCTGCCGCACGCGGATCGAGGTCGACGAGCTCACCGACACGCTCAACGCGCATGGCTACGGCGCGCAGGCGCTGCACGGCGGCATGGTGCAGAAGCAGCGCGACCGCGTGATGCAGCTGTTCCGCAGCGAGCAGGCCGACATCCTCGTGGCCACCGACGTGGCCGCGCGCGGGCTCGACATCGAGCACGTGTCGCATGTGATCAACTTCGACCTGCCGACGGCGCCGGAGGTGTACGTGCACCGCATCGGGCGCACGGGCCGCATCGGCCGTGAAGGCGTGGCGATCACGCTGGCGTCGCCGCGCGAGCAGCGGTTCCTCCAGTACGTCGAGCGGCTGACCAAGCAGAAGATCGAAATCGGCAAGCTGCCGTCCGAGGCAGACTTGCGGAAGCGCCGCCTCGAGGCCACCAAAGACGCCGTGAAGAAGCAGCTCGCCGAGGGCGGCCTCGACGAAACACGGGAGTTCGTCGAATCGCTCGCGCAAGAGTTCGACATCCTCGACATCGCCGCCGCGGCCATCAAGATGATCCACGACGGGTCGGAGAAAGCACCGGTTGCCCCCGCTCCGCCCCAGGTCGAAGAGGTCCGCGGCTACGAAGCCAAGGGAGGCTTCGAACCCCGGCGTTCCCTTGAAGACCGGGCACCCCGGTCGCGCGTGTCGGGGCCGATGACATTGCTGCGCCTGAGCGTCGGCAAGGAGGAGAGCATCCGCCCCGCCGACCTGGTCGGCGCCATTGCCGGCGAGGCGAAGATCAGCTCGAGCGCCATTGGCGCCATCAAGATCCACGACGATTACTCGCTTGTGGAGATTCCCGACGAGCTGGCCGCCCGCGTCATCGCCGCCTTGAAATCAACCAAGATCCGGGGGAACAAGGTCACCGTCCAGTCGAAGCCCGCCAGGTAGTAGAGGCGGGACCTTAGTCCCGCCAACTTTTGGTGCCCAATCCCCGTCTATGTCCATGGAAGGTATATCCACTATGGATACAGTTCGGCCGGAATCACTCATCCCCCTGCCGCCGGCGGTGTTCCACATCCTCATGGCCCTGGCCGATGAGGACCGCCACGGCTACGGCATCATCCAGGAAGTCAGCACGCGGACCTCCGGTGAAGTCCGGCTGAGCCCCGGCACGCTCTATCGGTCCATCCAGCGGATGCTGGACGACGACCTGATCGTGGAGAAACACGAACGCCCGGCACCGGAGCTGGACGATGAGCGGCGGCGCTATTACGGCATCACCAGTTTCGGTAAGTCGGTGGCCCGGGCTGAAGCCTCGCGGCTCACCGATCTGGTCAAGCTGGCCAGGGCCAGCGGCTTCATCCCCAGGAAGGCCTGATGCGCTTCTACCGCACGCTGTTGCACCTCTACCCAAGGTCGTTCCGAGCCGAGTACGGCGATGAGATGTGCGCGGTGTTCGCGCGCGAACTCGAGGCCGCCGGTCCAGCGCGCTTCGTGCTTTTAGCGAGCGCGCTCCTCGACACGGTCGCAAATGCCGCGCGGGTCCACGTCGACATCACGCGGCAGGATCTGCGATACGCGCTGCGATCGCTGCGCCGCAGCCCCGGCTTTACCGCCACCGCCATCCTTGTCGCCGCGCTCGGCATCGGCGCCACCACCACCACCTTCTCGATCGCCGACCACGTGCTGCTGCGGCCGCTGCCGTTTGCGCAACCTGATCGGCTGGTCAAGCTATGGCAGACCCAGGCGTCGCGCGGATACTCGCGATTGGAGCCGTCGCCGCCCAACTACCTCGATTGGCAGCGGATGGCCACGTCGTTTGAGGGCATCGCGGCGTACCGCGGCACCGCCGCGACGCTGCTGGGCATTGGCGAACCCGAGCGCATCACCGGACAGCGAGTCACCGGCGGTGCCTTCACCTTGCTCGGCCGCAGTGCCGCCCTGGGCCGCACGCTGGTTGAGTCGGACATCGCGTCTGAACAAGACCCGATCGTGATCAGCGACCTGCTGTGGCGTCGGCGTTTCGCTGCCGATCTGGATGTGCTCGGCCGCACCATGGCGCTTGATGACGCGACGGCGGTGATCGTCGGCGTGATGCCACCCGGCTTTGTCTTTCCCGATCGTCGCGAAAGCGACTACTGGCGGCCGCTCCGATTCGAGGCGCGGAACGGCGACGACGATCGCAACAACAACTATCTCTCGGTGATCGCCAGGCTCAAACCGGGCATCACATTCGAGCAGGCCCGGTCGGAAATGCAAGTCATCGGCGACCAACTCCAGCAGCGCTTTCCCAAAGAACTCGCCGGCATGAGCGCCAGCGCGTTTCGCTGGCGTGACGAGGTGAGAGCCGATTCGCGTCTGCTGCTCTGGGCGCTGGTCGGCGCGTCCTTGTGTGTGTTGCTAATCGCTTGCACCAACCTCGCCAACCTGATGATGTCGCGCGCCCTGGCGCGCCGGGGCGAGTTCGCCGTCCGCGCGGCGGTGGGCGCCAGCGTTGATCGCCTGGTCAGGCAGATGCTCACCGACAGCCTGCTGCTGGCCGGCGCCGGCGGCGTGCTGGGAGTGATCGTGGCCGTGGTGTCGGCGCCGCTCGTGGTGCGGCTGGTGCCGTCGACATTGCCGATCGCCGAGATTCCGCCGCTCGATCTCCGCATCCTGCTCGGCGCGGCGCTCGTCACGCTATTCACCGGCATCGCCTTTGGGATCCTGCCGGCGTTGAGGGTCTGCCGGACCGCAGATGGTTCGGCACTGAAGGAAGGCGCCCGCGGCGGCACCGGCCGTGGCACCGAGCGCCTGCGGTCGACGTTGGTGGTGGCCCAGATCGTGGCCTCGGTCGTCCTGATGGTCTCGGCGGGTCTGCTGATCGAGGCCCTGATGACGGTGCAAGCCATTGACCCCGGTTTCACGACGACCAACGTCCTGACATTGCGAACCTGGCTCCCGACCCCGAAGTACGAACTGTCGAACGCCCGCGAGCGGTTCTACCAGCAGGTGCTCGGCGAGGTTCACACCCTACCGGGCGTGACGAAGGCCGCCTATATCAGCTTCCTGCCGATGACCATGCGTGGAGGAATCTGGCCGATTCTGACGACGACGGAGGATCCGAACAGCCCAGGCGGCTTCGTGGCTCCTGACCCGCGCGACCAACGAAGCGCGAGCCTTCGTTTCGTGACGCCAGGATTCTTCGCCGCCGTCGGCACGCCCTTGCTGCAGGGCCGCGACGTCGCCGCCGCCGACACGCTCGATACCCAGCGCGTCGCCGTCGTCAGCCGCTCGTTCGCGCGCGAGCACTTCCCCAATCAGGATCCCCTCGGCCGCCAGTTCGCGGTGGCGTTCGCCGTGCGCACAATTGTCGGTGTGGTCGGCGACATCCGCGTGCGAGGTCTCGAGCGCGAAAGCGAACCACAGGTCTACATGCCGGCGGCCCAGCAGTTCAATGGCCAGCTCACGTTCTACATGCCCAAAGACCTGGTCATTCGCTCGACCGTGCCGTCGACAACGCTGATTCCGGCGGTGAGGGCCATCATCAGCCGCGCCGACCCGCAACAACCCGTCACCGACATCAAGACGCTAGAGGAAGTGGTGACGCTGGAGACGGCGCCTCGCGTCGTGCAGTTGCGCGTGCTGGGGGCCTTTGCCGCCGCGGCGCTTTTGCTGGCAGCCATCGGTATTCACGGCCTGCTGGCGTTCACAGTGTCGGCACGATCGCGGGAAATCGGCGTCCGCATCGCCCTCGGCGCCAGGCCGCTCGACATTCTGACCATGGTCGTCCGTCGCAGCGTGCTGCTCGCCGGGTTGGGCGTTACCGTCGGCGCCGTGCTGGCGTACGCCGCCGCCCGCTCGATGCAGTCCCTGCTGGCGGGCGTCGAGCCGGGGAACCTGCCCGTTTTCGCCGCGGCCGTGTTGCTGGCCGCCGTGATGACGCTGGCCGGCACCCTGCTGCCCGCCTGGCGCGCGGTTCGAGTGGATCCGCTGGAAGCAACGCGAGCTGACTGAAAGAAACCACGAAGGCCATCACGAAGAGCACGATCATATTCGGTTGAGTTCGTGGTCTTCGTGGTGATCTTCGTGATCTTCGTGGTCTCGTTGATCAGGGTTATCCTCTACTCCATGAATCGCAGCGTCGTCCTCAGCGTGATTGGTATCGCGATCAGCGCGGCGGCCGTGACTGGGCAGGCGGTCACCACCCAACTGGGCATCACTGAGGGCCGCGCCCGTGAGGCCGTGTTCGACTCGTTCGTGTCGGGCGCCGTGTCGATTGCCGGGAAGGCGGGAGTCT
>MELE01000204.1:16501-21615 GCA_001768615.1 Acidobacteria bacterium RIFCSPLOWO2_12_FULL_67_14b | reverse complement strand
AGAATGACTGGCTCGGTAGTCACGATCGAGACGACTCGCGCGCAATACGATCTTGATGGGTCAGACGTCGATCGGCGCGAGCTTCTGGAGGCGCGGCGAATCCTGACGAAGATGAATTTCGATCAGTGCTTCATTTTGGAACTTGGTTAGGACGGATCACCTCAATCTGGGAAACACGCCGTCTAACAGCGGCTGCCGCGGGTGAGCCGCATTGCGTAGGCTGATCTCGAATGAGTGTCCTGCAGAACAGATGCTACGGATATTCAGGCCGTGGTCTTCGATCTCGACGGAACCCTGCCTGACCGTCGTCGAAGCTTCGAGCGGTTTGTTCGAATGCAGAGTAGCAAGCTTGAATGCCTGGCTCTCTCGCCTCTGTTCGACACTATCCTGATTTCCGACGCCGAGGGCATCAGCAAACCAAGTCGTCAGATTTGTCACCATGCATTAGAGCGACTCAACGCCAATCCCGCTCAAGCTGTCTTTGTCGGTGACCACCCCGAAGTAGACGTGGCGGGAACGCGAGGCCGCACCTTCTCGCCCAGGCCTTCGCCGCGTTCGCGCGCCAGCCGCACGGCCTCGGCCCGGCTCGGCGGAAACGGATCCATGCCCGGATCCCAGATCCCCGACTCGTCGAAGGGCTTCAGGGCCGCGGGGATGGCCGACAACTCCACCAGCGAGTCCACGCCTGGGCGGGTGTCATGGCGGCGAGCACCGTGCAGCCCGTGAGCGCCGCCATCCAGCAACACCGAACCGCCCGACGCCGGAGGCTTCCTCCGATCATGGTGCTCCCTTGAAACACGTCTTCGCCCGCGGATCATACGCTTGCGGCAAAGGGCCAGGGATGTCGAGAATGCGATTTCGCGGCCCCCGTCACGTTATACTTTCGAACCCGGCTGCTCCCTCAGCCGGGGGTTTACCGGTTTTGCACACCATGCCTTCAGGCGGGATTCCGCCCTCCATCGGACGCTACACCGTGGTCGACCGCGTCGGTCACGGCGCCATGGGAGACGTGTATGCCGCGGTGGACCAGGCCATCGGCCGGCGCGTGGCCATCAAGGTGCTGCCCGCGCACCTTGCTCCCACGCCGACCGGCCAGGTGGTGCACCCGAACCTCGTGACCGTTCTCGATCGCGGCGAGGATCAGGGGCGGCCGTACATCGTGATGGAGCTGCTGGAGGGCGCGCCGCTGATCGATCATCTGCGCCGGCCTGAGATGCACACGCCCGGTTCGAAGATCGACCTGATGCTGCAGATCTGCGACGGCGTGCGCGCGGCGCACGATCGCGGCGTGATTCACGGCGGCCTGAGGCCGGGCCACGTCTTCGTCGATCGCCACGGCGTCGTCAAGCTGCTCGACCTTGGCGTGCGCCTCGATGACGGCGGGTCCGAGTACGCGCCGCCCGAACAGGCGCAGGACCGCTCCGCCGACGCGCGGTCCGACATCTATTCGGCGGCGGCGGTCTTCTATTTCATGCTCACGGGCCGTTCACCCCGCCTGCAGCCCGTGGCGTTCGCGGCGGCGGAAGCGCCGGACGCGCTGGGACAGGTGTTGCTGAAGGCGCTCGCCGCCAATCCCGAAGACCGTCATCAGAGCGTCGCGCACCTGCGCGCGGAGATCGAGCAGGTGCGCCGCGCACAGGAAGGCGATCGCCACCGCGTGGCGCGGGCGGCGCTCGATCGCTACCGGCAGATCGAGGCGCTGATCGACCAGCGTCGCGCGCTCGGGCGCCGGCTCGGGCTCGAGGCGATCGAACGGGAGTGCGAGCAGAAGTCGGCGCAACTGGCGTCCGCGTTCCCGGAGCTGGCGCGCGCCGACCTCGAGAGCGGGCTGCTTGACCCGATGGCACCGGCCCGCGCGTCGGCGGCCGTCGCCCAGCTGCAGGCCTGGCACAACGACCTGCTGGCCGAAGTGTCGGTCCTGAAGGCCGCGAGCGGAGGACGGCGGTGAGCCGCCGCCTGATTGTCACCGGCGGCAGCCGCCCGCGCGAGCTCGTGCTCGTGTCGGCGATTGTGGTGGGCCGCGATCCGGTGTGCGATATCAGCGACGCGGCCGATCCCCTGCTGTCGCGGCGCCACGCGGAGTTCGCGCCGACCTCGGCCGAGGTGACCGTGCGTGACCTCGGCAGCCGCAACGGCATCCTGGTCAACGGCGCCAAGACGTCGCGGTCGGTGCTGCGCCCGGGCGACGTGGTGCAGATCGGCCACTTGCAGGTGAGGTTCGTCGACGAGGTCGGACCGTTTCTCGACCTGCCGGCCCTCGATCTGCCGGATCTCGACCTGCCCGCCGCCACATCCGAACCCGCGACGCGCCTGCCCGACAACGCGAGTGAGGGCGGCGCGGCGACCGTCATCCTCGACGCGCCAACCGTCGTGCCGCAGGACGTCGTCGCCACCAGGAAGCTGCCGTCATGAGCGATACGCTTCCGGACAAGATCGGCCGCTACCAGATCCTCGAGCGCGTCGGGCGCGGGGGCATGGGCGTGCTCTACCGCGCCTTCGACCCGGTGCTCGATCGCGAAGTCGCCGTCAAGGTGATGCTCGCCGACTTCTCGAACGACACCGAGCAGATGCGCCCGCGCTTCTACCGGGAAGCCAAGGCCGCCGCGAAGCTGCAACACCGGAACATCGTCACGGTGTTCGAGTTCGCCGAGGAAAACAACCAGCCGCACATCGTCATGGAGTTCCTGCGCGGCATCCCGCTCAACTCGCGCATGACGACCTTGCCGCCGCTGACGCTGGCCGACCAGTTGGACATCGTGGCGCAGCTGTGCAGCGGGCTCGGCTACGCGCACTCGATGGGCATCGTGCATCGCGACGTCAAGCCGGCCAACGTCTTCATCCTCGAAGACGGCACGGTGAAGCTGCTGGACTTCGGCATTGCCAAGCTGGCGACGTCGACGCTCACGCAGCAGGGCGACGTGCTGGGCAGCGCGCCGTACATGTCGCCCGAACAGGTGTCGGGCGCCCAGAATCTGGACGGCCGATCCGATGTCTGGTCCACGGGCGTGCTGCTGTTCGAGTTGCTCACGGGGCGCAGGCCGTTTGAGGGCGATGCGCTGACCACGGTGATCGTCGGCATCCTGAAGGAGGATCCGCCCTCGCTCGAGGGCCTGGTGCCCGGGCTGCCCAAGTCGGTGGTGGCGGCCGTGGCCGGCGCGCTCGAGAAGGACCGCGAACGGCGGACGCCGAAGGCCGAGGACCTGGGGCGCGAGCTGCAGCGGATCCGGCAGTCGCTGCTGGCCTCGGGCGATCTGCCGCCGATGGAGGCGACGCGCTATGCCAGCACGAACGTGCTCAAGGCGCTGCACGACGATCGCCAGAAGGAAGCGGCGGGCACGGCGGCCGACAAGACGCTGAAAGGTATGGCCGCCGGAGCCGCAGATTCCGCCCCCGTCGTCGTGCCGCAATCAAAGACGTGGGTGATGGCCGCGGGCGCGGCCGCCGTGGTGGTGGCCGCGATCGGCGCGTGGGTGTGGCTGGGGTCATCCTCACAGCAGGACCGGCCGGCCGACACGACCCCGGCGTCGTCGGTGGCCGCGAGCGCGTCTCCCGTCCCCGCGTCACCCGCGCCTGTGCCGGCGGAACCGCCCGCGGCAAAACCGGTTGTGACGAATCCGGCGCCGTCGCCTTCCACGATCGAGAAGAAGGCTGCTGTCCCGGTGCCTGCGGCCGACACGAAGAAGCCGGCTCCCGCGCCCGTGAAGCCGGCCGCGCTGGCGGCGATGGTGGCCGTGAGCCTCTCCGCGCCCTACGCCTTCGAAGTGATCGACGGCACGCGGACGATCTCCGCGGCGGCCACGTCGCACGAGTTGCCGGCCCTCCCGAACGGGCGCGCGATACGGCTCGTGGCGCCGGACGTCTTTCTCGATCACCTCGTGAAGATCGACGGCGGGGAAGGGCGGCGCTTCGAGTACTCGCCGCCCGGGCTCGGTAAGATCGAGATCCGCGCCGTTCGCGGCGATTGCCGGATCATGGTGGGCAAGCGCGACCTCGGGTTCCTGCCGTTCCCGCCCGTCACCGTTGTGGCCGGCGATTACGAGGTGAGCCTCGCGTGCCCTGACGGGCAGAACCCGATGTACAAGCAGACGGTGACACCGGGACGCACGGCGCGCGTGGAGTTCCAGAAATAAGCATGATGAAGGCACTGACTTCCGCGATCGCCATTGCGCTGATGTTGGGACCGGCGATGGCGGCCCAACAGGCCAACGAAGACCTGCCGCGCCGGCAGTACGAGAGCGGCCTGTCGTTTCTCCAGGGCCAGCGCTACACCGAGGCGCTCAAGGACTTCCAGGCGATCATCGATTCGTTTCCGAAGAGCCAGGTCGCCGACAACGCGCTCCTGCAGATCGCGCTTTACTTCCTCGACGTGGCGCGCGACCTGTCGTCGACGCAGACCGCCGTCGATCAGCTGCTGAAGGTCTACCCCGACTCCGACTCGGCGCCGATGGCGCACGTGGTCGGCGGCCGCGTGGCGATGACCAAGGGCCGCGCCCCGGCGGATGTCGATGCCGCGGTGGCCAGCTTCGAGCGCGTCGAGCGGCTGTTCCCCGGCAACGACGCCGTCCCCGCCGCGGGCTTCTATGCCGGCGAGGCGCTGCGGCTGGTGCGCCGCCACGACGAGGCGCTCGAACGCTTTCGTCGCGTGTCGGCGTCGTACCCGAACTCGCCGTGGGCCGCGCGCGCGAACCTGGCCGCGGGCTACTGCCTCGTGCAAAGCGAGCGGGCGGCGGTGGCGCTGCCCGAGGTGCAGCGGGTCCGCCAGTGGCAGCCGCAGACGGCGATGGCCGCCGACGCGCTCAACCTCAACTCGATCCTGTATCGCCTGTACGTCCGCGCGCCGGGCCAGCCGGCGTTCGCGTTCAGCGGCCGCTTCGTCGGCGACGAACGCGCGAACTTCGACGACGTCATCGGCGTGACCATCGATCGCGCGAACCGGGTGCTGCTTGGCCACAACAAGGGCATCGCGGTGTTCGACGCCAAGGGCGCGCTCACTTCGACGGTCGGCGCGAGCCAGCCTACGGCCTTCTTCGTCGACGAGGCCGGCCGCGTCGTTTTCGCGCGCGAGGCGACGCTGCACACCGAGAAGGTCGCGTCGGTGCCGATCATGGTGCCGC
>MELE01000204.1:13982-16448 GCA_001768615.1 Acidobacteria bacterium RIFCSPLOWO2_12_FULL_67_14b | reverse complement strand
CTGTCCACGGGCCAGCGCATTCTCGTCGACAAGAAAGAGAAGTCGGTCATCCGCGTCGGCCCCGACGGCCGCTACATCGGGCCGTTCGCTGCCGCGATCAACACCGAACGGCTGGCTGCGAATACGCTCGACGATGTGGCGATGATCGACAGGGATTCGAAGGCCATCAACATCCTCGATCGCGAGGGCAAGCAGCTGTCGCGGATCCTGGCCAAAGGGCCGAACTACCAGTTCGACGAGCCCGTGGACATCGCCTTCGATCAGCTCGGGCATTTGTACGTGCTCGACCGCGGCAGAGCCTCGGTGTTCGTGTTCGGCCCCAAGAACCGGCTGATCACGACGTTCACGATCGCCGAGAAGACCCCGGGCGCGTTCACGCGGGCCCGTTCGCTCGGCCTCGACGCGGCCGGCCGGATGTTCATCTTCGATGAGCGCGCCAAGCGCATCCAGGTCTACCAATGAGCGTCCGATCGCACACGTGGCTCCGCATCGCTGCCGGCCTGATCGCCCTTGCCGTGGCGCCGGCACGCCTGATCGCCCAGGGCGATCAGCTCTCCAACGTGAAGATGCTGATCGACCAGGCACGAACGTCTTTCGACGCGCTCGATTACGAGAACACCGTCAAGGCGCTCGACTCGGCGATCGGCGCGATCGAGGCGCGTCCCACTCCCGAAGCGAAGCGCCTGCTGCCGTCCGCGTACGAGATGCGTGCCCGCTCGTTGTTCGGCCTCAACAAGCAGCCGGACGCGCGCGCCGACTTCGTGTCGCTGCTGAAGGTCGAGCCCGCTTACCAGCTGACCGGCCAGGTGTCCCCGCGCATTCTCGAAGTGTTCGAGGAAGTGTCGAAGCTCACGGTCACGGAGCTCCGGCTCGGCGTCACGCCGGCTGATGCCGAGGTCATGCTCAACGGCGTGCGGGTGCAGGCCAGCGGCGTCATGCCGATCGCCGTCGGCGATCACACCATCACCGCCACCAGGATCGGCTACAAGCCGGTGTCACAGCCCTTCACCGCGATTGCCGGCGTGGC
Organism: Acidobacteria bacterium RIFCSPLOWO2_12_FULL_67_14b; assembly: GCA_001768615.1. Taxonomy (GTDB): domain Bacteria; phylum Acidobacteriota; class Vicinamibacteria; order Vicinamibacterales; family UBA2999; genus 12-FULL-67-14b. The sequence continues at coordinate 15,421 of MELE01000204.1, read as the reverse complement.
GTCGGTCGTCGACACGCTGGCCATGGAGCGCGTCGCCACGGTGTTCCGGTTCGTCACCGCGCCGGCCGGCGTCGAAGTGGTGGTCGACGGCATCTCGCACGGCATCACCAAGCCGGGACCGCCGCCGGCCGACTACGCGGAGAAGGCGGCCCGCGCCGGCGTCCCGGCGTCGGAGCTCTCGGCGGTGCTCACCGTGACCGAGCTGCCGATCGGCACGCATCGGATCCAGTTCCGCAAAGACTGCTTCGTCAGCGCCGAACGCCGGCAGACCGTCGATCAGCTGGACGACTACGTGCTCGATCCGGTCAAGCTCGAACCCGCCGTGGCGGCTCTGAACGTGACGTCGAACCAGCCGGGCACCCTCGTGCTCGTCGATGGGCTGCAGCGGGGCGTGGCGCCGCTGACGATCGGCGACGTGTGCGAGGGGCAGCACCTGGTGGAGTTGAAGTCGGAATCGGGCCGCTACTTCCAGCGCGTCGACGCCCGCACCGGGATGAAGATCGCGATCGAAGGCACGCTTCGCCCGGCGTTCGCACTGGTGTCGGCCAGCGGCCCTGCCGCGCTCAACACCGACCTCCGCCTCACCATCGAAAGACAGTTCCAGTCGTCCCAAAGCGTCACGCTGTTTGCCCCGCCCGCCGAAGACACCGCCAAGGCGCTCGGCGCGGAGAAACTGCCGCAAGACTGGCTCGCGTTCGACCTGAGCAAGCGGCCCCTCGGCACCGCCGCGGAAGTGGTGACCGTAATGCGCGGCGAGCTGTCGTCGAAACTGTCGCGTCAGTTCGGTGCCCAGGGGATCGCCTCCGTGACCGTGCCCTCGGCGTCGAGCCGCAACCGCCTGGTGGTCACGTTTCTCGCCGCCGGCAGCGGCGAGCCTGACGTGCTCGAAGTCAATCTCGACAACCTGGAGGCCGCCACCCAGGCCGTCGGCCGCCTCGATCGCGGCCTCGCCTTCTTCAAGCCGACCCTCGGCCTCACCGCCGTCGACGTCGCCGACCTCGAAGGCCCCGTCGTCGTCGCCGTCGATCCCAACGGCCCGGCCGCGAAGTCCGGCATTCAACCCGGCGACATCGTCCTCAAGGCCAACTCTCAAACCGTGCCCGACGCGGGCACGCTGACGTCGCTGCTGGCCGGCCGGAAAGCCGGCGAGGACCTGACGCTCGATCTCAGGGACAAGGCCGGCGCGGCGAAGAAGGCCGACGTGAAGGTGTTGATGACGCCGCGGTTGATCGGCATGAGCGATCAGTCGTTGATGATCAACAAGATCCTCGTCGACCTGCGGGCCCGCCTGCTGTCGCCGGGCGAGCCCATCAACGATTCGGTGATGCGTCTCAACCTCGCCGTGGCGCTGGCGCGCGTCGGGGCGTGGTCCGAGGCGCGCCTCGAGTTGCAGCGCGTCAAGTTGAACGACGGCCCCGGCGTGTCGAACGGCACGGTCC
>MELE01000204.1:0-13973 GCA_001768615.1 Acidobacteria bacterium RIFCSPLOWO2_12_FULL_67_14b | reverse complement strand
GCCGCCGCCGGCACGACGGCGCTGATTACCGAGGACGGCCTGCCGGTGAAAGAGCTGGCCGAAGCGCGCCTGCTGGCCCTCCAGCGGCGGCCCGGCGCACAGCCGTAGCCTTCGGGTATCCTAGAGGCGCGACGCGACGCGGCGCCAAGGAGCTGATGTCAATGACGATGAAGCAGGCGGCGGCGGTGGTGGTTCTGTTGGGCGCGTGGTCCGGGACGGCGGCGGCGCAATCCGCGGCCGGAGGGCCGGTTCCCACCTTCAACAAGGACGTCGCGCCGATCTTTTTCGCGAATTGCACCGCGTGCCACCGGCCGGGCGAGATCGCACCGATGTCGCTCCTGACCTACAAGGACGCGCGGCCCTGGGCGAAGGCCATCGCCACGCGCGTGGCCGATGGTGCGATGCCGCCATGGCATGCGGATCCCGCGCACGGATCGTTCTCCAACGAGCGCCGTCTCACCGACGCGCAGAAGGCGACGATCGCGCGCTGGGTGAGCGGTGGCGCGCCCGAGGGCACGGCCGAAGACCTGCCGGCGGCGCCGGTCTACAGCGACGGCTGGAACATCGGCCAGCCCGACGTGGTGCTGTCGATGCAGGAGGACTACCCGATCCCGGCCACCGGCACGGTGCCGTACCAGTATCTCGAGGTCCCGGCCAACTTCGCGGAAGACCGCTGGATCCAGTCGTGGGAGATCAAGCCGGGGGATCGCGCCTCGGTGCATCACATCATCGTCTCGACGCGGGCGCCGCAGCCCCCGCCGGGCACGGCACCCGCGCCGCCGCAAGCCCGCCCGGCCGCCGCGCCGGGCGCGCCGCGCCCGCTGCCGCTCTTCAGCTTCGCCGGCGGCACCGAGATTCCCCGGGGGCAGACCGGCGGCGAGCCGCTGCCGCCCGACCAGCGCGCCGCCCCCGGCCCGAACGATCGACCGCGTCAACGTGGCACAGGCCCCTCGATTGGCGGCTACGTGCCGGGCAACTCGATCCGCCGGTTCCCCGAGGGCATGGCGATGCGCCTGCCCGCCGGCCATTCGCTGGTGCTGCAGATGCACTACACGCCGTACGGCAAGGCCACCACCGACCGCACGCGGATCGGATTGAAGTTCGCCCCCGGCCCGCCGAAGGTGGTCCTGAACAGCGCGGCGCTGATCAACGGCGGCCTGCAAATCCCCGCGGGCGCCCCCAACCACGAGGTTGACGCCGAGATGACCGTCAACCGCGAGATCATGCTGTACAGCATGATCCCGCACACGCACGTGCGCGGCAAGCGGTGGCACTACGAGGCGGTGTACCCTGACGGCCGCCGCGAGGTCATCCTCTCGGTGCCGAAGTACGACTTCAACTGGCAGCACGAATACGTGTTCAAGGAGCCGCTGAAGATCCCGGCGGGCACGAAGATCCTCGCCAAGGCGTGGTACGACAACTCGCCGGCCAACAAGTCGAACCCCGACCCGACGAAGGTCGTGACCTGGGGCGATCAGACCTGGGAAGAGATGATGTACACCAGCCTGACGTTCAGCATCGCGCCGGCGCCGCCGGCCACCGCCGGCCGGCAGCGCTAGCGCACACCCCTTCATCCCCTCTTCATCGTCCACCTGCGGTGCCCGCGCGCCCGCAGGGTTGACTCGTCATACCTGTCCACGTAATATCTGTTCATGTCAGCTATGAACACGCGGGCCCTCGATCGCGAGCTCAAGCGCGGCTCGGCCGAGCTGCTGATCCTCTCGCTGCTCGACGCGCGGCCGCGCCACGGCTACGAGCTGAGCAAGCTGATCCACGCGCGCTCCGGCGGCCAGCTGACCTTTCACATCGACTCGCTGTATCCCCTCTTGTATCGGCTCGAGGAGCGCGGCTGGATCAAGGGCGCCTGGGTCGAGAAGGCCGGCGAGCGCCGGCGCCGCTTCTATAAGGTCACAGCGGCAGGGCGCCAGGTCCTGGCCCAGCAACGGAAGACCTGGGCGGCCTTTGTCGAGGCGGTGCGCCGCGTGACGGGGAGCGACCATGCCTGACTGGCGATCCGAAGTCCGGCCGCGGCTGTCGTCGTTGCCGCTCTCGCCGGCGCGCGAGAACGAGATCGTCGACGAGCTCTCGCAGCATCTCGACGATCACTGGCGCGAGCTGGTGGCCGCCGGGACACCGCCGGACGAAGCCACGCGGCTGACGCTCGCCCAGTTTCGCAGCGGCAACATGCTGGCCCGGTACCTGGCGCCGCTGCGCCAGGCGCAGTCGCGGCCGCCGGCTACACCGGCCGCTCCAACCGGCCACGCCCTGGCCGATCTCCGGCAGGATCTGCGCTACGCGGCGCGCGTGTTCTCGAAGCAGCCCGGCTTCGCGGCCGCCGCCGTCCTGACGCTGGCGCTCGGCATCGGCGCCACCACCGCGATCTTCAGCGTCGTCTACGGCGTGCTGTTGAAGCCGCTGCCGTTCCAGGACCCCGAGCGGCTGGTGAGCCTGATGCATCGCGCTACCGCTCCGGGAATCAGCCTCGGCCTGGTGAATCACGGGCCCGACACCTATCTCACCTATCGCGATCACCAGGCCATGTTCGAAGGCATCGGCGCCTGGGAAACCGACGACGTTACGATCACGGGACGCAGTGAGCCGGAGTACGTCGAGGCGCTGAACGTCACCTCGGCGACCCTGCCCTTGTTGCGGGTGCAGCCGGCGCTCGGCCGCTTCTTCGGCAGCGAGGATGATGCGCCGGGCGGTCCGCTGCGCGTGGTCCTGGGCTACGGCTATTGGCAGCGCCGGTTCGGCGGCGCCGCCGGCGTGATCGGCCAGTCCCTGCAGATCGACGGCCGGCTCGCGGAAGTCATCGGCGTGCTGCCATCGTCTTTCAGGTTCCTGCGCACCAACCCGGCGGTGCTGCTGCCGATGCCGCTCCAGCTCGTCAACGGCATCATGTTCGACTTCCAGGCGCTGGGCCGCTTGAAGCCGGGCGTTTCGGTGGCCGATGCCAACGCCGACGTGGCGCGGATGATTCCGCTGCTCCATCCGTCGTTCCAGCGGCTGCAGTTGGAGCCGAACGTGCGCCCGCTGGCGGCCGACGTGATCGGCGAGGTCGGCGAGCTGCTCTGGATTCTCTTCGCGTCGGTCGGCGTGGTGCTGCTCATCGCCTGTGCCAACGTGGCCAACCTGTTTCTGGTGCGCGCCGAGGGACGCCAGCAGGAACTGGCGATGCGGGCGGCGCTCGGCGCCAGCCGCGGCCGCATCGCCCGCGTGCTGCTGTCGGAGAGCATGGTGCTGGCCCTGGCCGGCGGCGCCGGCGGCGTGGCGCTCGCGTACGCCGCCATCGGCCTGCTGCGGGTGATGGCGCCGGCGCAGCTGCCGCGCGTGGAGGAGATCGGCCTCGATCCGATCGTGCTGCTCTTCACGCTGGCGATCACGCTGGTGGCGGGCGCCGTGTTCGGCGTCGTGCCGGTCCTGCGCTTCGCACAGCTCAATCCGGCGGCGCTCAAGGACGGCGGCCGCTCGACCGGCGACGCGCCCGGGCGCCATCGCACCCGCAACGCGCTGGTCGTCGCCGAGATCGCCCTGGCGCTCGTGCTGATGGTCGTGTCGGGCCTGATGATCCGGACGTTTGTCGGCATGCGGCAGGTCGAGCCCGGCTTCACGCATCCGGAGCAGGTGCAGACGTTTCGCCTCGCGATACCGGACGGCGTGATCGCCGATCCGCTGCAGATGGCGCGCGCGCACGAGAGCATCGTGCGGCGGCTGGAACGCGTGCCCGGCGTCGTCTCGGTCGGGCTCGCGTCTTCGATCACGATGGACGGCGAAGACAACACCAATCCCATCAGCGTCGAGGAATTCCCGGTGCCCCAAGGCACGCTGCCGCCGCTTCGCCGCTTCAAGAGCTTCGCCCCCGGGTTCTTCGAGACGATGGGCAACCGCCTGGTGGCGGGACGCTCGATCACGTGGAACGAGATCTACGAGCGCCGGCCGGTGATGGTCGTGTCCGAGACCCTCGCGCGGGAGTACTGGCAGGAGCCGCCGCGCGCGCTCGGCAAGCGCGTCCGCGCCGGCGCCAGGCAGCCCTGGCGGGAGATCGTCGGTGTCACCGGCGACGAGCGGGACGACGGGTTGAACAAGCCGGCGACGGCGATCGTGTATTGGCCGCTGCTGAACGAGGGCTACCAGCGGCGCACGTTCGCCTACGCCGTGCGATCCAGCCGGGTCGGTACGCCGGGCTTCCTGGGCGAGCTGCAGCAGGCGGTGTGGTCCGTCAACGCCAACCTGCCGCTTGCCGGCGTGCGGACCCTCGATGAGATCCGCGCGGACTCGATGGCCCAGACGTCGTTTGCCATGGTCATGCTGGGGATTGCGGCCGGCGTGGCGTTGCTCCTCGGCGTGGTCGGCATTTACGCCGTGATTGCCTACATCGCGTCGCAGCGGACCCGCGAGATCGGCCTGCGCATCGCGCTCGGGGCGCAACTCCGGGATGTGCGCGCGATGTTTCTCCGGCACGGCCTGTGGCTGACCTCAGCCGGTCTCGCGATCGGCATCGGTATTGCTCTCGTGCTGACACGGGTGATGTCGGCCATGCTGTTCGGTGTGGGCCCGATGGATCCGCTGACCTTTGCCGGCGTGGCCGCCGTGCTGGGAGCCGTGGCGCTCGTGGCGACCTACCTGCCGGCCCGCCGGGCCGCGCGCGTCGATCCGATCGCGGCCTTGCGGGCGGACGCTTAGCGTCAGTCCTTCAGGACGGCGCCGCCGAGAGCAATTGGATCGAGCGGCGCCACCCTGAACAGGAAGGCGCGAATCGACTCCGCCGCTACATAGCTCCCGAGCACCGTCAGCAGCAGCGCCATGATGCCGAGCGCGCCCAGGACGACGGCGCCGACGCGCTGGCGCGTCACTTGATCTTGCCGTCGAGAATCTCGTAGGCCCGGCGCATGCCGTGATTCGGCGTGATGCCCGCGCTGCGGATCCCGGGATAGTTCACCGCGTTCCCGCGTAGGTCCACCTGCTTCGCCGCTTCCTCCCACGCCACGCCCGCCTTGTGGAACTTCTGCGCCTGCGCCCAGAAGTCGCGGAGGTAGGCCTGCCAGTGATCGAGCTTGGCCTTGCCGGTGAAGGCGCGGCCGTGTCCGGGCAGCACGGTGTCGAAGTCCAGCTGCTTCAGCGTCTCGATCGTCTGATCCCACTCGGGGAAGTAGGCGTCGCCCATGTACGACGTAGCCTCGACCAGCAGGTCGCCGGTGGCGACGATGCGCTCTTTCGGCAGGTAGACCACGACGTCACCGGCGGTGTGGCCGCGGCCGAGGAACAACAGCCGGATTTCACGCGACCCGCGATGCAGCGTCATCGTGTGATCCAGCGTCATCGTCGGCGGCGTCGGCTTCACCGCGTTGGTGCCTTCGAGATGATTGCGCTGGATGTCGAGCTGCGCCTGGATGGTGGCGCGTTCCTTGTCGTCGGTCGCCGCGGCGAGCCGTCCCTCGAGGCCCTTGATCGCCGCCGGCACGCCGCCAACGTAGAACTGCAGCGCCGGCGAATTGATCGACTTGCCGGCGAGGATCTGCTGGCGCGCGAACTCGTGGCCGATGATCTCGACCTCGGGGCCGTAGATCTGGTTGCCGTGCGAATGATCGAAGTGATAGTGGGAATTCACCACCCAGCGGATCGGCTTCGGCGTGATCGCCTTGAGCTCTTCGCGCAGCGCCCAGGCGCCGCCGGGCGAGACGTGCGAATCGACGACGAGCACGTCGCGATCGCCCTCGATGATGGTCGCGTTCGACATCACCACGAGGCTGCCCGTGCCCACCGCGTGATACACGCCCTCGGTGATCTTGTTGAAGGTGAAGGCCGGGGACTTGTAGCTGGTCCCCGGCGGGCGCCCCGCGGTCGCGGCTTGATCCGCAACCGCCGAGGGACCGCGGCCGAGCGCCATCGCCCCGGCGCCAAGGAACACAACGAGCAGGAGGAGCAGGGGTCGCTGGCGTGTCATGGTGGCCGCGATTCTAGAACACGTAGCCGCCTTTCGCCACCGTCGCGTCGGCGAGCCGGCGCCGCATGACCACGGTGTTGGCCGGGGTCACCTTGAGCAGCCGGCGCAGCGCCGCCAGCTGCGTGCGCAGCACGTCGCCTTCGGCCATCGCCGCCAGGCAACTGCGCGCCGCCAGCTCGATGCGGCCGGCCGATTCGCTCACGCAAATGCGTGCGGCATCGACGTGGAGGTCGACGTTGGGCTGCTTGGTGCCGGCGGCGTCCTGCGCCCGCAGCACGGCGCTCTCGGAAGCGTAGGTTTCGATCAGGATGTCGGCCAGGTAGCTCAGCACCTCCTGTTCCTGTTCGAGCTTCGTCCCGTAGGTCTGCATCGCCGTGCCGGCGATCATCAGCACCACCTTCTTGAAGGCCCCGCAGGCGCGCCCCTCGGCCACGAGCACGCCCTCGGCATCGTCGGGCAGGCTCATCGACGGGCTCATGATCTCGTCCTGCAGCTTCTTCGCCGCCGCCAGCAGCGGCAGCTCGCCCTTGAGCGCCTTCTTCATCAGCATGCCGGGGATCAGCAGGCGGTTGATCTCGTTGGTGCCCTCGAAGATGCGGTTGACGCGCGCATCGCGGTAGTGGCCCTCGGCCGGGTAGTCGTGGACGAAGCCGTTGCCGCCGTGGATCTGCAGGTTCTCGTCGATGATGTAGTCCACGGTCTCGCTGCCCAGCACCTTCGCGATCGAGGCTTCGACCGCGAATTCCTCCAGCGCCTGCAGCATCGGCGTGCCATCGTCTTTTTTCTTGTCGGGCGTGGCGGCGATGCGCTGATCGATCAGGCCGGCGGTGCGGAACAGCATGCTTTCGAGCGCGTATTCGCGGGCCGTCATCTCGCCCAGCTTGTGTTTGATGGCGCCAAAGGTCGCAATCGGCACGCCGAACTGCTTGCGGGTGGCGGCGTACTTCACCGCCTCGCCGATCGACGCCTTGGCGCCGCCCGAGCACATCGCCCCGAGCTTGAAGCGGCCGAAGTTCAGCACGTTGAAGGCCACCTTGTGGCCCTTGCCGATCTCGCCGAGCACCGCATCGGCGGGCACCTTCACGTCCTGCAGGATCAGCGGCGTCGTCGACGACCCGTGCAAGCCGAGCTTGTGCTCTTCCTTGCCGCTCGTCACCCCCGGCCACGCGCGTTCGACGATGAAGGCGGTGAATTGTTCGCCGTCGACTTTCGCAAAGACGATGAAGACGTCGGCGAAGCCGCCGTTGGTGATCCACATCTTCTCGCCAGACAACACGAACGAGCCGTCGGGCTGCCTGACCGCGCGGGTCTTGGCGCTGAGCGCGTCGGATCCGGCTCCCGATTCGCTCAGGCAGTAGGCGCCGACGGCCTCGCCCGAGATCAGCCCGGGCAGGTACTTGGTCCTCTGCGCCTCGGTGCCGAACATGTAGAGCGGAAGGATCGTGAGGTTGGCCTGCGCGCCGAAGGTGGCGCCGAAGGACGCGTGGTGCGACACCTCCTCCGAGACCACCAGCGTCGAGATCTTGTCGAGGTCGACGCCGCCGTAGGTTTCGGGGATGTTGGTGCCGAACAGGCCCAGTGCGCCGCATTTCTTCACGAGCTCGCGCAGCAGCTTCCAGTCCTTCTGCTCGAGCCGCTCGTGGGCCGGCACGACCTCGCCCTTGATGAACTCGGCCGCCGTCTGCCGGATCATCTCGTGCTCTTCGGTGACCTTCTCCGGGGTCATCACCCGATCGGGGCTCGTCTCGTCCACCAGCCACGCGCCGCCCTTGACCGCCGCTTCGCTTGCCACGCTTGCCATATCAGACTCCTATAGAAGTTCGAAGACCCCGGCCGCGCCCATGCCGCCGCCGACGCACATCGTCACCATTCCGTACCGGGCCTTGCGCCGGCGCATCTCGTGGACCAGCGTCGCCGTCAGCTTGCCGCCGGTGCAGCCCAGCGGATGACCGAGGGCGATGGCGCCGCCGTTGACGTTCACTTTTTCCGGATCGATCCCGAGTTCCTGCATGCAGGCGAGCGCCTGGGAGGCGAACGCCTCGTTGAGCTCGATCAGGTCGATCTGATCGAGCGTCAGGCCCGTCTGCTTCAGCACCTTGCGGATCGCGGGCACCGGGCCGATGCCGAACATCTCTGGTTTCACGCCGGCGGTGGCGAAGCCGACAAACCGCGCCAGCGGCGTCAGGCCCCGCTCTTTCGCCAGCGTCGCCGACGTGACGATGACGGCCGCGGCGCCGTCGCTCATCTGCGAAGAGTTGCCGGCGGTCACGGTGCCGGCGACGTGGAAGGCCGGCCTGAGCTTGGCGAGCGCCTCGATCGAGGTGTCGCGGCGGGGGCCTTCATCGGTGTCGAAGGTGAATTGACGGACGGGCGGGTCTAAAGACCCGCCCCTACGAACCCCGCCGGGGTCGACCACGCGGACGGTGAGCGGGACGATCTCGTCCTTGAAGCGGCCGGCGTCGATGGCGGCCACCGCTCGTTGATGGCTGCGCAGCGCGAACTGATCCTGCGCCTCGCGCGAAATCGAGGATTCGCGCGCGTGGTTTTCCGCCACCAGGCCGGTGCTGAGGTAGACGTCGGGATAGCTGTCGACCAGCACCGGGTTGGGCGACACCTTGTTGCCGCCCATCGGCACCATGCTCATCGACTCGGTGCCGCCGGTCACGGCGGCGTGCGCCCGGCCGAGCATGATGCGCTCGGCGCCGTAGGCGATCGCCTGCAGTCCCGACGAACAGAAGCGGTTCACCGTGACGGCCGAGGCCTCGACCGGAATGCCGGCGCGCAGGCTGGCGATGCGGGCCACGTTCAGGCCCTGCTCGGCCTCCGGCATGGCGCACCCGAGGATCACGTCCTCGATCGAGGCGGCATCGAGGCCCGGTACCTTCGCCAGCGCGGCGCTGATGGCGGCGGCGGCGAGCTCGTCGGGCCGCACCACGCTGAGCGTGCCCTTCGGGGCCTTGCCGACGGCCGTTCTCACGGCGGCAACGATGACGGCGTCTTCCATGGTCATGTCCTCAGGGCGAAATCGGCCAGCAGATCCTCGACGGCGTCGCCCACGAGCGTGGTCTTGGTTTCGAAGAGGTGGTTGGCGTGTTCGATGGTCACGAGCTCTTTCGGTTCCGGCAATGCCGCGTAGAACTTCCGAATCTCCTTGATCGAGATCAGCTCGTCTTCCTCGCCGTGGATGATGAACTTGGGCAGCGTGCACGTCCGCAGCACGTCGAAATCGAAGCGGTCCACCGGCGGCGCGATGCCGACGAGCACCGTCACGCGCGGATCCTCGGCGCCCACGGTCAGCGCCACCCACGCGCCGAACGACATGCCGGCGGCCCAGATCGGCAGGTCGGGGTAGCGCCCGGCCACAAACGCGATGGCCGCCTTGAAGTCGGCCTTTTCTCCCTCGCCGGAATCGAACGTCCCGTGGCTGCGGCCGACGCCGCGGAAGTTGAAGCGCAGCGCCGCCACGCCGATCCGCGTCATCGCCTTCGCCGCCTGATAGAGCGCCTTGGTGTGCATGGTCCCGCCGTGCAGCGGATGCGGATGGCCGAACACGGCCACGGCCCTGGGCTCGCCGTCGGGCTGATCCAGCAGCGCCTCGAGTGGGCCCGCCGGGCCCGGGATCTCACGCAGGAATTCGATCGCCATCCACGAACCTTCCCAGAATGTCCGCAAACCGGTCGGGCCGCGTCACCAGCCCGATATGCCCGGTGCGCTCCAGCACGACGCGCTCGGCCGATTGCAGTTCTGCCATGTACCGCTCGGTAATCTCCACGGGCACGATCCGATCGAGACTTCGTTCGCCGGTCATCACCAGCGCGGGCGCGGCGATCCGCCGCGGATCCGCAAAGTGATGGGTCGAGGCCCACTCGATGCGGCGCGCCATCCTGGCCGGCGTCGTTGGCGCCATCGCGACGCGGACGCTGTGTGTGGCCATGAACCACAGCTGCGCGCCCAGGCCGGGAAGCGCAGCGGCGACCTCCGGACGCATCCGGCCCGGAGCCCTCGCCACGAACAGCGGGCTCAGCAGCCGGGGTGACCTCAGGTAGCGCTGCTGCCGTTGATCGGGCCGCCAGCCGCTGTGCAGCGCCGACGCCAGCACCAGCGCGGTCACGCGCTCCGGATACCGGGCCGCAAACTCCGTGGCAATGAGCCCGCCGTACGACACCCCGGCGATGGCCGCGCTGGCGAGTCCGGCACGATCCAGGACCGCGGCCAGCTGGTCGATGTAGTTCGTGAAGCCCTTCGACGGCGTACACGGAAACCGGCTGGTGCGCTCGTCGCATAACGAGAACGACACGACGCGGTTGTGTTTCGCCAGCGCTTCGACGGCCGGCCGCATCCATTCCCACCGGCCTTGCAGGCCGGGAATCAACACGATCGGTGCGCCTGAACCGAGATCAATCATCGAACCATGAACCCCTGAACCAAGTGAACCCTGAACCGTGAACCCGTGAACCCCTGAACTTCAATTCCGCAAGGGCTTCCCCGTCTTGAGCGTGTGTTGGATGCGCTCGAGCGTCTTGCGTTCGCCGAGCAGGCTCATGAAGGCTTCGCGCTCGAGGTCGAGCAAGTACTGCTCGGTCACCGTCGTCGCATGAGGCACGTCGCCGCCGCCAAAAATATGCGCGAGCTTGCGCCCGATCAGCGCGTCGTGATCCGTGGCCCGGCCGGCGCGCCACGCCAGGTGGACGCCCAGTTTCAGCGCGGCCGAGACCGATTCGCCGCCGACCGGAATCGCCGTGCGGGCGGCTGGGGCGTGATACCCCTCGCGCACGCGCTCGAGCGCCTTGGCCCTCGCATCGGCAATCAGGCGCTCCCGGTTCATGGTGAAGCCATCGGTGGCAGCAAGGTAGCCGAGGCGCTGGGCGTCGGGTCCGCTCGCCGAGACCTTCGCGAGCGCCACGGTCTCGAAGGCCTGTTGCACGAACGGCAGCGGGTCGCTCTGCGGCGTCGGCAGCTTCGCCATCGCGCGCACCGTCATTTCCTTCGTGCCGCCGCCGGCGGGGATCAGGCCGACGCCGACCTCGACGAGCCCCATGTAGGTTTCGGCCGCCGCCTGCACGCGATCCGCGTGCAGTGCCATCTCGGTGCCGCCGCCGAGCGTCAGCCCACCGGGCGCGACCACCACGGGAACCGCGCTGTAGCGCAGCGCCATCGTCGCCTGCTGGAACGCGCGGATCATCATGTCCAGCTCGTCCCAGTTGCCCTCCTGCGCCTCGAGCAGCACCAGCATCAGGTTGGCGCCGGCGGAGAAGTTGGGGGCGTCGTTGCCGACGACCAGCGCCTGACCGCTCTTGGCGGCTTCCTTCACGCCGGCATTCAACATCTGCACGGTGTCGCCGCCGACGGCGTTCATCTTCGAGTGGAACTCGACGCAGATCACGCCGTCGCCGAGATCGATCAGGCTCGCCCCCGCGTTCTTCTTGATCACCCGGCCGTGCTCGCGTGAGGTGCGCAGGATCTGCAGATCGGCCGCCGCGGGCGGCACCAAGCCCTCGCGGAAACGGGTCAGGCCGCCTTCGAGCAGCGTCTGGATCAGCGGCGGCACGCCGCCCTCCATGGCGTGTCCGCCCACCGCGCGCGCCGCGGCCATGACCTCGCGAACGCCGATGATGTCGAACAGTTCGAACGGCCCGAGGTCCCAGCCGAACCCCCATCGCATCACCCGATCGACATCGTCGATCGAATGGGCGATGTCCGGCGTGACGCGCGCGGTGTAGACCAGCGTCGGCGCGAGCGTCGCCCGCAGAAATTCGCCGGCCTTGTCTGTGGCGTTGAAGAGCGCGCGGATCCGCTCGTGGAGGTCGTCGTTGGCCCTGACCGCCTCGATCGACGGAATGCGGGCCGACTGTTTCGGCCGGTACTCCATCTTCACGGGATCGAGCGTCCAGATCTCGGATTCGCCGGCGGCGTTCTTGCGCCGCTCGTAGAAGCCCTTGCCGCTTTTCTCGCCGAGCCCGCCGCGCTTCAGCAGCTCGTCGATCAGGGGCGGCACGGCAAACGCCGCGCGGTCGGCCTCGTTTTGCAGCCGTTCGTTGAGGTTCCGCATCACGTGCGCCAGCACGTCGATGCCGGCGATGTCCATGGTCCGGAACGTCGCGCTTCCAGGCCGGCCGAAGACCGGGCCCGTGATCGCGTCGATTTCCTCGATGGTATAGCGGCCGGTCGCCAGCGCCTCGAGCGTACGCGCCACGCCGTAGAGGCCGATGTGGTTGCCGATGAAGTTCGGCGTGTCTTTCGCGACCACCACGCCCTTGCCGAGCAGGTGATCGCCCAGGCGGGTGATCGCGGTCACGACCGCCGGGTCGGTCTCCGCGGTGGGGATGATCTCGAGCAGCCGCAGGTATCGCGGCGGATTGAAGAAGTGCGTGCCCAGCCAATGGCGGCGGAAGTCGTCCGTGCGCCCAGCGGCAAGCGCCGCGATCGGAATGCCCGAGGTGTTCGAGCTGACGATCGAGCCAGGCGTGCGTTTCTCGTCCACGCGCGCGAGCAACTGCTGCTTGATGTCGAGCCGTTCGACGATGGCCTCGACGATCCAGTCGCAGTTGGCGATCTGGTCCAGGTGCGTATCGAAGCCGCCGGTCGTCACCAGGCGATGCGCGTCCGGCGTGAACTGCGGATCGGGTTTGAGCTTTCGCGCCTTGTCGAGGCCCTGCTTCGCCTGGTCGGCGGTGAGGTCGAGCAGCAGCGACGGAATGCCGGCGTTGGCGCAGTGCAGCGCGATCTGCGCGCCCATGGTGCCGGCGCCGAGCACCGCCACGGAATTGATCGAAGTCATCGGCGGCCGACTCCGTTGATGAAGAGATCGACGACCGCGTCGGCCTCGGCCGCGAGCGTGTACTTCCGCCGGCTCAGCACCCAGTTGGTGGCCATCTCGTCGAGCGCCCCGAAGAAGATCTTCGTCGCCGTGGTGGCGCTGATGTCCCTGCGGAAGGCGCCGCCCTGCTGACCGTCGGCGATGGTCGCGCGGATCAGCTTGAAGTAGTCCTGGAGGAATGTTTCGGAGAAGCGCTCCATGAACTTCACCGACTGCCGCAGCTCGACCTGGAAGACGACGGCGAGGTGCTTGTCCTTGCCGAGGCGTCCGAGGTGGAGGTGGGCGATGCGGCGCAGGCGCTCGGCGGGGTCGTCGACGCCGTCGAGCGCCGCGCGCCCTTCGACAATCACCTCGCGCATCGAGCGCTCGAAAATCGAAACGAGCAGGTCGTCCTTGCTCTTGAAGTAGAGGTAGACCGTGCCGGCCGCCACGCCGGCGACGCGGGCGACATCGGCCACCTGCGACTGGAAGTAGCCGTTCTGCGCGAACACGCGAGTCGCCGCGCGCAGGATGGCGTCCCGCTTGTCGGCCGGCGCGGTGTTCTTGACGACGGTAAGGCGGCGGGCGGAAGGAGCTGGGGTCGGCATGGTCTGTGACTGAATGAATGTTCATTCATTCTCCTTCCGTCATTCAGGCGATGTCAACTCCAGTTGCCTTGGATGCAACTCCAGTTGCAGGTTCAGGGTTCAGGGGTTCAAAAGTTCACGGGTTCTCTAGGTTCAAGGGTTCAGGTTCTGGCATGAGGGTTGCTGTGACGGGGGTCATGGCCCAGGAGTTCACCGACCTGATTGCGTGGCCGCTTGCCGACAGCCTCGAGAAGTTCATGCTCGAAGTCATCCGGCGTCCCGCGGTCGCACGCGACGCCGAGTTCTGCCGCCAATCCAGCGACGCCGCAGCCTCTGCCCCGCGCAACATCGCCGAAGGCTTCGGCCGCTTTGGGCCGATTCAGTTCGCAAACTTCCTCAGGATCGCGATCGGATCCGAAAAGGAAACGAAGAACCAGATCCTGAAGGCGTGGCAACGCGGCGCCCTGACCGACCAGGAACGTGACACCGCCCTGCGACTCACGCGGCGAGCCGTGTCGGCGGCGATCGGCCTGCGACGTTACGTTCTATCGCCGGAAGGCAGGGCCAATGCCCGTCGAATCGAAGAAGCGTACGCGCGCTACCGTCGTCCACCTCATGGATCTGAACCTGAACCTGAACCTGAACC
>MELE01000203.1:19376-23039 GCA_001768615.1 Acidobacteria bacterium RIFCSPLOWO2_12_FULL_67_14b | reverse complement strand
CAGGCCATGCGGAGTAGCGGGGCGCGAACCAAGCGGGCCACGGTAGAAGAGGCGTTGCGTCTGTTGATTCAGACGCGAGGCCAGGCGAGCCTGCGCCGGTTGCGGGGCAAGGTGGCGTGGGAAGGCGATCTGCACGAATCCCGCCTGGATCGCATCGAGAAGTAGCGGCTCGTGGTCATCGTCGACAGCACGGTCTGGGTCGACTATTTCAACGGCCAGGAGAATCCCGAGACGGATTGGCTCGACGCCCATCTCCCCGGACAACGGCTCGGCTTGACCACGCTCATTCTCTGCGAAGTGCTCCAGGGCGTCCGCAACGAGCGAAGGGCGGCGGTGGTTCAAGCCGAACTGCTCAGGCTCGAGGTATTTCCTTCCGGCGATGCGTCCCTGGCGATCGCCGCCGCCAGGAACTATCGGGCGCTACGTAGTCGCGGCCGGACCGTGCGAAAGACCATCGACGTCCTGATTGCCACGTTCTGCCTGCAGGGACAACACTCGCTGCTGCACCGTGACCGCGATTTCGATGCGTTTGAAGAGCTGCTCGGCCTCTTGGTCGTGCATCCACGGACGAACTAGCCGCTGCGGTCGCCGGACCATGTGTAACTCCGCTTTGGAGAGCGAACTCGTCTATGCTTGTAGTTCTCGCGGTCACACTGGTCAGTCGGTTGGCTGCGGGCATCCCCCATGGAAGTCCCGACCGCCGTCGTCATCGCCAGGCCCGAGTACCTGGCCGCCATACGAGAGCGCCTGGGAGGCATTTCGTCCGTGGCCGTGGTCTCGGACACCCATTCGCTCGATGTGCAGGCCTCGATCCTGGCGCGCCCTCCGGAAATCCTCGTGATCCATCCGGCGTTTGCCGCCTCGTCGCGCGGCGCCACGCTGGTGGCCATGCTCAAGTCCAAGCCGCGCACGACCGGCACCGCGGTGCGCGTCCTCATCGAAGACGAGAACAAGGCGCCCCTGCTGCTGTCGCAAACGATGCTACCGGCGGAGGATGCGCTGCTCGAAACCTCGCGCCCCCTCGATCGCGCCGGCACGCGCCAGGCCAAACGTTACCCGATGAACCGGCGCGCCATGGTCGTCAACGGCGAACCGTGTCATCTCGTCGACCTCTCGGTGACCGGCGCCCAGGTGCAGGTGCCCATGCGCCTGCGCCCGTCTCAGGTCGTCCGGTTCGTCTTGCCAGCCCAGCCAGCTGACATCCGGTGCCAGGGGACGGTCGCGTGGTCGATCGCCGTGCCAAGCGGCGGAACCGTCCAATACCGGGTGGGCATGGAGTTCGTCAACCCGGACTCGACCCGGCTCGCGGCCTTCTGTACTCGATTCGGCGACACGCCCGATCCGAATTCCAGGGTCACGTAGCGGGCTGGCACCACCGGCCGGCCCAGCCTAAGAACTTGTGTGTCAAAGGTTTGGGGCGATCGGCCGACCTTGACTTCCCCCTGCACGCCTCCCCATAATGCAAGGCAGACGGACGTTTAGAGCGAATCCCAGCCGCTCGCTTGCGTCCCCCAACGGACCCGCCCAGGGTGAGAAGAGAAGATGTCGCTCGAAGATCGGATCCGCACATCCGTTGACCAGGCGCTCGGTACGCTCGTGCGCGAAGTGTTGGCGCACGCGGCCGAAGAGCGCGAGACGGCCACGCGGGCCGCGCGCGAGGCGGCGTTCGCCGATGCCGAGCAGGCCACACAAGCGCGCGTGACCGAGGCCGAGGCCCGCGTGCGCGCGACCATGGTCGAAGCCATCGCGATCGCACGCGCCGAGGATCGCGAGGTCGCCGCGCGCGAGATTCGGCAGAAGCTCGAATCCGAAATCGAACAGAAGATGCACGTCGCCCTCGCCGAGGCCGACACCCGCATGAAGGCGGCGCTGGCCGACACCGACGCGCGCGCCGCCGAAGCGCTCAAGAGCTCGGTGGCGGCCGCCCGGGTCCGCGAGCGCGAACTGGAAATGGCGGCAGCGACGCGATTGCTCGACAGCATTCGCGGCCTGGACGGCGCCAGCTCGCTCAGCGAGGTGCTCGACGCCCTTGCGTTGGCCGCCGCCCGCGAAGCCGCCCGTGCCGCCGTGGTCGTGTTGCGCGGCGAACGCATTCAGGGCTGGAAGATGTCGGGCTTCGGACAGCGCGACGCGCAGCCGAAGTCGATCGATTTGCCGCTCGCCGAAGCCGGCGTGATCGGCATGGCCGTCGGCGCCGCTCGCGCGGTGACGACCCGCGATGGGCAGGCCGCCGCCGCCGGCCCCGGCTTCGAGCGCCTGCCCGCGGATCGCATGGGCCTTGCCGTTCCCGTGATCGTCGGCGGACGCGTGGTCAGCGTGATCTATGCCGACGGCGTCACCTTCGACGGCCACGAGCGGCCGGTGCCGAGCGGCTGGCCGGAGGTGATCGAAGTGCTCGCGCGCCACGCGGGCCGATGCCTCGAGGCGCTCACGACGCAGAAGACGGCGCCGCCGAAGATTCCGGCGGGTGCAGCGGGTGCAGCGTGAGTTCTAGAGTCCCGTCGGCGCTGCTGATTGTGACCGTCGCCCTCGCCGCGACGCTCTCCGGCGAACAGCAGAACGCGCGATCCGCGTCGGCCGTTCAGCGCTTGTTGCCCACGGCGCATCCGCCGGTTCCCGCCGACCTGGCGGCGATGTGGTTTGCGCCGCAAGGCTCGACCCCGCTGACGTCCGTCCTCGCCGACTTCGTGCGGGGCGTGCGGATGCTCGAAGAGCAGGAGAACGCGGCCGGCGCATTGCCGCTTGTGAGCGCTGCCGCGCTGGCCCGGACGCCGCTCGCCGACTACGCCCGCTATTATCAGGGCCTCGCGCTCTTGAAGCTCGAACGGTTCGACACGGCCGACGCGGTGTTCGCCGAGCTGGCGGCCCGGCCGATCGAGGGCCACTTGCCGGAAGACGCGGCGTTTCGCCAAGCCGAGGTGCGCGAGGCGAAGAAAGACTTCAAGGGGGCCGTCGTGATCTACGAAGCCCTCGTGAACCGCACGGTGTCGCAGCCGCAGGTGGCCTGGCTGAAGTTGGGCTTGGCTGCAGAGGAAGCAGACCTGCCGATGCGGTCGGTCCAGGCCCTCCAGCGCGTGTACTACGACTATCCGACGACGGCCGAAGCGGATGCGGCGGCTGCCGAGCTCGACAAGCAGGACGTCGACATCGATGCCGCGCTCGCGCCGCGGGAGCTCGCGCGGGCGGAGGCGCTCTTCAGGGCCCGCCGCTGGACCCATGCCAAGGCGTCGTACGAGCGGGCCAGACCGTTTGTGACGGGTTCGGACCGCGCGCGCCTCGAGGTGCGCCTGGCCGCGTCCGCCGTCTCGATTGGCCGGTATCGTGAGGGCCGCGATGCGCTGAAGCCTCACCTGGAGGGCCCGTTCGCCGACGAGGCGGACTTTTATTACCTCAGCGCGGTTCGCGGGCTCAAGCTGAAAGACGAGCACCGGAAGCTGGCGCGCGCCTTCGTCGAAAGGCACCCCGGCAGCCCGTTCGCCGACGAGGTGCTGAACAACCTCGCCTCGGCGCACATCATCGACGATGAGGACGAACAGGCGGATGCGATTTTCCGCGAGATCGTCGAACGCTATCCGGCCGGACGATTTGCGGAACGGGCGGCCTGGAAGGCCGGATGGTGGGCCTACCGGCAGGGCAACTTCGCCGAGGCGGTCCGTTTCTTCG
>MELE01000203.1:16778-19354 GCA_001768615.1 Acidobacteria bacterium RIFCSPLOWO2_12_FULL_67_14b | reverse complement strand
GCGATCAGACTACCGGCCGTCGTGGCTCTACTGGAGCGGCCGGGCCGCGCAGAACCTCGGCGATGTTGAAACCGGCGTCGCCCGCCTGCGCCTGACGGTCACCGATTACCACAACTCGTACTACGGCCGCCTCGCGCTCAGCCGGCTGGCCGGCGAGCGCGGCGGTGCCGTCACCTCCACCTTGCAGCGGGAGCCGGCCACGCCCCGGATACCGGGGGTGCCCACCGCCGATCGGATTGCCCTGCTGCTGGCGACCGGCCTCAATCGCGAGGCGATGGACGAACTGCAATACGCCCAGCGGATCTGGGGCGATTCGCCGCGGCTGCAGGCCACCATCGCGCTCGCGCACCAGCGGATGGGCAACGTGCGCGCCGGCATCAACACCATGAAACGCGCCTATCCGCAGTACCTCGCGGCCGGAGGCGAGACGCTGCCCTCCGAGATTCTGCAGGTGATCTTCCCGGTCGACTACTGGGATCTGCTGCGGAAACACTCGACCGCCCGCAATCTCGATCCGTATCTGGTGGCCGCGCTCGTGGCGCAGGAATCCAATTTCGATCCGGTGGTCCGGTCGCACGCCAACGCGGTGGGCCTGATGCAGGTCCTGCCGACGACGGGCCGCAGCTATGCGCGCAAGCTCGGCGTGCGGCCGTTTTCGACCAGGCGCCTCACCGAGGCCGAAGTCAACGTCCGCATCGGGACGCAGATTTTCTCTGACACGATCAAGAAGTTTGGCGGGGTCCACTTTGCGCTGGCGGCCTACAACGCCGGCGACAGCCGCGTGTTCGCGTGGCAACGCGAGCGGCCCGGAATGCCGCAGGACGAGTTCATCGACGACATTCCCTTCCCCGAAACGCAGAACTACGTGAAGCGGATCCTCGGGACCGCCGAAGATTACCGCCGGCTCTACACGGCGGCGAAGTAGGAACCATCCTGAAAGTGCGCAGTGCGCGCCGCGTCACGGCGTTTGCCGATTCCGTGTTTGGCGAGATGACGCGCCTGGCGAAGCTGCACAAGGCCGTCAACCTCTCCCAGGGGTTCCCTGACTTCGAGGCGCCCGCGGCCATCAAGGCGGCGGCGGCCGCCGCCATCAGCCGCGATCAGAACCAATACGCGCCGCCCTATGGCACGCCCGGCCTCTGCGAGGCCATCGCCCGCGATTTCACCGGTCGTCACGGCGTGCCGGTCGTGGCCGACGAGCAGGTGACCGTCTGCTGCGGGTCCACCGAGGCCATGATGGCCGTCATGCTGGCGTGCGTGGATCCGGGCGACGAGGTGATTGTCTTCGAGCCGTTTTATGAAAACTACGGCCCCGACGCGATCCTCGCCGGTGCGACGCCGCGGTTCGTGCGGTTGCGCGCGCCGGACTGGGCCTTCGATCCGGACGAGCTGACAGCCGCGTTCTCGAACCGCACGCGGGCCATCGTGATCAACTCGCCGAACAACCCGACCGGGAAGGTGTTCACGCGCGCGGAGCTGGAGATCATCGCGGGGCTTTGCCAGCGCTGGGACGCCATCGCGATTTCAGACGAGATCTACGAGCACATCGTGTTCGACGGCGGCACGCACGTCCCGATCGCCTCGCTGCCGGGCATGGCGGAGCGAACGGTCACGACGAGCGGGCTGTCGAAGACGTTCAGCGTCACGGGGTGGCGGATCGGCTGGGCGATCGCGCCCGCGGCGCTCACCGGCGGCATCCGCAAGATCCACGACTTCCTGACCGTGGCCGCGCCCACGCCCTTCCAGGAGGCCGGGGCGGTGGCGCTGGCGATGCCCGACCAGGTCTTCACGACGCTGGCCGCGGACTACCAGTCGAAGCGCGACCTGCTGCTGGGGATCCTCGAGCGGCAGGGCTTCACCTGCTACAAGCCCGCCGGCGCGTACTACCTGATGGCCGACGTCAGCCGCTTCGGATTCGACAACGACGCCGACTTCGCGCAATACCTGATCCGGGACATCGGCGTGGCGACCATTCCCGGCAGCAGCTTCTACATCGATCCTTCAGCCGCGCCGCAAACCGTCCGCTTCTGTTTCTCGAAGCGCGACGAGACGCTGCACGAGGCCGGGCGCCGGCTCGCGCGTCTTCCCGTCAGCGCAACCGATAGAGCCTGATGCCGTCCTGATTCGCCACGAGTTCCAGCTCGGCGAGCGTCTCGACGGCGCGAAGCGCATCGGCGCCAAAGCGGTTCACGAATGCGCCGGTGTGAACCGTGATGTGGGTGACGCCCAGCGCGCGCAGCTCGCTGACCGCGGCCGGGTCCGGAAACCGCTGCAACCGGTCGCCGCGATCCTCGAAGGCGCGCGGCTGGAACCCGCTGTAGCCGTTGATCAGCGGCTTCCAGTGCCGGGTCGCGTTCACCATGTAGGGGCCGTTCTTGCTGACGGCGATCCCCGAGTACAGCGGGAACTCGGCGACGACCGCGTTCTCCTCCGCGGCCAGCCGATTGTAGATGGCGGGGACGGCCTCGAACCGCGTGAAGCCGACCGGCGTGCGGATCGCCTCCGCGGTGACGAGGGCGCAGAGCGCCACGGAGATCGACAGACCTAAAGGTCTGTCGCCACTTGCCCCACGGCGG
>MELE01000203.1:0-16766 GCA_001768615.1 Acidobacteria bacterium RIFCSPLOWO2_12_FULL_67_14b | reverse complement strand
GCCCCTACACCGTGCGTTTCACGGGCCAGCCAGCGGCGCTCGAGGACAGCCACGCCGAAGCCGGCGAGCATGGCCATGGCCGCCAGGAACAGCCATCCCCATCGGCCGGCATTCCTGAGGCCGGCGAGCAGCGGCACGTGCGTGTGGAGCCAGGCGTAGCCCGGCAGCGAGGGGCCCAGCGAGAGCAGCACGCCCGCGACGCCGATGGCCAGCGCCATACGCGCGCGGCGATCGCGCCACGCGTCGCCAGAGCCGACGGCGACCGCCGCCAGCACGAGGGCCGTGATGCCCGGGAAGAGCGCGGTTCGGCCCTCGAAGAAGGCGTGGCTCCACCACGCGTAATGCAGGCGTCCGCCGGTTGCCAGGTAATCGCGCCAGTCGGCCGAGAAGCGCGCGACCTCATCGAGGGACCGCACCAGTCCCTGGTCGCGGCTGACCAGATAGTAGGGCCAGAGAAACGGCGCGAGTGCGACCACGCTGACGATGCCGGCGAGGACCAGGCGTCCGGCGGTTGGCCGCCGATCGGCCGCGAGCCACTCGTCGCCGCGGACCCCGGCCGCCACGATCAAGGCCACGGCACAGAACACCAGCAGGTAGTTCGAGCAGAGCGCCTGCAGGATGAAGGCGGTCGACAGGATGGCCGCAGGGCCCAGGCGCCGGTGGCCGCCGGCCCGAGCCGGACTGACGGGCGGCGCGAGTACGCGATCCAGCCCGTACAGCATGAGCGGAAAGAACTCGACGTGCTGCGCCTGCAGGTGCACGAAGCGCGTGAGCGCGTGCGCGTTGAAGGCGTAGAGCAGCCCGGCCACCAGGCCGGCGGCGGCGCTGCCGGTCCACCGCGTCATCACCAGGCTCATCGCCCAGCCCGACAGCGCGAGGCCGACGAGGAGCAGGACGTTGTGGACCAGGACCGGCGAGGCGCCGAGCCAGAGCAGGGGCGCGCCCATTAGCGCGGGCACGAGCATGTGCTCGGAGTAGGCGAGCGTGTGGGCTTCCGGGTGGAAGATCGGCGCCTCGAACAGGCCGAGCGGCGCCACCGGCAGGATGTGCGCGACCCAGGCGATCACCCAGGTATTCAGCGCCGCATCATCATTGTCGAGACGCGACAGGTGGGCGAGGTCGCTCGCGAGCGGCCACGAGTGCAGGATCGCGAATGCCGCGAAGAATGCTAGCGCGGCCAGCCGACGATCTCGAACAGCCAGACGTCGCCTTCCTTTTCAAGCGGCCGGAGGTACTGGGCGTATTCGACTTCCACGCGTTGAATCAGCTTGACCCGCGTCCGCGGATCGGTCAGGTCGATGTGAAAGATGGCGTATCGCGCGCCGAGCTTCTCGAGGATCGCAAACGACTCGCGGCTGGGGAACGAGCTGAGGGGCAAGACCGTGTCGCGGAAGTCCCTGGGGATGTGATCGCTGTAGCCGTTGAGGAGGGGCTGCCAGTGCGTCGTCGAGGGCAGCATGTACTCGGCGTGACGAGGGAACTCCAGCCGGTTGTACCAGTAGGGCAGCTCGATGACCGGCCCCCGTGGCAGACGGGCGAGCGTCTCGTAGGCTCGCGGCAGCGGCGGCGCATCGCCCAGGCGGAGCGGCGCCCTGAACAGATCGCCGATGGCGAGCACAAACAGTACGCCTGCGATCAGGCCGGCCCGGCGCCCGCTCATCAGCCGGGACGTGGCGATCGACGCCAGCACGACGAGACAGAGTGTGACGACGATGCCCGTGCGCGACGGGGCGCGGAGAAACGAAAAGACCGGCACGGTGCTGTGGAGCAGCGTGTAGAGTCCCGCCTTGGGGCCGAACGACGTCCAGAGAGCGATTAGACCGGCGATGATGTAGAACCACACGACATCGCGGGGTAAAGACGCCGGGTTCATTTTCCCGCTGATCTCCGGGGAAAATGAACCCGGCGTCCTCCCTCCCCGCACCCCGATCCACGCGCCCCAGAGGCCCAGCCCCATCGCCAGGATCCCCGGAAACAGCACCTCGCTGGAATTCTGCGCCAGGTACGGCCGCTGCAGGTACGGGAACCACCAACGGTGCGCCCAGGCGGACGAGGCAAACCAGGCCCCGGCATTGGCCGAGTACGGCCGCGCGTCATTCAGCGAGCGGCCGAAGCCGGTGTCCCGCTGCACCTCGATGTACGGCAGGAAGAACGGTGCGGTCAGTCCGATGCAGACGGCCGCGGCTAGGCCGATCGCCATCAAGTACTTCCGGTCGCGCCAGCGTTGACGCGTGATGGCGAACATGATCGAGCCGAGCGCAACCATGCCGCCGGCAAACAGGCCGTAGTAGGCGCAGGCGAGGCCGGTCAGCCACAGCACCACGCCCAGCTCGATCGCGCGGCCGATCGTGGTGCGATCCACCAGCCGATGAAACGACAACAGGCACCACGGCAGAAACCCGATCATGAGCAGCTGGATGTGCGCCTGGCGGGCGAACGCGTACGGACAGTACGCAAACAGGACGCCGGCCACGGCGGCGGCCCGGCGATCGCCGGTGAGGTGCCGAACGAGGTAATAGCCACCCAGCGTGGAGATGACGAACGACAGAATGAAGACAAAGTTGTGCGCGCTGTACGGGTTCTTCGTGAGCACCCACGCCGGAATCGCCATCGCCCCTTCGACGAGGTTGCCTTCCGAGAACGCCAGCGCGTTCTGGTGCGGATAGAAGATGTTCGCGGCGTAGACGCTCAGCGGATCCGTGGTCAGCGCATGCGCGACCCAGGACACGACCCAGATGCTCCAGCGTCCGTCGTTGGTGTCGAGGCGCCCGCCGTGATCGAACTTGACGACGTAGGGATAGGTGAGCAGGCACGCGAGCACGAGGGCCGCGGCGAAAACGCCCGTGGCCTCGGCGAGTCCGCGAAAGCGCATGAAGGCCGTATGGTAGCATGGCGGCACCGCCCCTTCCGCCTGTGGATCGCCTACTTGAACTGACGTATCGAGCCGAACAGTCCCACTTCTGGTTTCGCGGCTTCCGCCAGTACGTGGCGCCGATGATCGCGCGCGCCACCGCGGGCGTCGCCTCGCCGCGCATTCTCGATTGCGGCTGCGGCACCGGATCGAATCTCGAGATGCTGCGTCCCTTCGGCGACGCGGTCGGCTTCGACCTCACGCGCACCGGCGTCGCCTTTGCGCACGGGCACGGGCACCGCGTGGCGCAGGCCAGCATCGGTGCGATCCCCTTCGCCAGCGGCCGGTTCGACCTGGCCACGTCGTTCGACGTGTTTCAATGCCTGCCGGATGACGTGGAGCGAACCGCGATTGCGGAGATCGCGCGGGTGCTGAAGCCGGGCGGCTGGATGCTGCTGCACGTGGCCGCGCTGGCGATGTTGCACGGCCGCCACTCGGTGCTGTCGCAGGAGGTGCGGCGCTACACGCCGGCGCGCCTGCGATCGATCGTGGAGGCCGGCGGCTTCCGCATCGAGCGCCTGACCTTCGATCACGCGAGCCTGCTGCCGCTCCTGTTGCCGGTGCGCGTCTGGCATCGCCTTGCCGCCGGCGATGACGCGGTCGAGGCCGGCGAGGGCGAGATCACCGTGCCGCCCGCGCCGATCAACGCCGCCCTGTCCGCGCTCGTGTCGCTCGAGGCGCTGGCGCTGCGGGCGGTCAACATGCCCATCGGCAGCTCGCTGATGTGCCTGGCGCGCCGGGCCTAGTAGCGGACGACGCCGCCGAAATAGATCCCCTTGAACTTGAGCGATCCGTTGTCGTTGTCGACGTCGTAGAACACGTGGACCGAGCGATAGCCGACCTGCGCCCCCACGAACCGGTTGAAGTTGTAGGTGCCGTTGAAGTCGAAGTCGGTATAGCTGCCGTCGCCGCCCAGCTGCTCGCCCAGGCTGTCGGGCACGCGGAAGAACGACATCTCGCCGGTCACCGCAAAGTTCGGCGTCACGTAGCCGCGCGCCACGCCGCCGAAGGTCGGGATCGGCGCCGCCGCCGTGGTGAACTCGGACCCGATCGGGCTCAGCAGCGCGACGTCGACGTTCGTGTACTTGAGGTCGATCAGCGCGCCGACGAACCCGCGCTTGAACTGCAGGAAGTCGAACTCGTAGCCGAAGCGGTAGGTCTTGAAATTCGCATCCGTCGTGACCGGCAGGCCGACGTTGTAGCGCTGGCCGTTGAACACAAACTCCCGCGTCACCTGGTGGCTGTCCACCGTGTAGTGAATGGGCACGTACTGAAAGCGGAACCGGTGTTTCTTCGCGGGCCGCAATACCAGGTCGAACTTGCCGAGCCGCTTCTGCTCGATGCCGAGATCTTCGACCAGGTTGACGTCGGTGCCGAGAATGCCGAGCGCCTCGGAGTTCACAATCAGCGACGGCTCCGGGTTCCACCAGCCGTAGGACGCCTCGATGTGATAGTCCTCGCCGATGGCGGGCCGCGCCGGGGGCCGATACTGCGCCAGGGCCTCAGACGCCGAAACGGCCAGGCCCGCCGCCACCAGACCCAGGACCACGTACAGACGACCAACAGACATGCGCATAGAGAATCTCTGCCCCGGCTGTGCCAACGAGTTGACGAATGGCCCGCGGATGCGGGCCCGTCCTGGGGGAGGACGGTGAATGCCTGCTGGGAGGGCAGACTTTACTGACAATAACAGCAATCAGTTCAAAGTTCAAAGTTCAAGGTTCAAGGTTTGGCTACCCTTCGGCCCCGGCCGTGGCGGGGGCGGGGCCGCCGCCGAGCACGCTCATCCATTTCTGGATCGCCGCGCCGAGCACGATCACCGCGAGCACCATCATCACCGACGTGCAGATGGTCAGGATCCAGCCCTCGGTGTTGCGGGTGACGTCCAGGCCGGTGGCGAGCGGATAGTAGTTGTCGCGCACGTTCAGGAAGCCGCCGTACAGCGTGTTGGTCCCCAGGAAGGCGAGGGGTACGAGCGTCACCCAGATGTACTTCGCCTTGCCCATGTTGATCATGATGCTGGTGCCCACCGCCAGCGCCACGCTCCCGAGCAACTGATTCGCGACGCCGAACATCGGCCAGATCGTGTTGATCTGCCCCGTGTAGATGAAATAGCCCCAGCACGCGACGAGCAGCGCCGTGGCGATCGATCCGCCGATGAAGTGGTCGGGCCGCGCGAACGGCTTGTAGGCGCGCCCCATGAACTCCTGCAGGAGGAAGCGGCCGACCCGGGTGCCCGAATCGATCGTGGTCAGGATGAAGAGCGCCTCGAACATGATCGCGAAGTGATACCAGTACGCCAGCAGGCCGGCCATGCCCGGGAGCTTCGAGAAGATCTGCGCCATGCCGACGGCGAGGGAGACGGCGCCGCCGGTGCGCCCGGTGACCGTTTCGCCGACCGCGGCTTCGATCTCTGCCAGGTGCACGGGCTGCATCAGTTCGCCGCCGAACGTGAGCGTGGCATACGTCGCCGCCGGCACGTTGATCGCGAAGTAGTCGCCGGGGGCCATCGACGCCGCGGCGATGAGGGCCATGATGCCGACGAGGCCTTCCATCAGCATGGCGCCGTACCCCACCGGCCGGATGTCCGACTCCTTGTCGATCATCTTCGGCGTCGTGCCGGAGCTGATCAGCGCATGGAACCCGGAAATCGCGCCGCACGCGATGGTGATGAAGCAGAACGGGAACATCGGCCCCGGGATGATCGGGCCGCCGCCGTTGACGAACTCGGTCATCGCCGGCATCTGCAGCTCCGGGTTGACGATGATCACGCCAATCGCCAGCAGCAGGATCGTGCCGATCTTCGTGAACGAGCTGAGGTAGCCGCGCGGCGAGAGCAGGAGCCACACCGGCAGCATGGACGCCGCGTACCCGTAGATGCAGAGCGCGATCACGATCTCGGTGCGCGACAGTTGGAAGAAGCTGCCGAGCCACGAGTCGGGGTGGTTGAGCGGCTCGCCGCCCGCCACCGCCAGCAGCAGGCCGATCACGCCGATGATGGTGGCCTCGGTGATTTTCCCCTTGCGCCACACGTACATCCAGAAGCCCATGAACACGCCGAGCGGGATGGTCATGGCGATGGTGAACACGCCCCACGGGCTGTCGGCCAGCGCGTTCACGAAGGTGATGCCGAGGCCGGCAATCGCGATGACCAATATGAAGAGAATCGCGATCGACGCGATGAACCCGATGAACGGGCTGATCTCCTGCTTGACGATGTCGGGCAGCGAGCGGCCGCCGCGCCGCACCGAGGCCCACAGGATGATCGAGTCGTGCACCGCGCCGGCCAGGCACACCCCCGCCACCAGCCAGATGAACCCCGGCGCGTAGCCGAACTGCGCCGCCAGCATCGGCCCGACCAGCGGGCCGGCGCCGGTGATCGCCGCGAAGTGGTGGCCGAACATCACCCACCGCGTCGTCGGGTAGTAGTTGGCGCCGTCGTACTTCGTATGGGCCGGGGTCTTCCGGGCGTCGTCCAGCATCCAGATCTTGGTCGCTAGAAACGCGCTGTAGTACCTGTACGCGATGGCAAGGATGCACAACGCGGGTAGAAGTACATACAAAGCATGCATAAGTGGTCGTGATGATATCAGCAGGCCGCTGGCACGGCGCAGTAAGAGATTGTAATGGAGGTCGAGCTATTCGCAGCCCGGGCCGAAACCATCACGCGAATGCATGGAGCCGTTCCCGCGGAACGGCCCCATGGTAAATCGCGGGTACCCTCGACTATTCCTGGCGAGGGGCGGCATCCGACGGTGCCGAGGCCGGGGCTGGGGGCTTCGGCAGCCGGGCCGGCGGTTTCCGCTCCTCCTCGCGCTTTCGGAACAGCGCGTCGATGATCCCGGGGATGCTGTTCTGCGGGTTCCACCCGAGGCGCAGCACGGTGAGCCGGACCGGCCGCCGCCCGAACTCGAGGGCCTCGATGCAGCTCCACAAGTACAGGTCCACCGTGCGGCCCTGCACCGCGGGGCCGGTGTCCATCACCGTCCACACCCCGCTGTAACGGGGGTTGGGCGTCTCGATGCGGACGACGCTGCCGACCGGCAGCAGCTGCGGATCCGCGGCCGCCACGCCGGTTCGCACGCCCACGCCGGACGCCGTGGTGTCGCCCTTGCAGTAGGCGGTCGCCGTGAACTGCAGGCGCGCCCCGGCCTGCGGCATGCCGCCGGCGTCGAACCGGCCGGCATCGCCGGCGCCGTACCGCGAGTCGGGCGTCGTGGTCTGGTAGAAGAACACGAAGGCCACGGCGGCGCAGAGCGTCACGATCGCTTTCCGCCAATACGATTCAGCGATTCTCATTCAGTCTCGTTCCGGGCTCCGGGCTCCGGGCTCCGGGCTCCGCGCTCCGGAAATGCTCGTACCCGAGTGGCAACTCCTCGTCGCGGCCGCCGCGCTCGACCACGAGCGCGCCGGCGTCCTTCGTGAACACGCCGATCTTCGTCAGCGGCGGATCGGCGACCCGTCGTGTCACGTGCCGCATGCGTCCCCCGCCGCGCGCGGGGACGGCGAACAGCAGCTCGTAATCGTCACCGCCCGCGATGGCGGCCGTGATGGGATCGACCCCCCGCGCCGTCCACCACTTCGCCGCCGCGGGCTCGATCGGCAGCGCGCCGGCGTCGACGCGCACGCCGCAGCCGCTGGCCGCGGCCACCTGTCTCAACGCATCGGCCAGGCCGTCGCTGAGGTCCATCGCCGCCCGCGCCGCGCCGGCGCGTCCCATCGCCACACCGAGACGCACGCGCGGCTCGGGTCTTCGGTGCCTCGCGATACATCCGGGCTCCGGGCTCCGGGCTCCGGGCTCCGAAAATTCACCCGATCCAGCTTGGTGCGCCGTGTCCGGTGTCCGGAGCCCGGAGCCCGGATCCCGGCCCGCCCTGAGCGAGCCCGGAGGGCGAGTCGAAGGGAGCCCGGTCCCGCAGCATCTCCAGCCCGGCGGCAGCAGCGCCAATGGTGCCGCTCACCCAGATCTCGTCGCCCGCGCGCGCGCCGCTTCGCGTGAGCCACCGCCGCGATCCCACCTCGCCGCCGGCGGTGACGTCGATCACGAGGGGGCCCGGCGTGCTCGTGATGTTGCCGCCGACCACCGACACGCCGTGGCGTCCCGCGAGCGCGGCCAACCCATCCACGAGACCTTCGACGTCGGCCACCAGCCACGAGCCGGGCAGCACTAACGACACCAGCGCCCACCGGGGCGTGGCGGCCATCGCCGCCAGATCGCTGAGATTCACCGCCAGCGCCCTGTGGCCGATGTCGGCCGGCGTGGAGAAGGCGCGCGACACATGCACCCCCTCGACGACGGCGTCGGTCGTCACCACCAGACGCTGGTTCCTGGCGGGCGCCAGGACCGCAGCATCATCGCCCGGCCCCACCAGCACGCTGGCGGAGGGGCGCGGGAGGCGCGACAGCAGCCGCGCCAACAGGGCATGCTCGCCCAGGTCCGCAACGGTCACGGTTAGGGGACCGGCGATCCCGGATTCGAGGTTAGGTTCCCGCTTTGCCGTGTGGGGAGGATTGCTGAACCTGCATAGCAGGTGGAGCCGCTGTAGTAACCACGTTTTAGGCTTCCTCTTCGCGGAGGCATGCACACCACGTGGCTTCGCGACTCGCTTGGGTTAAAACATCGGCTCAGACAAGCCTCCGAACCATCACGAGCAAAGCAGGAGACTCGATCTTAGGTCCCCCGGACGAGGCGGGTCAAGAAGAGAAGGGGCCGGCCAATTCTAGGGCTTGATCGACGATTTTTTCGAGGGCTTCTGCCCTAGCCACCAGGTCGCCGGAGTTATTGTGGAGGGCCGCCCGGGTGCGGAAGAACTCGTCGGTGATGTTGAGGGCCGCCAGAATGGCCAGGCCCACGATGTCGCTCGAGGGCGAGGTGTTCGACGCCAGCTTCATGCGCTGCTCGACAAAGGCGGCCAGCTCCTCGACATACCGCGGCTCGAGCTGCGTCCGGATCGGGTATTTCTGCCCGTACACCTCGACCTGGACGACGCGGGGCTCAGTCATTTCAGCTCTCAGCTCTCAGCTCTCGGCCTTCAGCCTTCAGCCTTCAGGTTCACAGGTTCAGGCCGTCGAGCTGGTGCAGCATCTCGGTGACGCGCGCCTTGATCAGGTCGCGCTCCTCGCGCAGCGACATCACCTCGGCCCCGGCGTTCTCGGCCGACGAGATGCGGGCCTTGAGCGTGTCGATTTCGGTCTTGAGCCTGGCGTTGTCGTCCGCGACGCGGGACTGCTCGTTCTTGAGCCGGACAATCGTATTCACGAGCAGCTTGATCTTCTCCTCGAGCCGGTCGATCGGTTCCAGTCCCGGGGTCGTCGTCTTGGTCGCCATCCGTTACCTCTGTGCTGCGTTCAGGCCTGTGATGAGTGCGTCGATGATGCGCTGCATGCCCGCCTGCACTTCATCGTCCGTCAGCGTGCGCTCGGGCGACTGGAACGTGAGGCGGAACGACAGGCTGACCTTGCCGTCGGGCACGCCCTTGCCCTGGTAGCGATCGAACTCTCGCACCTGGATCAGCGTGTTCGGCGCGGCCGCCCGAATGGTGCCACGAACCGTGGCGGCAGACAAGGCATCGGCGACGAGAATCGACACGTCGCGCACGACCGCGGGGTACTTCGGCAGGGCCGTGGCTCGCAGCGTGTCTGGCGGCGCCTCGGCCGTGAGCGCGTCGAGGTTCAGCTCGGCGACGTACACGGCATCGCCGGCAGGGAGGTCGCGCCGATCGGCGACCTCCGCGTCGAGCTGGCCGAACACGCCGATGTCGCGGCCGTTGACGACGAGTTTCGCGGCGCGTCCCGGCACCAGGTACGGCGCGCCGGTTTCGGCGAACGACGGTGCGACCAGCGCCACTGCGGCGATCTGTTCGACCACGCCCTTGATGTCGGAGAAGTCCACGTCGCGCCGGCCGCCGCTCCAGTGGTCGGGGGTGGCCAGCCCCGTCCACGCGACGCCGACGCCGCGGCTTTCTCCGGCGGGGGAGAAGCGCGTGCCGATTTCAAACAGCCGGACGTCGCGGCGCCCGTGACGCCGGTTGTGGCTCACGGCGTCGATCAGGCCCGGCAGCAGGCTCGGGCGCATCACCGCGAACTTCTCGGAGAGCGGGTTTCCCAGCGCGACCGGTGCGCCGCCGACGGCAAAGGGTGCGGCGGCGGCCGCTTCGATGAACGCGAACGTGATGGCCTCCGAGCACCCCATGCCGAGGAGGGCCGTGCGCACCCGGCGATCGCGCGCGATGCGCGGATCGGACGGGGGCGGCGCCTGTTGCACACCGGGGAACGTCGTCGGCAAGTGCTCGAAGCCGTAGTGGCGGCCGACTTCTTCGATCAGATCGACCGGCCGATGCTGGTCGACGCGCCAGGAAGGCGGCGTGACGATCCAGCCATGCGCCGACGGCGTGGCATCGAATCCGAGCGCGGCCAGGATCCGGGCGATCTCGGCGTCGGGTACTTCCATGCCGAGCAGCCCCGCAATCCGCCGGCGTTCGAGCGGAATCTGCCTGGGGCCTGGCGTCGACGGGAAGGCATCGGTGATCAGCCCGGAGGGCGTGCCGGCGCCGATTTGCGCGAGCAGGGCGCAGGCGCGCGCCATCGCGCGCGCGGGCGCCGACAGATCCGCGCCGCGCTCGAAACGGATCGACGCTTCGGTTCGGAGGCCGAGCTTCTTGGCCGTGACGCGAACGGATTTCGGTTGGAACCACGCGGCTTCGAAGACAATCTGCCTGGTGGCAGGGCTGACTTCGGAATCGGCGCCGCCCATCACGCCGCCGATCGCCTGGGCCCGTTCGGCATCGGCAATCACCAGCACCTCCGCGTCGAGCGTGCGGGCCTTGCCGTCGAGCGTGGTCAGCGATTCACCGGCGCGCGCGCGCCGGACCTTGATCGCGCGGCCGGCCAGTTTGTTCAGATCGAACGCGTGCATCGGATGCCCGAGCTCGAGCAGCACATAGTTGGTGATGTCGACGACGTTGCTGATCGGCCGGATGCCGCAGACCATCAGGCGATCCTGCATCCACTGCGGCGACGGGCCGACGGTGACGTCGGCGACCGCGCCCACGTAGCGCCCGCACAGATCCGGATCGTCGATCGTGACGGGAATGACGTCCGCAGACGTTCGGAGAGCGGGGGCCTCAGCCCCCGCTGGATGCCGGCGACGGCTGAAGCCGTCGCCCTCCGAACGCAGCGGCAGCTTATACGCGGTCGCGATCTCGCGGGCGATCCCGATCGTCGACAAGCAGTCCGGCCGGTTCGCGGTGACCTCGAAATCCATCACCACGTCGTCGCCGTGCGGTTCGAGTCCCTCGAGCGCGAGGCCGCGCACCGACATCAGCTTGCCGATGTCTTCCGCCGACTCCGGTACGTCGACGAACTCGCGGATCCAGGAGAGCAGGACCTTCATAGCCCGAACTGCTCCAGGAAGCGCAGGTCGTTTTCGTAGAACAGGCGGATGTCGTCCACCCCCCACTTGAGTTGGGCGACGCGCTCCACGCCCATGCCGAACGCGAAGCCAGTGACCTCCTCGGAGTTGTAGCCAACCGCCTCGAACACCGCGGGGTGCACCATGCCGCTGCCGAGGATCTCGATCCATCCCGTGCGCTTGCACAGGGGGCAGCCCTGGCCCTTGCACTTGAAGCACCGGATGTCGACTTCGGCGCTCGGCTCGGTGTACGGGAAGAAGCTCGGGCGGAACCGAATGAAGTCAGCCGCCTGCCCTGAGCGAGCGCCGTCGGCGCGAGTCGAAGGGAACAGCGCTTCGGCCATCGCGCTCAGCGTGCCCTTGAGATCCGCGAGCGTCACGCCCTTGCCGACCACCAGCCCTTCGACCTGATGGAACATCGGCGTGTGCGTGAGGTCGAGATTGTCGCGCCGGTACACCGGGCCAATCGCCACGAGGCGCACCGGCGGGGCGTGCTTCTCCATGTGGCGGATCTGCATGGCCGACGTGTGCGTCCGCAGCAGCGTCAGCGGCGGCGCGGAGTGTAGAGGCGACCCTTTAAGGTCGCCTGGCATCTCAGGGTCGCTTGGCATCAGCGGCGTTTGCAGATACAGCGTGTCCTGCATGTCGCGCGCCGGATGCTCCTCCGGCATGTTGAGCGCCTCGAAGTTGTGGTAATCGTCTTCGACTTCCGGCCCCTCGAGCACCTGGTAGCCCAGCCGCGTGAAGATCTCGATCACTTCATCGCGGATCAGGCTGAGCGGATGCCGGTGTCCGAGCACGGGCGCGCGGCCGGGCAGCGTGATGTCGACGGCGTTGGCCGGCCGCTTGGTGGCCGCGAGCGCCGCGCCGCGCTCGGCGATCGCCGCTTCGACTTCCTTCTTCAGCTCGTTGGCGCCCCGCCCGAGCGACTTCTTGATCTCGGGCGCCGCAGTCGCCAGGGCGTCCATGAACGCGGCGACCCAGCTGCCCTTGCGCCCGACCCATCGCGTGCGCAGCGCCTGCAGCTCCGCGTCCGTACGGACCTCGGCCAGCTCGGCGCGGAAGAGTGCCCGCGCCCGATCTGGTCCGATGGAAGGGTCGATACTGCTCACTGGTGGCGACAAACCTTCAGGTTTGTCGATCAGGCCGGGGTCGCGGCCTTGGCTTTCTCGACGAGCGTCTTGAAGGCTGCCGGCTCGCGCGCGGCGAGCTCGGCCAGGCTCTTGCGATCCAGCTCGATGCCGGCCGTCTTCAGCCCGCGCATGAACACGCTGTAGGAGAGGCCGTTCTCACGCGCGGCGGCGTTGATGCGGATGATCCAGAGGCCGCGGTAGTCGCGCTTCTTGCGCTTGCGCCCGACGTACGCGTAGACGCCCGCCTTTTCGGCGGCCTCTTTCATGAACTTGTAAAGCTTGCTCTTGTTCTGGAAGTAGCCCTTGGTGAGCTTCGAGAGCTTCTTGCGCTTCTGACGACGGACGACACCACGTTTGACGCGAGGCATGACGGTTCCTGCTGCGATGTTGGGGGCCGGTGTTCACCGGACTTGAGGTCAGAACGTCATGTCCTGACCGGCGCTTTGGCCCTTTACGGGGTGCCGATAATGTCGCAGCCAAAATGCCCCAAACCGCAGGGCCGCGACGCGCCGAACGGGCCTTGGGACTTGTGGCTTGGGAATCCCCCAAGTCTCAAGCCTCAAGCCCCAAGCCTACTTGTACGGCAACATCAGGTTGATCTTCCGGGCGTCGCCCGGCGTCACCACCTTCGATCCACGCGAGTGGCGCTTCATCTTCGTTGTCTTGCTCGTGAGGATGTGACGCTTGAACGCGGACCCGCGCAGGATCTTGCCCGTGCCGGTCTTCTTGAACCGCTTTGCCGCGCCGCGATGGGTCTTCAACTTCTGCTTCTTGGCCATACTGATCTTTGTGCCTTCTGCCTTCTGCCTTCTGCCCTACTCTTTGGCGGCCGTTTCGGCCACTTCCGTCTTGGGCTTGGCGGCCGCTTTCGGCTGGCCCTTCTTGCCGGTCAGGATCGTGTGCATCTGGTTGCCCTCCTGCCGGGGCATCGTTTCCGCCATCGCCACTTCCTCGAGGTCCTTGATCAGGCGCATCAGGATCCGGTGACCAATCTCGGGGTGCGCCATTTCGCGCCCGCGGAAGAAGATCGTGGCCTTGACCTTGTCGCCGTCCTCGATGAACCGCTCGATGTGGTGCTTCTTGAACTGGTAGTCGTGCTCGTCCACCTTGGGGCGGAACTTGATCTCCTTGACCTCGATGACCTTCTGGTGCCGCTTGGCTTCACGGGCCCGCTTCTGCTCCTGGTACTGATACTTGCCGTAATCCATGATCCGGCAGACGGGCGGCACGGCGGTCGGCGAGATTTCGACCAGGTCGAGGCCTTTCTGTCGGGCGAGGATCAGAGCCTGGGGCGGCGGCATGATGCCGAGCTGCTGCCCCGCGTCGTCAATTACTCGGATTTCACGGACGCGGATCCGCTCGTTGATGCGGAGCCGGTCGTCACGACGGGTCGGGCGAGATCTATCGAAGGCGATAAGGTTCCTCCAGCGACAAAGATTACTAGGATAGCGCTTTAGACCGGACCTCGGCAAGCGCGTCGGAAAGGAACTGGTCGAGCGCCCGGGCGCCCAGGTCGCCCTTGGCGCGGCTGCGCACTGCCACCGCCCGGTCGGCGGCCTCGCGGTCGCCCACCACCAGCATGTAGGGGATCTTCTGTAATTGGGCCTCGCGAATCTTGTAGTTCACCTTTTCCTGGCGATCGTCCAGCTCCACCTTGAGTCCCGCCGCCTCAAGGGTGGCCACGACGTCCCGGGCGTAGTCCTGGTGGCGATCGGCGATGGGCAGCACGATGGCCTGGACCGGCGCCAGCCACAGCGGGAAAGCCCCGGCAAAGTGCTCGATCAGGATGGCGATGAATCGCTCCAGGCTGCCGAAGATGGCGCGGTGGATGACGATGGGCCGGTGCACGGCGTTGTCGGCGCCGACATACTCCAGCTGGAACCGTTCCGGCGCGACGTAATCGAGCTGAATCGTGCCGCACTGCCATTTGCGGCCGATGGCGTCGGTGATGTCGAAATCGATCTTCGGCCCGTAGAACGCGCCGTCGCCGGCGTTGATCCAATAGTCCTGCCCGGCCTTCTCGAGCGCCTGCTTCAGCGAGGCCTCGGCGTGATCCCACGTCGCCACTTCGCCGATGAACTTCTCGGGCCGCGTCGACAGTTTGGCCGAGTAGCTCAGGCCGAAGTCGGCGTAGATGCCCTGGATCAGCCGCAACAGCGCTTCGACCTCGCTGGCGATCTGATCCTCCATCACGAAGCAGTGCCCATCGTCCTGGGAGAACTGCCGCACGCGCGTCAGCCCGGCGAGCACGCCCGACGCTTCGTTGCGGTGCAGCGGCGTCTGCTCCGCGTAGCGGATCGGCATTTCCTTGTAGCTGTGCTTCTCGCTGGCGAAGAGCAGGTACTGGCCGGGGCAGTTCATGGCCTTGAGGCCCATCTCGTCGCCGTCGGCCGACTGCACGAGAAACATGTTCTCGCGGTAGTGGGACCAGTGGCCTGACAGTTCCCACAGCGCCTTGTTGTAGACGATTGGCGTCTTGACCTCGTCGTAGCCGGCAGAATTGAGGCGGCCACGCATGTAATCGGCGAGCGTGTTGTACAGCGTCGTGCCCTTGCCAAGCCAGAATCCCGCGCCCGGCGCCCATGGGTGGAACGTGAACAGGCCAAGCTCCCGGCCGACCTTCCGGTGGTCGCGCTTCTTGGCTTCTTCCAGTCGCGTGAGGTGTTCGTCGAGCTCCTTCTGCGAGAAGAACGCCGTGCCGTAGACGCGTTGCATCGGCTGGTTCTTCGCATCGCCCTTCCAGTACGCGTTGGACGTCGTCGTCAGCTTGAAGGCCTTGAGCTTCGACGTGGACGGCACGTGGGGGCCGACGCAAAAGTCGACGAACGTGTCCTTGTCCTTGATCGTGTAGACCGAGACTTCAGCCTGCCCGGCGGCCTTCTCTTCGATCAGCTGGACCTTGAGTGGCTCGCCGCGTTTGGTGAAGAAGTCGATCGCTTCCTGGCGCGGCCACATCTGGCGCTGGTACGGGAGGTCCTGTGACGCCAGTTCCTTCATCTTGGCTTCGATCGCCTGGAGGTCTTCGGGCACGAAGGGGCGTTCCACGACGAAGTCGTAGAAGAAGCCATCGTCAATGGGCGGCCCGATGCCGCACTGGACCCTGGGAAACAGGTTCGTGACCGCGGCCGCAAGCAGGTGCGCCGTCGAGTGGCGATAGAGCTCGAGCGCTTCGGGGCTCTTGTTGGTCACGATCCGGACCGGCGCGTCCTGGGTGAGCGGATAACCGAGGTCCACCATCCGGTCGCCGACGACGGCGGCGAGGGCGGCGTCGGCCAGACGCGGAGAAATAGCCTCGGCGACAGCCTTGGCGGGCGCGCCGGACTCGACCTGCTTTGTCGATCCGTCGGGAAGGGTGACTGTAACGTGATTCATTGAATTCTGCGGTCCACCTTCGTACGGTGTTGGCAGGGCTTGCCACCCGTAGCTCGAACCGTCCTTGTCACGTCCACCTTCGCTCGCGCGAATTCTTGCGAGCTACGGTGGACACCCTTCGCCTTAATCCAGAGCGAAGGGTGGTAGGCGCGGGTGGATTCGAACCACTGACCTCCTCCGTGTCAGGGAGGCGCTCTAACCAACTGAGCTACGCGCCTGTTTCTCGCGAATTTCGACCTGCGGCCGAACAAAAAGTATAGCAGAGTCGGGGGCGGGAGGACGTGATGCTCCCTCAGCGCCTGGGAGCAGGACGGTTGGGCAACCGCTCGACGTCCTTCATCGCCAGCAGCGTCGCGTCCGCAGTGACCAGGGTCAACTCGAACACCACGGCCGTGGCCGCCAGGAACCGATCGACCGGGTCGCGATGGCGAGTCTTGAGGCTCCGGCTCGCGAGCACCACTTCGCGGGTGACCGGCGCCTCGACGACGGGCGCGCGGTCGAGCGCTTCGCGGACCCAGGCGTCGCCCGGCCGGTCGACCTCGAGGCGCTTGCGCTCGATCAGTAGCAGCGCTTCCCAGATGCTGAGGGGCGATAGCCAACGTTCGTTGGCCGGGTCCGTCAGGGCCGTCGCCACGGTCTTCGAGAGCCGCGCGGGTTCGATCAGGCTCCACAGCCAGATGTGCGTGTCGAGCAGCAGCTTCACCGGAGCGCGCTCCATTCATCGGCGCCCGCCACGGGCTCGACCAGGTCGCCGACGACTCGTCCGCGGCCCTTCATGGCGCCCAACCATGCGGTCCCGCGGTCCTCGGGCTGCGCGGGCACGACGTCGGCCAGCGGGCGGCCGAAACGCGTCACCCGAAGGGGCCGGCCCGTCCGCCGCACGCGATCGAGCGCCGCCAGGCAGGTGGCCTTGAACTTGGAAACCGCGATTTCGTCCATG
>MELE01000202.1 GCA_001768615.1 Acidobacteria bacterium RIFCSPLOWO2_12_FULL_67_14b | reverse complement strand
TATGGCAGGCAATTACTCAGGTTGCCTCACGTAAATACATCGTGCATACTTGAATTGCCGGTATGGCCGAGTTGCGCTTTACATGGGATTCCGACAAGTCGAAGGCAAACGCCAAGAAACACGGTGTCTCATTTGACGAGGCGCAGACCGTCTTCTCCGACGAGAAGGCGTTGTTGCTTGATGATCCGGACCATTCCGACACCGAAGATCGGTTCATTCTGCTCGGCCTGAGCGCGGCGTTGAGAATCCTGGTGGTCGTGCATACGTACCAGGATAAGGCTGGGCAGATTCGGCTCATATCAGCCCGCAAGGCGACGCCGACCAAGCGGGCCGGCTACGACAAAGGGACTGGACGATGAGAAAGGAATACGATTTCAGCAAAGCGCGGCCAAACCCGTATGCGGAGCGATTGAAGCGGGCGGTGACCATTCGTCTCGATGAGCCAACTATTGACTACTTCAAGCGATTGGCCGCTGAGAAAGGGATGGGCTACCAGACACTGATCAACTCGTATTTGCGCGACTGCGCGTCCTCTCGTCGTCGGCCGACGGTCCGTTGGGCGAGCCGCTCGAAGGGTGCTGCCTAACACGGACTGGACCCGACGGCGCGGAATGCACGCGCCGCGGGTCAGTCCTGTCCGCTAGCATGCACCGGCGCGTCCGGAAGCATGCGCTTGGACTTGGCTAATCGTAGAAATAAGGAGGTGCTGCTGGGCAGCGGAACGGTCCAAGGTCAACTCTGGGGGACGCAGGCCCAGGACTATGCGGCCTACCTGGAGCAGGTGACATTGCCGCTCCAGGGCGCGGCGCCCCTGCTGACCATCGCGCGGGAGCGTCTGCCCGCGGCTGACGTGCGGGAGGGCGACCTCGAGGGGCGAACGACCGTAGCGACTGTCGCACCAGGACGCAGTGCCGTTCTATCCCAACCCGCGTGGGCCGCTGACAAGCGTATCTGGACCCAGGTCGAGCGCACCCGATGGAGCGACGCGATCGTCTGCTGGTCGATCGATTTGACCGGCACCGCGTGAATCTCGTCGTTGCGGTGCACGCCATGATTGTCACCCTTGGGAAGCGCGGCTTGATTTCTCGCACTCCAGGTCGGTCCGTCGCACTTCGGCACCATGCCCTTGGCACTCAAGGCACCGTACGCACCGTACGCACCGTACGCACCGTACGCACCGTACGCACCGCGGAATACTCGGGTGATATGGTATCGGTCGGATGGCTCGGACTTCAACGGCCCGGAACCTGCGGCGGCTCATCGCCGAGCGCGACAAGTCCCGCGGCCTCTTGATCGCGTTCGAGGGTCCCGACGGATCGGGCAAGACGACGCAGCGCAAGCTGCTCAAGACCTGGCTCGAAAGCCGCGGCGACGCGGTCGTGTCCACGTGCTGGGCGTCCTCCCCGCTGGTCAAGCCGCTGCTGAAGGTCCGCAAGCGGATCCGGACGCTGTCGACCGAAGAGTACTCGCTCCTGCACGCGGTGGACTTCCGCCATCGCGTCGAAACGTCGATCCTGCCGGCGCTGTGGGAGGGCAAGACGGTGCTGGCCGATCGCTACCTGTTCACCGCACTGGCGCGCGACGCGGCCCGGGGCCTCGACCTCGACTGGCTGCTCAACGCCTACGCGCCTCTGCTCTGGCCCGACCTCGTGATCTACTTCTCGATGACGCCCGAGGATTCGAGCCGGCGCATCGCCTCGACGCGCGCGCCGCACTTCTACGAGGCCGGCCAGGACGTGACGGGGCTGGACGATCCGCTGGCCAGCTACGGCCGCTTCATCGATCGCGTGGTCACCGAGTACGACAACCTGGCGCTGATCTTCAAGTTCGTCACCGTCGACGCCGGCGACGCCGTGTATCGCCAGCACACGCAGGTCCGCGAGCTGGTCGAGAACACGCCGAAGCGTCCCTGGCCGACGTTCAGCAGGGATGCGGTGGAAGAATGGCTGAAAAACACCTCCCGGCCGGCCGCCTCGTAGCCGTCGACGGCTCGCGGGGCAAGGATGTGTCCGCCGCAGCGGACGCCCTGGCCGCCGACTTGCGCCGCCGCGGCGTCGACTGCGTGATCAGCCGCTGGGACGCGTCGGGTCTCTTCGGCGAGCTGGCCCAGGGCGGCCGGCCCGGACAGCACGTCTCGCCGCGCACGCTCTCGCTGATGTACGCGGCCGACCTCGCCTTCCGGCTGCGATGGGAAATCAACGCGGCCCTCAACACGGGGGGCGTCGTCGTTGCCGCGCCGTACCTGGAAACGGCGATCGCCTTCGGCGCCGCCTGCGGCCTGCCCGACACCTGGCTGCGCGAGCTGCTGCGGTTCGCGCCGGCGCCGCACGTGCGCGGGCTCGCGCGCGAGCGGAAGATCGAACGCGGCTGGAAGGCGCGGCTCGATCGCGGCTATCCCGAGTACGCCACGGCCCTGTTCGAGGGCGGCGCCCACGGCTTCAGGGGGCGGCGCGCGCGAAAGGCCATGATTGCGGCCCTCGACGCCGATCAGGGGAAGAAGGTGTTCGAGCTGACCGCCAAGGGAATCGACGAGGCCGCCAAGGCGGTCATTAACAGCCGGCCGGCCGGGTTGTCCCGGCCTGCTTCGCGACCTCGCACCGCACGTAGGTGACCCGCGCGGCCGTGAACGCCAGCAGCGTGTCCCGCGCGGTGGCATGCTCGGCGTTCGAGTACGGCTTCTTCGTGTCGGACTGCATTGCCTCGGCGATCATGTCGAGCTGGCGCTGAACCTCCTGCCCCAGCCACTCACTGGCCTGGACGGCCGCTTCCGACAACACGGTGAAGTACTGCGTCCGGTACGAGGCGATCTCCAGGGTCTTGCGCGAGAGCACGTTCTCTTCGATGCTGGCCGTCACCGCGAAGTCGGGCTGCAGAAACGCGTTGTCTTCGTCCCAGGCAATGAACACGTGGCTCGTGCTGTCCTCGAGCCGGTAGAGATAGAAGTTGTTCATCCCGTCGTAGCCGACGAAGCCGTCGTTCTGGGCCACGAAATTCTGGACGGCGAGGTAGCGGGTAAACGCCGCGAGATCGAGCCGTGGGCCAATCGTCGCCTCGAAGCTGGCCGACGCCGTGTCGTTCACCAGCCGCACGAGCTCTTCGATCGGACCCCAGATCGTGGTGTCGCTCTTGTTCTCGTTCGTCTTGATGTCGAACCGGGCTTTGTACGGATCGAGCGCGGAGCCCTCGTAGCCAAAGCGCCAGGGACTGCCGAGGACGTAGTTGTATTCGAAGAGGTAGCCGTCGTTCTGGACGTTGTCGCCGATGCTGCCGAACACCCGACCCATCATCGTCTTGTCCACCGACTCCACCAGCCCGTAGAGGCCGACGTACTCGCCGTTGACGAAGAGGCGCGTGTGCGTTTCGCGCGGCGCGGGAATGCCCATGCGCGTGAAGAACCGCATCGCGGCGGTTTCCTTCACGCCCGAGTGATCCTGCGTGAGGTTGTCCAGCACGAACGACTTCAGCCCGAGGAACGTCTGGTCGGTCGCATAGCGATCGAAATCCACGCGAAGGCCGGGTTTGGTGGCGCTGCGCGACCCGAGGCCGCGCGAGCGGATGCCGATGTTGCGGACCGTCTGGCCGTTCCACGTGACGTCCGCCGGGTAATAGGTGTTCTCCTGGAAGGCCGCCTTCAGCTTCGACCAGTCGCTGGAATTCAGCCACAGCTCCACGCGCTGGAGCACCTCAGGGTTGAAGAAGTCGTCCGAGCTCTGCGCCGCGGCCTGACCCGTCAGGATCAGCACCAGCCATGCGGTCAGGCCGAGGCGGCGCGCCATCGTCATACAGCCATCCTGTCCGCTCAGAAGACCACTTGCAACCTGATCAGCCCGGACCAGAACGCGTCGGTGCCCGGCTCGGGCGTGCGCGAGGCGTCTTCGAATGTCTCGTGAATCGCGTTGGTGATCACGCGCATCCAGCGGTTCGGCATCCAGTTCACGCCGAAGGTCCAGACGCGATCGGTGTTCGTCACCAAGTGGTCCGAGCGCGGGTTCGTGAAGGCCGCACCCGTCGTCGACGCGCTGCCAAACCCGAGCTGATCGTAGCGGGCGCCGATCTCGATGGCGCCGATGCCGCCCCGGAACAGCGGCTTGCGGGGATTGATGTTCTCGTCCTTGTTTTCCCCGGTCACGAACCACGTGGCGCTGGCGTAGAAGGCCGTGCCGATAAAATCCGACAGGTCCTCGTTCCGGTTGCTCTGCCCGGTGCGCTCCTCGCGTGACTGCATCCACTCGGCCTTGAAGCCCGTCGGCCCAGGCGTCCAGTCGAACTGCGCGCCCAGGCGCTGGCGGCGGCCCTTCACGTACACGGGCTCGAAGTAATCCTCGGTGCCCCACACCGATTGTCCCCGCAGGCTGTTCAGGCCTTCGGGAATCCCTGCGCTCGTATAGGCCACGCCAAACCGCATGCTTTTCACCTTATCGGCCACAGGCAGGCCCTTCAGAAGGTTGACGGTCACCCGTCCGGCGTACGACGGGCCGACGGCCTTCAGGTCCTCCCCCGCCTCGACAAACTGCGGCTCCTTCAGCTCCCCGTTGTCGCCATCGTCGTCGAACACGCCGAACTCGTAGGTGAGGTCGTTCCCCGACAGCTCGCCGTAGGCCATCACGCCGCGATCGCGGCCCGGCGCGATCGTCGACGAGCCCAGGCTGCGGTAGGCAAACTCGACGTCGGTGGCGCCGGTGTTCTGCTCGAGGCCGAACGGCATCTTGAAGCGCCCGCCCTTGATCCGGATCGCATCGAACGTCGTCCAGTTGAGGAACACGTCCTTCCACTCGTCAAACTTGCCGTCCCGGTTGATGGCGCGCTCGATCTCGAAGTCGAAGTGCTTCGAGAGGTCGCCCTTCAGGGCCACGCGCGCCGTGCGGAAGTCGAACGTGTCTTCGTCGATCTCGGGATCGAAGCGCCGCCAGTCGAGTTGCAGCCTGCCGCGGATGTCGATCTTGAAGTCTTCGCCGAACACGATCGACGGGCGGTTGTCCCACACCAGGCCGCGCTTGTCCTGCGCCAGCACCGGCCCGGCGGCGGCCACCACGATGACGAGGGCTGCCAACACCTGTTGTCTCATGCGATGCGATCTCCCGGCAGGAGTGACGCGGCCGCTCCGGTCTTGGCGCTCATCTGCTGGAACGCCATGTTGAGCTGCTTGACGATCGCCGGTTCGTGAATCACCACCGACACCTCCCGCCGGAAGTCGAGGCTGAGGGTCGACAGCGCCGTGCTGCCCAGGATCGCGCGCGACTCGTCGATGATCATCATCTTGCCATGGGGCTCGAGGCCGCCCATCGGGTGCTTGCCGAGCACCGACACGGTGATGCCTTCCCTGCGCCGTTCCTTGAGCAGTGCCACCAGGCCGGGGTCCGACAGCTTGTGATCGAGGATGCGGATGCTGGTTTGGGCCCCGGCAATCAGGTCGCGGATCTCGGAGCGCGACCGCTCCGGCCCGACGATCAGCCGGCGGCTGATCGGGCGCCGGGACGGCAGCGGCGTCCCCGCGGCGTCGGCGCGGAACAGGGTGAGCAGCCCTTTCACCACCGAGGGATCCTCCGTCACCAGCACCGCGTCCCACGTGCGCGAGAAACACTTGCGCGTCGGGTTGAGCGTCGTCACGATCGCCGACAACTCGTCCGCGACGACGTACTTCGCGTGGTACTTGACCACCGGATCGGCGTAGCGCGTGACGATGGCGCCCATCTCTTCGAGGGCGCCCCACAGCTTCTTGAGCCGCTTCTTGCCGCCCTTGGCGCGCTTGGTGAGGATCGCCTCGACCTCGCAGCCGCGTTCGAGCGCGTTGGCCAGCGCATCGAGCACGGTGAAGTCGTCGCAGCGAAACAGGGACAGCACGAGACGGCGCCGCGCCGACCCGATCACGCCGAGCAGCGCGTTCTTGCGCTCGGCGGGATCGAGGACCAGCTGCTCTGTCGCCGGAATCGCGGCCGCCGCTCGTGTTTTCGCTTTCGGCACGGCGTCAGCCGCGCTTGGGCGAAGACCAGGAGACATTCTTGATGCCTTTCTTGCCATCGCCCATCAACTGCGCGCTCAAGTCCTCGAGCGAATCGGTGGGCTTGAGGGTGGTCAGGTACTTCACGGTGGCTTCGTCACCCTGCGACACCTCGCGAGGCTCGAACAGCACGCC
Source organism: Acidobacteria bacterium RIFCSPLOWO2_12_FULL_67_14b (assembly GCA_001768615.1). GTDB lineage: Bacteria > Acidobacteriota > Vicinamibacteria > Vicinamibacterales > UBA2999 > 12-FULL-67-14b. The sequence goes on along the minus strand of MELE01000202.1, from coordinate 18,718 downwards.
GTTGACCGCGAACACGTGCAGCACGTGGGCGGCCGGGAACTCGCGCTCTTCGCCAATGATCTCGACCAGCATCGTCCGCGGCCGCTCCGAGCTGAACATGTTGAGGATCGGAATCATCGCGCACAGGAACACCGTGCCCAGGCCGGCCACCGCGAGCGCGCCGAGGCCGGCCGCCATGCCGAGTCCCATCAGCAGGAACAGGATGGTGATGTCGCGCGCATCTTCGACAGGAGTCCTGAAGCGGATGATGCTGGCCGCGCCGGCGATGCCGAACGCGCGCGCGAGGTTGTTGCCGATGATGATCATCATCATCGCCCCCGAGATGCACAGCAGCACCTGCGCCTGGTCCATCGTCGGGTTCGGCTGTCGCTCGCTGCGGTACTGGCGGTGCACCACCGTCACGAGCATGCCGATCACGGCGGAGGCGATCAACTTGGCCAGTTCGAACAGCGGATGCCCGAGCGGGTAGCCGTCGGCCGGGGACGGGGTGCCCGCGGAGCCCGACGGAAGCAACGTAGGCGCCGGGCCGCTGATTCCGAGGTCGGGCCACTGCATGCCGATGCCGACGAGCGCGAGGCCAACCACGGTCACCGCGGCGCCGGCGACGACCTTGTCCCAGGGAATGGTGCGCGTCTTCGCCTCGACGAGGGTGTCGACGATTTCGAGCACGCGCGTCAACAGCGACAGCTCGAGCGTTTCGCGCACCTTGGGATTCGGCGACACGAGCGTGAACCGCCGGTTCAGCCGCTGCGCGGTCGTGTGCCCGCGCACCAGCGCGCGAATGCCGGCGCTGTCGATCGTCGGCACGCCGCGCAGGTCGATCACCAGGTGCTCCTGGCCCGACTTGAAGACCTCCTGAATGCGACGCTCGAATTCTTCCGCGGGGCCGCCTGCCACCAGAGGTTCCTGGGGCGACAGCAACAACCGATCGGCCTTCGTGCCTTTTGCAGAGGGGGTAGCCATAACAACCCGGCGCTCCGGAGTGGCGAAACGGTACCACGTATGGTAAAGCTGGAGCAAAGGCAGATGGTGTTCCACCGCAGTTCGGCTCGCATTTCCCGCCTTGCGGTCTTGGTCGCACCACTGAGTCTCGCCCTCGCGTGCTCCAGTTCCCCCTCCAGCCCTAGCGGAGGCAGCACCGGCACCGGTCCGGGCACGGGCGGCAGCAATCCCCTCACCGGTCAGACGGTCGTCATGCTGGGGGCGGGTGACATCGGCATGTGTAATCGGCCGGCCGTGGCGCAGACCGCGCGGCTGGTCGCGGGGCTCGAAGGCCGCCTCCTGCTGGCCGGCGATATCGCCTATCTGCACGGAACGGCCGTGGATTTCCGCGACTGCTTCAACCCCGAGTGGGGACGATTCAGGTCCCGATGGCATCCGGTCCCCGGCAATCACGAATACGAATCACCGGGAGCGGGACCGTACTTCGATTATTTCGGCGAGGCGGCCGGACCCGATCGGCTGGGCTACTACTCGTTCATGGGCGGGGACTGGTTGATCCTGATGCTCAACTCCAACATCCCGGCCGGCCGCGGCTCGGCGCAGTGGGAGTTCGCGCGGGCCGAGCTCGAAGCGCAGCGGACGCCGTGCACGATGGCGGTGTGGCATCACCCGCTCTTCACCTCGGGGCCGAACGGACCGAACGCATTCATGCGCGACATGTGGGCGCTGCTCGAAACCGCGGACGCCGAAGTGGTCCTCAACGGTCACGATCACCTGTACGAGCGCTTCGCGCGCCAGATGTCTGACGGCCGGCCCGACCCCGCGCGCGGCATCCGCCAGTTCACGGCCGGCACGGGTGGGGCCGACCTGTACAGTTTCGTGCGGACCAGCGCGAACTCCGAGTCGCGCGCCACCGAGCACGGCGTCGTCCGGTTCACGCTGCGGCCCGCTCAGGTCGACTGGGAATTCCTGAACGTCGGCGGTGCCACCCTGGATCGGGGCCTCGACACCTGCCGATAGCCCCCGTTACGATACGAGGATGACCTATCGCTTCCTGTCCGTTTTCCTGCTCGCCGCGTCCCTCGCCACGGCTTCTGCGCAGCAACCCGCGCCACGGCCGGCGCCCATTCCCGTGCCGGCGCCACCGGACGTCGACAAGCCGCCCGCCGATGCGACCAAGACGACATCGGGGTTGAGCTTCAAGATCCTCCAGCCGGGCAAAGGCACCATCAAGGCCGACGCGGACGACTTCGTCACCGTTCACTACAGCGGCTGGACGACGGATGGGAAGAACTTCGACAGCACGTCCTGGCGGAGCGCGCCGAGCACCTTCCCGGTGAACCGCGTGATCAAGGGATGGGGCGAAGGCGTCCAGTTGATGACCGTTGGCGAGAAGCGCCGCTTCTGGATCCCGCAGGACATCGCCTACAACGGCGCGCCCGGACGGCCGGTCGGCATGCTGGTCTTCGACGTCGAGATGCTCGAGATCGATCCGTCGCCGCCGCCCGACGTGGCCGCGCCGCCGGCCGAGGCGTTGAAGCACAAGTCCGGCCTCTCGTACAAGAGCCTGCGGCCGGGCAAGGGCACCGAACACCCCAAGCGGAGCAGCCAAGTCACTGTCAACTACACCGGCTGGACCACCGACGGCAAGATGTTCGACAGCTCGATTGGCAAGGCGCCGGCCACGTTCGGCCTGGGCGATGTCATCGAAGGCTGGACCGAGGGCGTGCAGTTGATGGTGGTCGGCGAGAAGATGCGCTTCTGGATCCCGGAACGCCTCGCCTACAAGGGTGAACGGCCGCCGCGCGGCATGCTCGTCTTCGACGTGGAGCTGATCAGCATCCGTTGATCATCGGCCGGGCGCAGGGTCCGGTCTGCGCTATTATCGGCGGCGTTCTGATACGCCGATGACGCTCGCAGGCCGGACCCTGGGTCGATACCTTGTTACGCGCCTTGTCGGGCGCGGCGGCATGGGCGTGGTCTACGAGGCCACCGACACCAGCCGCGGCTCCACTGTCGCCCTCAAGAGCCTCTCGGGCAGCAATGCCTCGGCCCTCCTCCGCTTCAAGCAGGAATTCCGCTCGCTCGCCGACCTGTCGCATCGCAACCTCGCCGCGCTCTACGAGTTGTTCACCACCGACGACAGCTGGTTCTTCTCGATGGAGCTGGTCGGCGGCGTCGACTTCCTGAGCTACGTCCGCGGCGCGGTCCCCGACGGCACGAGCAGCTTCAGCATGACCGCGGAAACGAGCGACAAGGCTGTCCCTGCCCCGATTTCGTCGACGTCGGTCGATCTGGCGCGCCCCCGGGGACCGGCGCCGGCACCGGATGAAATCGCCCGGCTCCGCGCGGTGCTGCCGCAACTGGCCAGCGGGCTGGTGGCGCTGCACGGCGCCAACACGCTGCACTGCGACATCAAACCGTCCAACGTACTGGTCGAACCGTCGGGCCGGCTGGTGCTGCTCGACTTCGGACTCGCGACGCCCGTCCGCGACTACGTCTCGGAAGGGCGCGCCATCTCGATCGCCGGGACCGTGGCCTACATGGCGCCCGAACAGGCCTCGGGCGATGCTCTGACGCCCGCCGTCGACTGGTACGCCATGGGCGTGATGGTGTACCAGGTGCTCGCGGGCCAGTTGCCGTTTGCCGGATCGACGGCGGAGGTCCTGAGGGCCAAGCAGACCGAAGACCCGCCGCCGCTTCACCCCTCAGTACCCTCGGACCTGGCCGACCTGTGCCGGGCGCTGCTCCGCCGGACTCCGTCGGAACGGCCGACCGGATCCGAGGTGCTGGCGCGCCTCGGCGTGAGCGCCCAGGATCCCAGCCTGGTGGAGGAAGTGTTCCTCGGCCGTGACGCGCACCTGAACAGCCTGCGCGACGCCCTCGCCGACGTGCAATCGGGCCGGCCGTCGACGGCGTTCGTCCACGGCCGCAGCGGCGCCGGCAAGTCGTACCTGGTCCATCACTTCCTCTCGAGCGTCCGCAGCGAGCGCGACGTCGTGATCCTGTCGGGCCGGTGTTACGAGGAAGAGTCGGTGCCGTACAAGGCCCTCGACAGCCTGATCGATGCGCTGGCCGTTCGCTTGCGGCGCATGCCGAAGCCGGACGCCGCCGCCCTCGCGCCGCGGGACGTGAGCGCGTTGACGCGCGTCTTCCCCGTATTGCGCGACGTGACGGCCTTCGAATCCACCGCCCGCCGCGAACACGGCATCCTGGATCCGCAGGAAGTCCGGCGTCGCGCGTTCCTGGCGCTGCGCGAGCTGATCGCCCGCCTGAGCGATCGCTACCTCGTGCTCCTGCACATCGACGACCTCCAGTGGGGTGACGACGACAGCGCGGCGTTGCTCGGAGACCTGCTGCGGCCCCCCGACTCGCCGGTCCTGCTGCTGCTGTGCGCGTACCGCAGCGAGTGGGCCGATCGCAGCTCCTGCATCCGCACGCTGCGGGCCGCCGTCGAAGGATCGGGAACCGTCGCACGGGAGATCGCCGTCGAGCCCTTCGACGCCGACGATGCGCGAAGGCTGGCGGTGGCGCTGCTGCCCGCCGGCGTGAGCCATGCGCAGGAGCGCGCGGATCGGATCGCCCACGAATCGGGCGGCATGCCCTTCTTCATTCACGCCCTCGCCCGCTACGCCGAGAGCGATCGACCATCGGGCGGCGTCGGCGACCTCGACGAAGTGATCGTGCGCCGCGTCGAGCGCTTCGTGCCCGAAGCGCGCCGGCTGTTGCAGACCATCGCGGTGTGCGGCCATCCGATCACCCGGAGGGATGCGTGCCGCGCGGCCGGCTTCGACGGCGTTGACCCCGGCACGCTTCGCCTGCTCAGGACCGAGCACCTGATCCGCACGACCGGCCCCGAGGATCGGGATTGGGTCGAGCCGTATCACGATCGCATCCGCGAGGTCGTGGCCGCGCACCTCGATCCCGCGGTTCGCACGGAATTTCATTCCCACCTGGCGGCGGCGCTCGAGACCTCCGAAGATCGGGACCTGGAAGCCGTGGCGGTGCATTTCGAGGGCGCGGGCCAGCCGGATCGCGCCGCCGGCTACTACCAGCAAGCCGGCGATGCCGCGGCCGACGCCCTGGCGTTTGGCCGGGCCGCCCGGCTGTTCGCGCGCGCGCTCGCGCTCGGTTCCCCTTTGGCCGATCACAACCGCAGTCTGCGCATCCGCTACGCCGACGCGCTGGCCAACGACGGCCGCGGGCACGAGGCCGGTCACGAATACCTGCGCGCCGCCGAAGGCGCGCCGCCGGATCTGGTGAGGGACCTGCAGCGGAAGGCCGCCTACCAATACTGCGTGAGCGGCCACCTCGAAGAGGGCCGCGAGGCGCTGCGAAAGCTGCTGCAGCACGTCGGCGGCAAGCTCAAGGACAGCCGCGTCGCCGTCATCGCCGGCCTGCTGTGGACCCGGGCGCGGCTCCGGATCCGGGGGCTCCAGTTCCAGCCGCGTCCCGAAGGCGCGATCGCGCCGCAGGCCCTCGTCGTGAGCGACGTCACGTGGGCGGCGTCCGCCGGCATCAGCATGTTCGACGTGCTCGCCGGCGCCGAGCTGCAGGCAAGAAACCTCCTGCAGGCCCTCAACATCGGCGAGCCGTACCGCGTGGCGCGCGCGCTCGCGTGGGAGGCGGCGCATTCGTCCAACGGCGCCGGCAAGTCGTGGCCGCGCACCGAGCGCCTGCTCGCGGAGGCCCGCCGGATCAGCACCGAGATCGGCCATCCGCACGCCGAAGCGATGGTGGCGCTGTCGACCGGTATCGCCGAGTTCACGATGGGCCGTTGGCAGTCCGCGCGCGATCGCCTTGGCGAGGCGGAAGAGCGCTTGCGCACCACGTGTACCGGCGTCGCCTGGGAGCTCGATACCTGCAACGCCTTCGGCTTGTGGGCACGGATGTACGGCGGCGACTTCCTCGACATGGGCCGGCGCGCCGACGTGCTGATGCGCGAGGCGCACGAGCGCGGCGACCTCTACGCCTCCACCACGATCGGCGGGTTCGTGCTGCCCCACGTCCTGCTGGCGCAAGGCCGGCCGGATGACGCGGTGCGCGCGGTCGACGAGGCGATGGGACGCTGGGGTCCGGAGGAGTTCCGGCTGCAGCATCTCAACAGCCTGTACGCGCGCACCTACATCGACCTCTACAAGGGCGACAGCAAGGCGGCCATCGCGCGGGCGCAACAGGCCCGCAAGGAATGGGTGTCGTCCGGTTTCTACAGCCAGATCCAGGTGCCCCGCATCGTCGGCGAGGGCCTGCTCGGGCGCGCGGCGCTGCTCATGGCCGCGCACGGCAACGACGTCTCCAGCATGCGCTCGCTGGCGCAGACGGCGATTCGCCGGCTCGATCGCGAGCAGGCCACGTGGGGCAGCGCCTGGGCCGGCCTCCTGCGCGCGGGCCTGCTTGCGCAAGACGGCAAGGCATCCGAGGCCGCGGCGTTGCTCGAGACCACGGCAGCGATCCTGGACGCGGTGCCGATGACGCAGTACGCCGCAACCGCGCGCTGGCAGGCCGCGCAGCTGTTGGGATCCGGAGACAAGTCAGAAGCGCTCCGCCACGCCGCGCGCCAGTGGGCCGCGCGCGAGGGGATCGCCGATCTCGATCGCCTCTCGGACACGTTCATCTTCCCGGTGACACGGTGACCCCATGATGCCTGCCGACCACGACGCCTACGCGAGCGGCTTCTACGATGCCATCGTGTGCGCCGTCCCCGTCGATCGCGACGTGCTGACCCGCTGCTTCCCGCCCGGCCTCGAGCTCGTCGATCGCGACCCGCAGCCGACCATCGCGATCATGTTCGGCCGCCATTCGCACGTGAAGCCGTGGTTCAGTTCCGGCGCCGGCAGCACCTACCTTGAATGGGTCGCGGCGGTGCTGTCGGTGCGGCGAATCGGAAAACCGGACGAACCCGTGTTCTCGCTGATGTCGCGGCTCTATCTCGATCACTGGTGGTGGGTGGTGATGGGGTGGCCGTACGGGTATCCCAAGGTCCGGGCGCGCATCCGCCGCGAAGACAACGCCTACGCGGTGCACTCGCTGCTCGGCGATGCACCGATCACGAACCTGCGCACGGCGCCGCTCGGTCCGCTCGTGAGCGTGCCCTCGTCGCCGGACGCGCCGCTGATCCGGCCGCTGTTTGAGCAACCGTTCATCGGCCAGGTGATCCCGGGCCTCTGGATCTACTCCCGGATGTGGTTCCTGCTGGACGAGGCCGAGGTGGCGCCGGTCACGGCCGCCTTCACCATGGAGCCCGGCTGCGTGCCGCACCTGCCGCGCCTCTCGTTCACCGTCGACGGCATCACGCCCGATCACGGCCGCGCCTTCCGCTTGCGCGTGCCGTGGCAGTTATCGCGGCCGTACTTGTCGCCGCCAGTTCCCCCCAACCTCGGCTAGCCCAGTTCCCCCAAGACGCACATGGCCAAGAAACGACTCGCAATCCTCGGCGCCGGTGTCGGATCGATGTCCGCCGCCTGGGCGATCACCAGCCGCCCCAACTGGCAGGACGACTACGAGATCACCGTCTACACGCTCGGCTGGCGAATCGGCGGCAAGGGCGCGAGCGGGCGCAATCCCGACTTCGGCGACCGTATCGAAGAGCACGGCCTGCACATCTGGATGGGGTTCTACAACAACTCCTTCAAGATGATGCAGGACTGCTACGCCGAGATGGGGCGGCCCGAGGGCAGCCCGATCCGCGAGTGGACCGATGCCTTCCGGCCTCACAGCTACTCGGTGCTCTACGAGTTCGTCGAGGGTCACTGGCGGCAGTGGCCGATCGAGATGCCGATCAACAGCGGCGTGCCGGGCAGCCCAGGCGACCTGCCCAGCCCGGTCGACTACCTCGAGATGCTGATCGAGTGGATGCTCGAGTCGATCATCGGCCCGACCCACGAAGCCGCCCTGCAGGCCCTGTTCGAGCGCGCCGCCGGCGACGTCGAGAAGATCGTACCCTCGTTTCTCGGCCGCGTCGAACGCTACTGCGAAGAGCGCTTGCGGCACCTGATCGATATCGATGCGGCCAGGCGCCGGGCGTTTGCGGCCTGGCTGGTGGCCGATCTCCACGAAGCCGTCGAGCTCGCGCAGGCGGGCGCCGCCCACGCCAACGGCAGCCGCATCACCGAGAACCTGCTCGCCTTCCTCGATCGGTTGCGCGTGGCGGCGACCCCGGTGATGGCGGGCCACGACGCCACGCGGCGGCTGTGGCTGCTGATGGATCTGGGCGTCGCCATCATCAAGGGCATGATTGCCGACGACGTCCTCCACAAGGGGTTCGAGGCGATCGAAGACTACGAGTTCCGCGCCTGGATCGCCGGCCACGGCGCCAGCCGCGAGACGCTGGCCTCGGCGCCGGTGCGATCGCTTTACGACCTCTGCTTCGCCTACGTCGACGGCAACCTCGACAAGCCGAACATGGCGGCCGGGACCTTCGTGCGCACCGCCCTGCTGATGGCGTTCGCCTACAAGGGCGCCTTCATGTACCGCATGACCGCGGGCATGGGCGACATCGTCTTTGCGCCGCTCTACGAGGTGCTGCGCAAGCGCGGCGTCAAGTTCGAGTTCTTCCAGCGCGTCACCGCCCTCACGCCGTCGGCCGATGGCACGGCGATCGACGAGATCCACATCAACCGCCAGGTGCGGTTGAAGGCCGGCGTCACGGCCTACGACCCGCTCGTCGACGTGAAGGGCCTGCCCTGCTGGCCGAGCGCGCCGCGGTTCGAGCAAATCGAGAACGGCGAGGCGCTCAAGGCCTCGGGTGAGAACATCGAGAACTACTGGTGCCCGTGGCCGTCCGAGCCGCGCGTGCTCAGCCGCGGCCGGGACTTCGACGAGATCGTCCTCGGCATTTCGGTCGGCGCGCTCGGGGAGATCGGCGCCGCGCTGAAGGAGCACGACCCGCGCTGGAAGGCGATGTGCGAGAACGTCGCCACGGTGGAAACGATGGGCGTGCAGATCTGGCTGCGCAAGACGCTCGCCGAGCTCGGCTGGCAGCTGCCGCCGGCGGTGGCGGGCACGTTCGCCGAGCCGCTCGATACCTGGGCGGACATGAGCGACCTGCTCGAGCGGGAAAACTGGCCGGCGGATCACATGCCGCAGGCCATCGTCTACTTGTGCGGCCCGATGCGGCAGATGCCGATTCCTCCCGACGCGGGACCGCCGTGGGTGCAATCGCGGCACTTACAGGTGATTCACACCACGCGGACCTGGCTGCAGAGCCACGGTGCCACCTGCTGGCCGCACGCCGCCAGCGCGCACAACCCGTCGGGGCTCGACTTCGAGTACCTGCACGATCACACCCGCGAAGATTCGCTGGCCGCCCAGTACCTGCGCGCCAACATCGACCCGGCCGAGCGTTACGTCCTCTCGGTCGCCGGATCCTCGAAGCACCGCCTCCGCTCCGGTGACTCGGGTTTCTCGAACATGGTGCTGGCCGGCGACTGGGTCTGGACGCCGATCAACGCCGGCTGCGTCGAAGCCGCCGCAATGGGTGGACTGGCCGCCGCCCAGGCCCTCTGCGGCTGGCCGCAGCATATTTCCGGCTGGAACGAATCCGGCCCCAAGCCCGGGAGTCCCCGCTCATGAGCTCCTCACCTGCACGGCGACGCGTCGCCATTCTCGGAGGCGGCGCCGGCTCGATGGCCGCCGCCTGGGCGCTGACCTCGCTCCCCGGTGCCGCCGAACGATTCGACATCACCGTCTACCAGATGGGTTGGCGCCTGGGCGGCAAGGGCGCCAGCGGCAGAAACGCCCGCTTCCACGATCGCATCGAGGAGCACGGCCTCCACGTGTGGGCCGGCTTCTACGCCAACGCCTTCAAGATGATGCGCGACCTCTACGGCGCCTTGCCGAAGGACGGCCGTCCGCTGCAGATGTGGGACGACGCCTTCAAGCGCCACAGCGCGGTGATGGTCGAGGAGTGGATCGACGATCAGTGGATCCAGTGGGCGATCAACCTGCCCGAAAACGACGAAGAGCCTGGCGTCGGCGGCGAGTTGCCGACACCCCTGGGCTATCTCGAGCTGATCCTCGATTTCCTCGCAGACTGGTCGCGCGGCTCGCGCTTGAACCTGGGCCATACCGAGCCGCCGCCATCACACCTGCCTGGCGCCCACCTGATGGACACGCTGGCGAAGTGGGATCGCGAGCTGCTCGCTGGTGCCGTCTCGGTGCTGCAATCGGTCGGCTTGCTGATCGAGCACAAGATCCAGGCCGACGCCGCGCACGCGCGCGAACTGCTGACCACGGCGAAGCAGGTCGCCCGGGCCACGCCGGTGGCGCAAGGCGGCGCCAGGGACGCGCACCATGCCGTGCTGGTCAGCCTGATCCGCGATGCCCACGCGTCGGCGCACGCGAGGCTCGAGCCGCAACGCGACAGCAACCCGGACGTCCGCCGGTTCCTCGACCTGCTCTCGCTTGGCGCCGCCACCGCCATCGGCATCGTCGAAGACGGCGTGCTCGAGCACGGCTTCGATGCGGTCAACGACCAGGAATGGAGCAGCTGGCTCCGCTCCCATGGCGCCACCGAAGAGGCCGTGACCTCGGCGCTGGCCCGCGGCATCTACGACTACGTGTTCGGTTACGCCAAGGGCGAGGAGAACCAGCTCGCGCTCGAAGCCGGCACTGCCACCCACGGCGTGCTGCGGCTCTTCTTCACCTACAAGGGCGCGCTCTTCTGGGAGATGCAGGCCGGCATGGGCGACGTCGTGTTCTCGCCCGCCTACGAGGTGCTCAAGGCGCGTCACGTGAAGTTCGAATTCTTCACGCGCATCGAATCGCTCGAGCCGAACGCCGATCGAACGGCCGTCGATCGCATCGTCATCCGCAAGCAGGCGGAGATCCGCGGTGGCAGCGAGTACAAGCCGCTGCGAACCATCCGCGGCGTGCCCAGCTGGCCGTCCGAGCCCGACCTCTCGCAACTGGTCGATGGCGAGCGCTACGCCGGGGTCAATTTCGAGTCGGCGTGGGCGCCGCCCACGGGCACCACGGCGGTGCTGCAGGCGGGCAGGGATTTCGACGATGTGGTCCTGGGGATTTCGCTGGGGGCGATCTCGATGATCGCCGGCAACCTGGCGGCGCCGGGCACGCCGTTCGCGGAGATGCTGCAGAAGGTCCAGACGGTGCAGACCTGCAGCATGCAGCTGTGGCTGTCGCCGGACGCCGCCGGCATCGGCGCGCCCGTGCCGGCGCGGGTGGTGTCGGCGTACGCGCAGTACCTCAACACGTGGTCGGACATGACCTTCCTGCTGCCGCGGGAAACCTGGCCGAAGGACGGGCCGCGCTTCCTGGCCTACTTCTGCGGCCAGTTCCCTGACGCCCCGGCCATTCCGCCCTTCGACGACCACGGCTTCCCCGCGCGCGAGCAGCAACGCTTCAAGGACAAGGTCCTCAGCTGGCTCCAGGCGAACGCGAAGGGGATCTGGCCCGGCGCCGTGACCGCAGACGGCCAGTTCGACTGGAGTCTCCTGTGGGACGAGGCCAAGGCCGATGGCGCCAGGCGGCTGGACTCGCAGTACCTGCGCATCAACATCGACCCGACGGAACGCTACGTGCTGTCGGTGCCCGGATCGTCGAAGTACCGGCTGCGCGGCGGTGAGTCGGGCTTCCGCAACCTGTTCCTCGCCGGCGACTGGGTGCGCACGTCGATCAACGCCGGCTGCGTCGAGGCCGCGGTGATGGCGGGCATGGACGCGGCGGCGGCGCTGTCGGGCGATCCGATTTACATCGTGGGAGGGCTCAGCTGATGGCGGCATCCGGCAGAAAGCGCATCGCCATTCTCGGCGGCGGCTGCGGCGCGATGACCGCCGCCTATTACCTCTCGCGCACGCCCGAGCTGCAGCGGCAGTACGAGGTCACCGTTTATCAGGTCGGCTGGCGCCTGGGCGGCAAGGGCGCAAGCGGCCGGCGCCTGGACGATCACGCGCGGATCGAAGAGCACGGGCTCCACGTGTGGGGCGGCTTCTATTACAACGCGTTCCGGATGATGCGCGAGTGCTACACGGCGCTCAAGCGCGATCCCAAGTCGCCGTTGGCCACCTGGGACCAGGCGTTCCTGCCGAAGAGCGTGGTCGCGTGGGAAGAGCAGCTGGGCCCGGTGTCGAAGAACTGGATCGTCCACGTGCCGCCCAACAGCGGCACGCCCGGCGAGGGCGGCGAGCTGCCGACGCTCCACGACTACCTCGAGATGCTGGTGGAGTTCCTGCGCGATTCGCTGGCGAACTTCCCGCACCCGAGCGTGCGCGCGATGGTGGAACACGAGGTCTTCGCCATCGCCGGCTCGGCGCTGGCGGCGTTGCGGTCACGCGGCGGCGCGCATCAGCCGACGGCCGATCACCTGGTGTCGCACCTGGACGGGTTCGACAGGTGGCTCGAAGACGCCTGCCGCGACTTCCTGCTTTCCCACGACGAAGCGCGGCGGATCTACATCCTGATGGACCTCGCGCTGGCGATGGCGCGGGGCATCGTCCGCGACGGCGTGATCGAGCACGGCTGGCTGGCGGTGGACGGCGTCGACTTCGCCGACTGGCTCAAGTCGCACGGCGCGTCGGCGCTGGCGCTGGAGTCGGCGCCGCTGCGCGGCTACTACGACTATTTCTTCGCCTACCAGGGCGGCGACCCCGACAAGCCGCGCATGAGCGCCTCGATGGGGCTCTATCACCTGTTGCGCCTGGTCTTCACCTACAAGGGCACGCTCTTCTACAAGATGGGGTCGGGCATGGGCGATGCGGTGTTCGGGCCCATCTACGAGATGTGCCGCAAGAACGGCGTGCGCTTCGAGTTCTTCCATGAAGTGCGCGAGCTCGTTCCCGGCGACGGCGGAGCGATCGACGAGATCCGGATCAACAAGCAGGTCAGGACGCCCAAGCCCTACCAGCCGCTGGTGGATGTGGGCGGCCTCCCGAGCTGGCCGTCGACGCCGCTCTACGATCAGATCGATCGGGCGCAGGCCGAGCGGCTCGAAGCCGACCACATCGACCTCGAGGACCCCTGGAGCGGGTGGGAAGGCGACCAGATCGTGCTGCGCGCGAGCGCCGACTACGACGCCGTGATCCTGGGCATCTCGGTCGGCGCGTTTCCGGCGATCTGCGCCCGGCTGATCGCGCGCGATCCGGCGTGGGCGCGCATGGTCGGCTCGCTCGAAACCATCCAGACACAGGCGCTGCAGATCTGGTGGACGCGATCGGTCGACGAGCTCGGCTGGACCTACGGCAACACCACCGGCACCGGCTACGGCCAGCCGTTCGAGAGCTGGTCCGACATGTCGCAGGTGATCGCCCGCGAAGACTGGAGCGGCGGCGCCGCGGCGAAGAGCGTGGTGTATTTCTGCGGCCCGATGCCGACCGCCGCCGCGCATCCTGGACACGAGGGCCCCGCGTTCGGCCGGTCCCAGAAGGCGCTGGCGCGCGACGCCGCGCTCGAATGGTCGACGCGCAACCTCGGCCACCTGTATGCCGGCGCGATGCGTGGCTCCGAGATCGACTGGACGCTGCTGGCGGCGCCGGCGGACGTGCAGGGCCCGGCGAGATTCGGCGCGCAGTACGTGCGCGCCAACTACACGCCGACCGAACGCTACGTGCTCGACCTGCCCGGCACGTCGATGTGCCGGCTGCAAGCCGGCCGATCGGGATTCACGAACCTGATGCTCGCCGGCGACTGGGTGTTCACCGGCCTGGGCGGCGCCGTCGAATCCGCCGTCATCGGCGGCATGCAGGCGGCTGAAGCCGTGCTCGGCGTTTCGCTGGACATCGTCGGCGCGATCCCGAGGCCCACCTAGCAGCGGTCGGGCTCCAACGCGAAACGGCTCGGGACTGCCCGCTGATGCACAGATTTGGAGTGTTCCAAATCCAGAAACCGGGTGCCATGACAGAACAGTCTGTGTAAGCTATTTGTATTCAATTAGTTACATGGGTTGATTCTGTTGTGTTTGGTTATTTATGTTCTATTTATATACAAATGGAGATTACGTCATATCTAGTCATCTAAATGACTTTGTCGGAGGTTGGTCAAGAATCCCAAGCAATTCGCCTATATAGAACTTTATATGACAGTGAAGTTATATATGGGCACTTCTGGGCCCGTCATTTGCATTGTCGTCGGGCAACATGACTGATCTTCTCGCTTGCCTGAACTTCCGGAAGAAGGCCGTGTGGGGTCGTTCCGTTATTGCCGCCACGTTCTGTCTGCTGCTGGCGGCGCCCACCGAAGCGCAACGACACGGCGGCAAGGTCGACGAAGCCGTCCGCAAGGCGGTCGTGGCCGGCGAGTCGACGCGGGTCATCATGCAGTTCGACTCGACGGCGGAACGCGATGCCGCCTTCGGCCGCCTGCTCGATCGCGGCGCGGCGGTGCGGACCATGGATACCGAAGCCGGCCCGGCGCTGAATGTCATTTCGAGCGCCGCTGCGCTGACCTCGGAGATCGACAACGCTTCGCAGGTGTCGGTGGATGCCAGGGTCACCGTGTTTGCGGCCAAGACCAAGACTCCTGCCCGTGCCAAGGGCAAGCCCGCGTCCAAGAAGAAGTCGTCGAAGGCCGCTCGCACCGGGATGACCGTCGCGGTCCTCGACTCCGGCCTCCAGGTTCAGGCAGACCTGCCCGCCTGGCGTGTTCGCCATTACGAGGACTTCGTGTCCAACGGTTCGAAGATGACTGATCGGTGCGGCCACGGCACGCACGTAGCCGGTGTGATTGGCGGCACGGGCGCTCAGTCCGACGGCGTGTACAAGGGCATAGACCCGGATGTTGACCTGGTGGTGCTGCGCGTGCTGGGAGACGATTGCTCCGGCAACACGAGCGATGTCATCGACGCACTCGAGTGGGTCGCTAAGAACCACCTCCGGTACAACATCCGGGTCGTCAACCTCTCGCTCGGTCACCCCGTGTTCGAGTCGGTCGTCACCGACCCGATGGTGCAGGCCGTGGAGCGTCTGTCGCGCAAGGGCATCGTGGTCGTGGCCGCGGCCGGCAACATGGGGATCAACCCCCTCACGAGCAAGCCGGGCTACGGTGGCGTGGGCGTGCCCTGTAACGCGCCCTCGGCGGTGTGTGTGGGCGCGCTCGACACCCAGGGCACCGCGTCGTTGAAGGACGACGCCGTCGCCAACTTCAGCTCTCGCGGGCCCTCGCGGTTCGACTTGCTGGCCAAGCCCGACATGGTAGCCGACGGTGTCAACGTGGTCTCGCTGTCGGCCAAGGGCAGCAAGCTCTACGGCGACGACGACGATGACGAGGACGGCCCCGACACGGATGACGACGGCGACCGCGACGAGCAGCGGCGCGTCGATGGCATCAAGGATCTCGACGGCAAATCCTCGTATCTCTTGCTTTCCGGCACGAGCATGTCCGCGCCACGCGTCGCGGGCGCCGCGGCCCTGGTGCTGACCGCCAACCCCCGTCTCTCGGCGAACATGGTGAAGATGGCGCTGCAGTTCACCGCGCGCGTCCTCCCCGGTTTCGACACGCTGGCCCAGGGCGCGGGTGCCCTCAACGCGGTGGGTGCCATTCAGATGGCGCAGCGCGTGAACACCGCAGCGCCGCACGGCGCCAACTGGCTGACCGCGCAATTGCCGAAGTCGAACACCGACGAGAACGGCAGGAATGTGACCTGGGGCCGCCGGCTGGTCTGGGGCGATCGTTTCATGCCCGCCGGCGCGGCGTCCGTGCACATGGCCCGCTGGGACGACAACATCGTCTGGGGCTTCGACACGCTGGCCGACAACATCGTCTGGGGCGATTGCGACGAGTGCGACAACATCGTCTGGGGCAACGACTGGGACGAGAACATCGTCTGGGGCAACAACTGGGACGACAACATCGTCTGGGGCGACAACATCGTCTGGGGCGACAACATCGTCTGGGGTTACTGGGCCGAGAACATCGTGTGGGGCTTCTGGGACGACAATGTTGTCTGGGGCAACGTGACGCGCCAGGACTATGAGTCGGACAACATCGTCTGGGGCAACGACTGGGACAACATCGTGTGGGGCAACTGCTCCTCGGCGAAGTCCGACGACGACAACGTCGTGTGGGGCAACAGCGACGACGACAACGTCGTGTGGGGCAACGACGACAACATCGTCTGGGGCTTCGACGATGGCGACAACGTCGTGTGGGGCAACAACTGCCAGGGGAAGGGGCGCTAGTCGTGGAGAAGATGCCCTTCCAACCCGAGCTGACGCGGCAGGCGACCATGGCGACGGTCACCTCCACTCCGGCGACGGTCACGACGAGCGACTGGAAGACGGGCCTGCCGGTGCTGACCGGGTCCTCCTTCACGCTGCGCGAGCTGCGCCTCGACGACGCGCCCTCGCTGCTGGCGATGCTGACGACCGAGGAGGTGGCGCGCTTCATTTCACCGCCGCCGACCACGGTGCCGGGGTTCGAGGGCTTCATCGCCTGGACCCATCGTGAACGCCAGGCCGGCACCTACGTGTGCTTCGCGGTCGTGCCCGAGGGCATGGACACCGCGGTCGGCATCTTCCAGGTCCGCTCGATCGAGCCCGGCTTCGGCACGGCCGAATGGGGCTTCGCGATCGGATCGCCGTACTGGGGCACGGGCGTGTTCGCCGAGGGCGCGCGGCTGGTCCTGGACTTTGCGTTCGATGTCGTCGGCGCGCATCGCCTCGAGGCGCGCGCGGCGGTGGCCAACGGCCGCGGTAACGGCGCGCTGCGCAAGATCGGCGCGGTGCAGGAGGGCCTGCTCCGCCGCTCGTTCCAGCGCCACGGCCAGCAGCACGACCAGGTGCTGTGGGGCATCCTCGCCGACGACTGGCGCCTGCAGCGCCGCTCGCCGCTGCCAGTGGTCGTCACGCACTAGTCAGACATCCGCTCGGGCACCCCTCAGGGGGTGTCCGAGCCTCCCCCCATCCCGGCAGAACCCCGATTTTGTGTTCCGTTATCGGTTTTTGTGTTCCCAATCAGAACAACAGTCTAAGTAGTTGTAAATAAGCTAGTTAGATAATAGATCTCGGAATCGTTGCCACTTAATGGGGCAGTTGGATGTCATTATTGTCGTTTCAGATCGACAACTGCAGTCACATTTAGACACATCAAAATACGGGCAATTATATGCAGTTAAAGTACTTTACAGGACTGCGAATCCTTATCTACTACTCCAGTGACCTGATTGGCCCACGGATTGCTCTAGGGAGGACCGATGCGGATTAGATCGCTCGTCCTCCCGCTTGCCGTGTTGATGCTGGCATTGATTGCGCTGCCAGCGTCGGCGCAGCGTCGTGAGCCCGGGACGCGTGAACGCGCCAAGCTCGACCCGTCGCTCACCCTGCTCGCGGAGAGCGTCACGGGCGAGTCCGGGGTCATCATCGAGTTCAACGACGAGCGCGATGCGGCGAGGTTGATCAAGAACCACGGTGGCAAGGCCGGGCGCCGGCTGGGCATCCTGAACGCGCGCGTTGGACGCCTGCCCAACTCCTTTATCAAGCGTCTCTCGAACCACCCCGCGGTGAAGCGCATCAGCCTCGATCGCGACGTTGAAGGCGCCGTGGCACGTACGGCGGTCACCATCGGCGCCCGCGCGGTGCAGGAGCTGATGGGCTACTCGGGCGCGGGCATCGGCGTCGCCATCGTCGACTCCGGCGTCACGGGCTGGCACGACGACCTCACGGCCGCGAATGGCCAGGGCCAGCGCGTCTCGCACTTCATGGACTTCGTGAACGGCCGAACGGAGTCGTACGACGATTGGGGACACGGCACGCATGTGGCCGGCATCGTCGGCGGCAACGGCGCCGATACCCTCGGCGTCCGCCGTTCGGTCGCTCCCGACGCGAACATCATCGCGCTCAAGGCGCTCGACAACCAGGGCCACGGCACGATCAGCAGCATCATCGCGGCGATCGACTACGCGGTGGCCAACAAGGACGCGCTGAACATCCGCGTGATCAACCTCTCGCTCGGCGCCGGCGTGTTTGAGTCGTACGAGACCGACCCGCTGACGCTGGCGGCCAAGCGCGCCGTGGACGCGGGCATCGTCGTCGTCGCGGCGGCCGGCAATCTCGGCCGGAACGCAACCGCGGAAAGCCAGTACGGCGGCATCACGTCTCCGGGCAACGCGCCGTGGGTCCTCACGGTCGGCGCGTCGAGCACGGAGGGCACGACCAGGCGGAGCGACGACACCATCGCCGGTTTCAGCTCGCGCGGTCCTACGGCCATCGACTACCTGGCCAAGCCGGATCTCGTCGCGCCCGGCACCGGCATCGTGTCAACGAGCGATCCGAACAGCCTCCTGTATCTGACCAAGCCGCAGGCGCTGCTGTCCGGGTCGGTGCCGACGGCGTACCTGCCGTATCTGAGCCTGAGCGGCACCAGCATGGCGGCGCCGGTCGTCGCGGGGAGCGTCGCGCTGATGCTCGAGGCGAATCCCTCGCTCACGCCCAATCTGGTCAAGGCGATCCTGCAGTACACGTCGCAGGCCCGTCCCCAGTACGATTTCCTCACCCAGGGCGCCGGTTTCCTCAATACGCGCGGGGCGGTGAAGCTCGCGCGCTTCTTCGCGCATCCGACGCCAGGCAAGGGTTATCCAGTCAGCAGAAACTGGAGCCGCCACATCATCTGGGGCAACCAGCGGATCGGCGGGGGCGCAATCCTGCCGTCGGCCAACGCCTGGGACGACAACATCGTCTGGGGGTCGGCCTTCACCGATCTCGGCGACAACATCGTCTGGGGCAGCGACTGCGACGACTACTACTGCGACAACATCGTCTGGGGCTCGAACCTCGGCGATGACAACATCGTTTGGGGCAGCGACTGCGACGACTACTACTGCGACAACATC
>MELE01000201.1 GCA_001768615.1 Acidobacteria bacterium RIFCSPLOWO2_12_FULL_67_14b | reverse complement strand
CCATCCGGTCTTCGATCGAGAACCGCACGTCCGGCATTCTCGACTGGGCCTTCGCCACCAGCGCCGCAATCTCCGCGCGCGTGCGGTCGAGCCCTTCCTCCATCAGGAACCGCCGATCGAACACCGCCCGGCAGCGATCGGCCACGCACGGGCTCGGCACGTCGTCCACCGGCTGGCCGCCGTCGATGCCGTTGGTGTTGATGGTCGCGTGCCGCGAGCCCTCGGGCACCACCGGCATGGTGGTGACGCGGCCGGCGAGCGCGGGGCCGAGCTCGTCGCGCACCAAGTCCAGCAGGTGGGACATCCCATCGATCGCGCTGACGCCGAGGTACGGCATGCTGCCGTGCGCGGTCCGGCCTTCGGCGACCACCTCGAACCAGTAGACGCCGCGATGGCCGACGCACACGCGGTCGACGCCAAACGGCTCCGGGATGATCACCGCGCGCGTCCGCTCACGCGACAGCCAGCGGTTCTCGGCCAGCCAGGCCACACCGGCAAACCCGCCGCTTTCCTCGTCCACGGTGCCGCTGATCTCGATCGGCGCCGCGTGGGCGACGCCGACGCGGCGAATGGCTTCGGCCGCAAACACCGCCGCGGCGAGGCCCGCCTTCATGTCGCAGGCGCCGCGCCCATAGAGCCGCCCATCCACGACGTGCCCGCCGAACGGATCGCGCGTCCAGCCCTGTCCGGCGGGCACGACGTCGAAGTGGCCGTTAAGGTGCACGGCCGGACCCCGGCCGTCGAAGCGGCCGACGACGTTGATGCGCGGGTGCTCGGGCGTGTGTTCGAATCGGCCGATCGCCGGCAGCAGTTGCACGTCCGCGCCGTGGGCCCGCAACTGATCGCCGATGAGGTTGGCACAGGTCTCGTATTCGTCGCCGGGCGGATTCACTGTGGCGATGCGCACGAGCCGCGACGCGAAGTCGACGATCTCATCGGCGGCACGGTCGACTTCCGCGACGATGCGATCGATGGCGATGGACACGCGTGAATGTTATCCCGACCCGAGACACCCTCCCGACAAGAAGTGCCTCCCGACAAGAAGTGCCTCCCGACAAGAAGTGCCCTCCCGACAAGTATCATGGGTCGTATGTTCAGCCTGTCAGGCAAGACCATCGCCGTTATTGGCGCCGGATCGGGCATCGGGCAGGCGGTGGCCATCGGCGCCGCACAGCAGGGCGGGCACGTCATCTGCCTCGACCTGAACGCCGACGGCGCCGCGGCCACGGCGGCGACGATCACGAAAGCGCGCGGATCGGCGGATTCGGGCGCCGTCGACATCACCAACGTGACGTCGGTGCGCGATGCCCTGGCGAATTCCCTGCATGGCCGCAGCGGCCTCGACGGGCTGGTCTGCACGCCCGCCATCAACGTCCGCAAGCCAATCCTCAAGTACACCGGCGAGGAGTTCGACCGCGTCGTCAACGTCAACCTGCGCGGCAACTTCAACGTGCTGCAGGCGGCCGGGCAGCTGATGGTGCTGCAGAAGTCCGGCAGCATCGTGCTGTTCTCGTCGATCCGGTCGCTCGTCACCGAGCCGGGCCAGTCGGCCTACTCGATGACCAAGGCCGGCATCGTGCAGCTCGTGCGCACGGCGGCCACCGAATGGGGCGAGCAGGGCGTGCGCGTCAACGCGGTGGGCCCCGGCGTGGTCGAGACACCGCTCACGGCGCCGATCAAGGCGCAGCCCGAGTGGTACAAGGCGTACGCCGACAAGACCCCGATGAAGCGGTGGGCGAAGGCGGCAGAAATGGCCGGGCCGACGATCTTCCTGCTCTCCGACGCGGCGAGCTACGTGACCGGCACGATCCTGTTCGCCGACGGCGGCTGGCTGGCGAACGACGGGCGATTCACGCCACCGGGAATCTGACGGGAACCCTCTGGAGCACCCGCATGTTCGTGTTCGCTCGCGCCGTGACCTACGCCACGATCTTCATCGCCCTGGTCCTGGTGTTCCTGCCGGCCAGGATCCTGTCGTCGGCCGGCGTCACGCAGCCAGCGGCGCTTGGCCCTGGGCAAATCGCCGGCATGATCGTCGGTGCGCTCGGCGCCGCGGTCGTCGTCTGGTGCATTCTCGCGTTTGCCGTCGTTGGCAAAGGCACGCCGGCGCCGTTCGATCCGCCGCGACGCCTGGTGGTTCGCGGTCCCTATCAGTTCGTGCGAAATCCGATGTACGTGGGCGCCGGCATCGCGCTTGCGGGCGCCGCGCTGTTCTACCAGTCGTGGGCCGTAGTCGGCTACATTGGCTTCCTGTTCGTCGCCGCCACGCTTCTTGTGATGACCTACGAGGAGCCCACGCTGCGGAACCTGTTCGGGCGCGAGTACGACGCGTACTGCGAAAAGACCGGGCGATGGATCCCACGATGGTGAACGCCAAGCCCCAGATCATCGGCCTCCCCTACGACGCCAGCTCGTCGTTTCTGCGCGGCTCGGCCGCGGCGCCGCCGCTGATTCGGCAGGCACTCTGGTCCCCGGCTGGAAACACCTTCAGCGAAAACGGCGCGGATCTGGCCGCGCTCACCGACGCCGGCGACGCCGCGCTGTCGCAAGACCCCGCGGAGGCACGCGATCAGATCGAGATGGCGATCGGCGTGGTGCTCGCGAACGGGTTTTATCCGATCGCCCTTGGCGGTGACCACTCCATCACCTACCCAATCCTCCTGGCAATTACGGCGCTGCATCCGGCGCTGACCATCCTGCACATCGACGCCCATGGCGATCTGTATGACGAGTTCGAGGGCGATCGCCATTCGCACGCCTGCCCGTTCGCCCGCATCCTGGAAGAGTGCCCCGGCGCGCGCCTGGTCCAGGCCGGCATCCGCACGCTCACGCCGCATCAACGGGCCCAGGTGGCCAGGTTCGACGTCGACTGCATCGAGATGCGCCATTTCGCCGCCGGCGCCCGCCCCAGCGCCGAAGGGCCGGTGTATCTGTCCGTCGACCTCGACGGTCTCGATCCCGCCTTCGCGCCCGGCGTGTCACATCGCGAGCCCGGCGGCCTGTCCGTGCGCGACGTGCTCACGATGATCCACAAGCTGCCGGGCCCACTCGTCGGCGCCGATGTCGTCGAGTACAACCCAAGCCAGGACCTTGGTGGCGTCACCGCCGCGGTGGCCGCGCGCCTCGTCAAGGAGATCGCCGGCCAGATGATGATCGCGAATGCCTGATCTCACCTCCCTGGTGTGAATCCAAGATCTGTGTCATCTGCGTCATCTGCGGCCCTGGTTTGAATTCGAGATCTGTGTAATCTGTGGCCGTGCGATACACCCCCGAGTTCACCAACGTCGCCGAATCGCCGATGGTCCAGATCGCGACCGCGGCGGAGCGCATGCCGGGGTCGATCAAGCTGTGCTACGGGGAGTCCGACCTGCCGACGCCGGCCTTCATCTGCGAAGCGGCGCACGACGCGGCGCTCGGCGGCCACACGTTCTACACCCACACCGCGGGGGCTCCCGAGCTGCGCGAGGCCATCGCCAAGAAGATCCACGAGCTGCACGGCGTGACCTACGACGCGCCGGAGATCATGGGCACCGTCGGCGGCTCGATGGCGATCTACGCGGCCATCCGCGCCGGCGTCGGCCGCGGCGACAACGCCGTGATCGTGTCTCCGGCCTACGCGATCTTCTCGAACGCCGTGATCATGGCCGGCGGCGAGCCGCGGCCGGCGGCGCTGGCCCGCGAGGGCGCGCGCTTCGGTCTCGATCTCGATCGCGTCCGCGCCGCCATCGACAGCCGCACGCGGATGCTGATCGTCAACAGCCCGTCGAACCCGACGGGATGGATGATGACGATCGAGGATCAGCGGGCGCTCGCCGAGCTGGCCGAGCGCCACGACCTGGTCATCCTCGCCGACGAGGTCTACGAACGGCTCGTGTATGACGACAAACCTAAAGGTCTGTCGCCACACCTCGCTCCGTCCTTCGCCCGCGTCCTTCCCGACAAGGACCGCCTCATCGTCATCAACAGCTTCTCGAAGACCTACAACATGACCGGGTGGCGGCTCGGATGGGCGCAAAGCGGTGAGCGCACCATCAAGACGATGTACAAGGCGGTGGAGTTCATGACGTCGAACCCTGCGGCCATGGTGCAACAGGCGGGCATCGTGGCGCTGCGCGACGGCGAGCCGTACATTGCGGAGCTGCGCGCGCACTACGCGCAGCGCCGGACGCAGGTGATCGCGGCGCTGGCGTCGATCCCGGGCGTGTCGCTGCCCCACCCGCAGGGCGCGTTCTACGCGTTCCCGCGCATCGAGGGACTGGCGGATTCAACGTCGTTTGCGTCAACGCTGCTCGCCGACACGGGCCTGGCGGTGGCGCCCGGCGTGGGCTTCGGCCGTGATGGCGAAGGCTACGTCCGCGTCTGCTTTGCCTCCACTGCGGCGACGCTCGGCGACGCGCTCGTCCGTTTCAGGGATTTTGTGACGACGAGAGGTGCCCTCCCGTCGTCACCCGGCGGGTCGTGAGACCCGCCCTTACTTCGCCGCTTTCCTGGCGTACGCGAGCTCGGGCCGCTCCGCGCCCGCGTCCTTGCAGATCTCGACGATCTGCCGGTAGTACCCCTTGGCCTTCGCCGACTGCTTCGTCGCCTCGGCGGCCTTGCCCGCGCCGTAGAGCGCGAGGAAGCGGTTCGGCTCCTTCTTCGTCACGGCCTCGAACGCCACCAGCGCCTCCTTGGCCCGGCCGGCCTCGAGCAGCATGTAGCCCAGCATCTCGCGCGCCGGCGCCAGCGGGCCCGGCGTGACGGCCGCCTTGTCGGTCTGGTCTTCCGCGGCGGCGACGTCGGCGAGGGCCTTGATGCCCTCGTCTTTCCGGCCTTGCGCGAACATCAGCCAGGCTTCGGCGCCGCGCCGCTGGATGTCGACTTGTTCGGCCCAGTAGGCATCCTTCATTTCCAGTTCGCGATCGCGAAGCGCGGTGAGCCGCGCGACATCGGCCGCCGCTTCGGCGGGCTTGCCGGCGCGGGCGGCGCCGACCGCGCGCGCGAAGTGCGTAATCGCTTCCGTGTACGGCGTGTTCGGCGCCGGCGTCACGGTGAGCTTCATCGCGTCCTCCCACTGCAGCCGCTCCATGGCATAACGGGCGGGAATGGCCGCCACCGCGAAGGTATTGGCTCCGGGCGCGCCGGCGGTCACGGTGGCCGTGGTCCTGGTCGCCGCGACCATCGCGTGATCGAGCACGCCCTTGGCTTCCTTGTCCATGGCCATCTGCAGATAGGCGTAGGTCTCGTAGTCCATGGCGTGCAGCCCCTCGCCGAGGCCGCCGGTCTTCTCGGCTTCCGCCGCCGACCGGATGTTGGTGGCGACCGATTCCTTCCACTCGCCGACGCGGGTGAAGGTGTGCGACGGCATGTGGAGCGCGTGCGGCACCGACGGCGCAATGTCGGCGTAGGCGCGCGCCGCGGGCAGGGCCCTGGCGGCCAGCGCCGGCACGTCGTAAGAGTGGATGATGTAATGCGCGAGGCCGGGGTGGTTCGGGTGCCGCTTGTACAGCGGCTCGAGGATTTCCGCGGCCTTCAGATTCTGCGCGAAGGTCTTGTCGGTGGGCAGCGCCGTTTGCGCAATCGCGAGCGCCCAGAAGATGCGCGCCTCCATGTCATCGCGGTTCTGGCTGGCCACCAGTTCCGTCGCGCCTTCGTACGCCACGACGCGCGCACGCTGAGTCGTCACGTCGGCACTCGAGAAGAGGCCGGCGACGGCGTCAATGTAGCCTCTTTCTCTCGCCGTGGGCTTGCCGGTGGTCTGCCCTTTCTCAATCGCGGCCTTGCCGGTGGCAATGGTCTGCGGCGACCGCTGGCCGGCAAACGGGTTACCCCAGTGGGTCAGCGCGATGCCCCAATACGCGATCGCGCACGTGGGATCTTTTTTCAGGACCTCCGTGAAAATCGACCGGGCCTCCTGGAACCAGAAGGAATGAAGTTCAGCAACGGCGAGATTGAAATCGTCTTTGACGGCGGGGCTGCAGGAGGTCGCGAAGTCGACCGTGCCCGCCTTGATCGCGCCCGGCTTCGGGGAATGATCGTGTTGTTCGGTTTGCGCCCACGTTGGCGAGGCCGCCCACGCGAGCGCCAGACACATGCAGGGCACCAGGATCAGTTGCTTCATCACTCCTCCTTCAAGAAACGGAATCAGCGCAGCAGCTGCGGAGAATAGCACTCCTTATCACCGACTTATTCAGTCGGTGATTGACCGTTCAGCTCATCCAGAGCCAGTTCAGCCGCGGTTCCGGCCCGCTCCCCGATCCCTGTGCAAGCGCCTCGAGAATCTCCGTAAGATAACGTGAAGTCAATCACTTACGGGCCGTGGGTTGACCGATTCGGTGACGGAAGAGCCCGGTCGCCTCGGGCTAAGGAGCGCTCATGCACGCGCCAATCAAGTACGCGGAAAAGGGACTGTCCATCGCCGCCAACGGCCTCTGGCAGGTCTTTTCACAGCTCAACAAGATCAGTCCGAACCCGTCGATGACGCCGCGGTGGTCGGACAAGCCGCTGCTGAAGTCGCACCAGAAGACCAAGCCGCCGCTTGGCTGGCCGCGGCAGACCGACTCGCTCTGTCCGACCTGCGTGCGCGAAGCGCGCCAGGCGATCCTCGACGGTACGCGGCCGCTCGACACGCTCCTCAACGAGAAGGTCGGCGAGATCAAGGCCGTCATCGACGAGAAGGACGGCAAGATCGTGATGATGAAGGACTGCCCGATCCACGGGCACTTCGAAGACACGATGGCCATCGACACCGACTTCTTCAAGCACCTCGAAGCGGTGTTCCCGGGCCGCGACATCCGCGCGCACAACGACGAGAAGCTCCACAACCACGGCAGCAGCACGATCAAGCACGGCCGGGGCTCGGTGCTCACGGTCGACCTGACCAACCGCTGCAACATGATGTGCGACCCCTGCTTCATGGACGCCAACCAGGTGGGCTTCGTGCACGAGCTCACATGGGACGACATCAAGACGGTGCTCGACAACGCCATCACCATCAAGCCGAAGCGGCAGATGTCGGTGCAGTTCTCGGGTGGCGAGCCGACGCTGTCGCCGTACTTCCTCGACGCGGTCCGCTACGCGCGCAAGGTCGGCTATTCGTCGGTGCAGGCGGCCACCAACGGCATCGAGTTCGCGAAGAGCTTCGACTTCGCGAAGGCGGCGGCCGAGGCGGGCCTGCGCTACGCCTACCTGCAGTTCGACGGCATCGGCAACGCCGCCAACGCGCACCGCCGGGTCGGCAACCTGTTCGACGTCAAGCTGCGCGCCATCGAGAACCTCTACAACGCCGGCGTCGACATCGTCCCCGTGATCACGATCGTCAACGGCGTGAACAACGAGCAGGTCGGCCGCGTGATCGAGTTCGCGCTCGACAACCCGAAGAAGATCAACTTCCTGTCGTTCCAGCCGGTGAGCTTCACCGGCCGCGACGAGGAAGTGACGCCGGAGCGGCGCGCGGCGCAGCGCTACACGCTGTCGCACCTGGCCCACGACGTGAAGAACCAGACCGGCCTCGGCGAGCCGGTGCGCGACTGGTTCCCGATCTCGTTCATGGGCACCTTCACCGACTGGGCCGACCTCGCCAAGGGGCCGGAGACCGAGTGGGGCAACCTGACATGCGGCTGCCACCCGAACTGCGGCATCGGCATGGCCGTGATGATCGACAAGGAAACGAAGGAAACCGTGCCGGTCACGGCGTTCCTGAAGGCCGAGCAGCTCGCCAAGGACATCGCCCAGGTCAACGACGCGGCGCGCGGCAAGTTCCTCACCGTTGCCGGCATGGCGCTGGCGCTGGCACGCAACTACGATCCGTTCAAGGCGCCCACCCACTTCAAGCTGAGCGACCTGATGAAGAAGTTCGACAAGACCTTCGGCGCCACCGGCCGCGACTACGGCAAGGTGAGCGGCGACCGCACCCGGGCCGACATCGACAAGCGGCGCGGGGATCGCTGGAACTTCCTGTTCATCGCCGGCATGTGGTTCCAGGACCTGTTCAACTACGACTTCCGCCGCACCGAGATGTGCATCATCCCGTATGCGACGCAGATGGGCGAGATCTCCTTCTGCGCCTACAACACCGGCATCGGCTGGCGGAACATCATCGAGAAGATGCACATGACGGCCACGCTCACCAAGTGGTACGAGGAGCACGGGCGTCATGAGATCTTCGCCGGCAACAAGCCCGTGCCGCTGTCGACGACCGAGCACTCGCTGAAGCTCAACGCCGAAGCGGTGGCCGCCGGCGCGCAGACCGACCTCGACGTGCTCGGCATCGCCAAGAACGCGCGCGACGAGAAGATCGCGGCCCGCAAGAAGAAGGACATGACCCCCGAGGAGCAGCGCCATCACGCGGAGATGGAGAAGCTCTATCGCAAGGAAGTGCTCAAGGAGCAGCCGGGCGTGCCGGTGCTGCAGATCCAGGGCCTGAAGAAGGCGCCGCCACAGCCGCAGACGACGCACTGACGGCTTTCGGCTTTCGGCTTTCGGCTTTCAGCTTTCAGCAAATCAAGGGCCGGGACCAGCGGTGGTTCCGGCCCCTTTTCTTTGTCCGCAGGCCGAAGGCTGAAGGCCGAAGGCTGAAGGCCGAAGGCTGTTAGAAGCTCACCTTGAACGCCAGCTGCATCACGCGCGGCTGGTAGGCGTTCAACAGGTTCTGTCTCGGCGCCCCGAACGTCGCCGAGTTCAACTGCGCGTTGTAGGCGCCGTAGTTCTTGTGGTTGGTCACGTTGAACACTTCGGCGATCCCCGTCAGCTTGACGCCGCCCGGCAGGTTGACGTCCTTCGACAGGCGCAGGTCGATGCGGTGCAGCGGCAGGCCCTTGAGGGCGTTGCGCGGCACGATCTCGCCGATGGCGTAGCTGGCATTGCCATCGAACCGATCGAGCACGCCAGGGTAGCCCACCACCGTCAGCGGCGCTGTCACGTAGCGGTTGGTCCCGGTGCCGCCGAACGGGTTCGCGGCGTAAATGGTGTTGTAGTGGTTGCCGGACCCGAACAGGTACGCGCCCGACACCGAGAGGTCGTACGGCAGACGCCAGATCCCATTGAAGCGCACCGTGTGGCGCTGGAAGTCGGTCGAGCGCGCCCACTCGGCATCGGGGTTGAACGGGTTGTTGCCCTGCGACTGGAATCCGGTGGTGTTGTCGTGCATGAACAGCATCAGCGTGTACGTCAGCGATGCCTGCCAGTTATTGCGATAGCGGCGGGTGATCGCGCTCGACATCGCCGCGTAGTCCGCTTTTCCGTTCGACTCCAGCCACTGGATCTGCGTGTACGCCGGGTCGGGACGTCCCTGCGCGGGATTGCGGTTGTAGCCGGTGGCCGGATTGAAGAACAGGTTCGGATCCCGCTGCCGCGCGAAGTGGTAGCCCTTCCAGTGCGTGAGGTCGGCTTCGATCCCGAGCTGGCTGCCGATCTGGCTCTGGAACCCGATGATGCTCTGCCAGGTGGAGGGCATCTGGTAGTCGTGCGCGATCACGCGCGGACTCTGGGCCGGGATTGGGAACCGGCCCGAGAAGAAGTCCTCCGGCGTGCGGCCGCGCGTCGGGTCGGCGATGAAGCCCGGCCGCCCGTCGTTCGGGAACGAGTTCACGAGAATGCGCTCGCCGTTGAACGACTGGATGCTGAAGGTCGTGTTCGAATCGGGAATGCTGTAGTACAAGCCGCTCCCGCCGCGAATGACGAGGTTGCCGTTGCCGCCCACATTCCACGTGAAGCCGCCGCGCGGCGCCACGCTGCCGAGGTCGCGCAGGTTGTTCGGATAGAGCAGATCGCCCGGTCCGAGATCGATGTCCGGATAGGGCGCGCCACCCACCGGATTGAACTTCGCCTGCGTGGTGATGTGCGGCGGATCGAGTGCGCCCCAGTCGGCATCCCAGCGGACGCCGTAGTTCACGGTCAGCGAATCGTTCATGCGCCAGGTGTCGCCGAACCAGATCGCCCACGTCGGCCGCGGGATGTCGATGGTCCAGTCGCCGAAGTTCTGATCGAAGCGCTGCACGGTGGCGTCGAGCCCGGTGACATCCCACTTGCTCGGATCGTTCCAGGCGCTTGCGGGGAAGCGGCGGTTCATGTCGGTCGGCACCGCCGTGAAGATGAACTCACCTCTCGACAGCAGCTGCCATTGGCCCGTGTCGTGCCACCGGAGGTATTCGCCGCCGATCTTGGTGTCGTGGCGGCCCCAGGTCTTCATGAGGTCGTAGCGCGCGCTGATGGTGTTCTGAAAGAACTCCTGCGGGTAGTTGCGGCGCTGCCCGATATTCAAGCCGCCGGGGAACACGTAGTTGGGCGAATTGGCCAGCGCCGGAATCGCCAGCAGGTTCTGCCAGTCGAAGTGCGTATAGCCGACCTTGACCTCCTGCAGCGTCGTGTTGCTCAACACCTTCACCCAGGTGCCGACGACGTTGACGGCCTTGCGGTAACGGGACGCCGCCTGGGAGGGGTGCTCGGTGCCCGAGACCTGCGTGAACGGGTTGCCCCAGTCCCAGTACGACGCCCGGGCGGTCAGGTGATCGGTCGGGCGCAGCTGCCAGTCGGCGCGGCCGAGAAAGCTGTTCTGCACCAGCTTGGTGTCGAAGCTGAACGACTGTCCCGGCAGCGCCGCCGGTGACGACAGAATCGTGTTCGGCTCGTTCTCGCGCTCGAACGAAGCGAAGAAGTGCGCCTTGTCCTTGACGATGGGGCCGCCGATCGCGCCGCCGAGCTGCTGGTTCGCGTACGGCAGCACGCGATTGGCGATGAAGTCTTTCGCGTTCCATTTGTCGTCGCGGAAATAGCCGTAGACGCTGCCGTCGTAGTTGTTCGTCCCCGATCGCGAGATCGCCTGCACCTGGATGCCGAGCGAGCGGCCCTGCGTGATGTCGAAGAGGTTGGTCACCACCTGGAATTCGGCGATCGCCTCGCGGCTGAACTTGGGCTGCCCGAACCCGGAGCCGGCGACCTGTTGCGTGATCTCCTGGCCGTCGAGGTTCAACTGAAACTGGCGATCGCGGACGCCGGGCGTCGTGTCGACCGCGTTCGCGGTGATGCCCTTGACCTGCATGGCCAGCTCCATCCAGTTGCGGCCCTGCAGCGGCAGCTCTTCCATCTGGCGGCGATCGACGTTGCCCGACACCTGGCTCGAGCTCACGTCCACCAGCGGCGCCTCGCCGGTCACCGTCAGCGTTTCCGACACCGAAGCCACCTGCATGGTGAAGGGCAACGTGCGGTTCTGGCCGACCAGCAACTCGATGTCGGGCACGACGATGGTCGAGAACCCCGACAGCTCGGCCTGGACCTTGTAGCGGCCGGCTTCGAGCCCGCGCAGGCGGTATTCACCCCGCTCGTCGGTCACGGTCGCGGTGCTGCGCCCGGTGTCGATCAACGTCGCCGTAACGGTGACGCCGGGCAGCGACGCCTTGGTCCCGTCGACCACGGCGCCGAGAATCATGGCGTCCTGGGCGAAGGCCGGGACGGCGGCGAGCAGGAACAGGGGAATGGAGAGGAGGGTGACCCACCGCAAGCGCATAGCTGACTCCTTTTCTGCCGTGGGGGCAGGTGCGAGTAGAACAGCCAGGGAATTGCGCGGACTATAGCACTCTTCAAAAGGCTTGAGACTCGAGGCTTGAGGCTTGAGACGTGCCTCCACGAATACCCAAGCCCCAAGCCACAGGCCCCAAGCCCGGCTATGATCGTCCCGAATGACCGATACGCAGGCACGCCTCTCCCGACTCTCCGCCGCTCGCTGGCGCCTGGCCGTGATCCTGACGGCCGCCATGACCGTCATCTACGTCGGCTTCATCCTGCTCGTCGCGTTCAACAAGCCGCTGCTGGCCACGGTGCTGGTGCCCGGCCTGAGCCTCGGCATCCTGCTGGGCGTGCTCGTGATCGTCAGTGCGTGGGTGCTGATCATGATCTACGTGCGCTGGACCAACGCGAACTACGATGCCGCGGTGGCCGACATCCACCGCGACCATCGGGAGGGCCGGTGATGCCGCAGCCGGGTGAACCCAACATCGTCGCGATGGCGGGCTTCGTCATCTTCATCGCCCTGTCGCTCGGCATCACGTGGGTCGCGGCGCGGCGCACGCGCAACACCCGGGACTTCTACGCCGCCGGCGGGTCGGTGACGGCGCTGCAGAACGGGCTGGCGCTGGCCGGCGACTACATGAGTGCCGCGAGCTTCCTCGGCATCGCCGGACTGGTCGCGCTCTCGGGCTTCGACGGCTTGATCTACTCGATCGGCTTCCTGGTCGGGTGGCCCGTCGTGGTCTGCCTGATTGCCGAGCCGCTGCGCAACCTCGGGCGGTTCACCTTCAGCGACGTGGTCGCGTTCCGCCTGCAGCAGGCGCCCGTCCGCGTGGCGGCGGCGGCCGGCAGCCTCGCCGTGGTCGCCTTCTACCTCATCGCGCAAATGGTGGGCGCCGGCAACCTGATCCGGCTGCTGTTCGGGCTCGACTACGAGGTGGCCGTCGCCATTGTCGGCATCGTCATGCTCGCCTACGTGCTGTTCGGCGGCATGATCGCCACGACGTGGGTGCAGATCGTGAAGGCGGTGCTGCTGTTGTCCGGCGCGTTCATGCTCGCGATGATGGTGCTGGCCAGGTTCTCCTTCAATCCGCTCGCGTTGTTTGCCGCGGCGTCCAGCGAATACGGGACCGCGGTGCTGGCGCCGGGACGGCTGGTGTCCGATCCGGTTGACGCCATCTCGCTGGGGCTGGCGCTGATGTTCGGCACCGCCGGCCTGCCCCACATCCTGATGCGGTTCTATACGGTGCCCGATGGCCGGACGGCGCGCGTCTCGGTGGCGTATGCCACGGCGATCATCGGCGTGTTCTACCTGCTGACGTTCATCCTCGGTTTCGGGGCGATGGTGCTCGTCGGCCAGCCGGCCATCCGCGCGGTCGACGCCGGCGGCAACATGGCGGCGCCGCTGCTGGCTGAAGCCGTGGGCGGCCAGGCGTTTCTCGGGTTCATCGCCGCGGTGGCGTTCGCGACCATCCTCGCGGTGGTCGCCGGCCTTACGCTGGCGGGCGCCGCCGCGCTCTCCCACGACGTCTGGGTCCACGTCTTCCGCCACGGCGACGCCAGCGAGCGCGAGCAGATGAGGGTCGCGCGCGGCAGCACGATCCTCCTGGCGGTGTTCTCGATCGTGCTCGGCATCGCCTTCAAGGGCCAGAACGTCGCCTATATGGTGGGGCTCGCGTTTGCGATCGCCGCCAGCGCGAACTTCCCGGCCCTGATCATGTCGATGTTCTGGCAGGGCTTCACGACCCGCGGCGCGCAGGCGTCCATCCTCTTCGGCACGGCGGCCACGCTGGCGCTGATCTACATGTCGCCCACGATCCAGGTGGACCTGCTGCATCGCGAGAGCGCCTGGTTCCCCTATCGCAACCCGGGCCTGTTCACCATTCCGTTGTCGTTCGCGATCGGGATCGTCGTGTCGAAGCTGTTCCCCGAGCCGGCGGCGGTCCAGGGCTTCGCCAGGCTCGAACAGCAGATTCACTTCGGCGAACCCTAGTCCCCTTGCAGGCCCTTCACGACCGCCGGCTCCGCTACGCCCTCTTTGCCATCTGGCTCCTCATTGCCGGGGGAGCGCTGTATCTCTATTTCTTCAAGCGCGAGCTCGTCCGGACCGAGATGCGCGATGCGTTGTCGGCCTCGTTCTGGGTCGCGTCGATCTCGTACGTGGTGATCGGCTCGTTCCGGGCGTTCACGCTGGTGCCCGCGACCTTTCCGCTCCTGGTCGCCATGCCGTTCTTCGATCCCTGGGTGCTGCTCGGGCTGACGATCCCGTGCATCGCCATCTCGTCCTCGATCTGCTACTGGTTCGCGGAAGCGATCCACATGGACGAAGTGTTCGAGCGGAAGTACCCCAGGCAGATCCACAAGCTGAAGGCGGCGCTGCAGACCTATCAGCTGCCGATCATCATCGGCTGGAGCTTCTTCCTCCTGCTCCCGACGGATCTGATCTGCTACGTCTGCGGCTCGCTGAAGATCAACTTCAAGAAATTCCTGTTCGGCGTCGTGGTCGGGGAGGGCACGGTCTACGCGATCTACATCTTCCTGGGGGACTGGGTCTTGCGGCCGTAGTCACGGAGGTTCCTCGCGGAGGTTCCTGCGTGCGGAACGGATCCTTGATCTGTGTCATCTGCGGCGGCTGATGTTCTCCGTCGCGTACGGCTCGCCCGCCAGGTAGCGTGCGCGGTCGGCGGGATCGTAGATGCGGGCTTGCCTCGCCAGATCGAATCGCGGCGGCCAGTCGAGCGCGCCCAGCGTCGAGGTTCCCCGGAAGCGGGTGCGGAACTCGGCTTCCTCGCGCCGCTCGAGCAGGAGGTAGGGCGCGCGGCCGCTCTCGCGCAGCCAGTCGATCGCGCGATCCAGCCACGCGGGATCGAGGGCATCCCAGAGCACCGCCTCGCGCCCGGCATGAAAGCGCATGCCGCCGCTCTGCCACACCGTGATCAGCACGGCGTTGTCGGGCAGGCGATCGTGCACGAGCGCGGCGGTGTCGCGGTAGCGTCCTTCGAGCCGCTGCAGATCGAACGCCTGCCGGGCGCCGGCGGCGCGGGTGCCCGCAATCGCCAGCACCACGGTGACGATCGCGATGACGCCGCCCATCCGCGCCCGCCGCGCCAGGTGCGCGGCGACGGCGCTCGCCAGCACGACCAGGCACACGACCGCCGGCAACTGGAATCGCAAATACCACCACTCGGGATACGGACGGTAAAACAGATAGAAGCCGATCACGATCGCCGCGGCCGCCAGCAGCGACCACGCGATCTGCCTGGCCCGGCCCGCGAACACGATCGGCGCCAGCAACGCCAGCAGTGGGAACGGGGTCTGCGTTTCATAGACGCGGCGGACGAAGTTTGCGGCGTTGGCCGGGACGAAGCCGACATCGAACAGCACCGCCGCGTCACCGTAGCCGGATCCGAGCGGTCGCCCGTACAAGACCTGATTGAGTGCCAGTAGCAAGGCGATGCCGGGCAGTGCGCCGATCGTGAACGCGAGTGCCGTTCGTCTCGCATGCACGCGGTCGACGACCAGGGCGACCCCGAGAACGACGAGCGCGAGCGGCGCGAGATTGGGACGGACGAGGATGGCGAGGCCGGTGAGCAGACCGGCGACGAACGGAGCCCAAGGCGGGTCCAACTTGTCCGCCGTAGCGCCTTGCGCGAAGGTGGAAGACCCGCCTCTACGTTCGGTCGTGACGACGGCGAGCGCGGCCAGCCACAGCGCCGCCGTGACGACGTCGTTCATCGGCTGCACGACCTGGAACAACACAATCGGGCTGGTGGCCGTCAGGATTGCCGCCATCGAGCCCGCCAGGCCGCCGCCCATCCGGCGCGCCAGCAGGAACGCGCACCACACCAGCGCCGCGCCGGCGATCGGCGACAGCGCGAACAACCCGTCCGGGCCCCGGATCGCCACCAGCGGCGCCATCAGCACCGACACGCCCGGCGCGCAGATCGGCGACGCGGCATCCGGACGGACCGGCGAGGGAATGAACCCGCCGGGCGCCAGGGTCCGCGACGCGTCGGGCCACGGCGCCTCGGTCGCCAGCGCGCTTGCCGGCTGCCACCGCCCGTGCGCGAACGCGTCGGCCAT
>MELE01000200.1 GCA_001768615.1 Acidobacteria bacterium RIFCSPLOWO2_12_FULL_67_14b | reverse complement strand
TCACGTTCCGCCTGACCACGCTGCTCACCACCTACGACCAGACCATGGCCAAGAACGCCGGCCTCTATCGCTCGATCACGGTGACCAATCCGCCGGGCACGGTCATGAACGCCGAATTCCCCGATGCCATCGGCGTCCGTGCCGCGCCCGCGCGCCGCCTCAACGACGCGCTGACCGGCGCCATCCTCAAGGCGCACCCGGGGTTCCTGCCGGCGCCCAGCGGCGGCACCAGCACGCCGTTCGCCCTGGCCGAGTTCGACCGCGGCGGCACCAGGCGCACGGTGCAGGTGGTCCAACCCATGCGCGGCGGCATGGGGGCGCTCGAGGGCCAAGACGGGGTCGACGCGCGCGACAACAGCATGAACAACATGCAAAACCATCCCCTCGAGACGGTTGAGGCCGAATCCGGCGTCGTCGTGCACCGCTACGACGTGCGGCCCGATTCCGGCGGACCCGGCAAGTGGCGGGGCGGCGTCGCCCAGGTCATCACCGTCGAGATCCTGCGCGACGGCGGCACCATCCTGGCCCGCGGCATGGAGCGGTTGCGCTTTCCCTCGTTTGGGGTCCTGGGCGGCAAGCCAGGGGCGCCGGTGCGGGCGATCCTGAACCTGGGCCGGCCGGACGAGCGCGAGCTCAGCAAGATTGACCAGCTTGCGGTCAAGGCGGGCGACACCGTCACCTTCATGATGCCGGGCGGCGGCGGCTACGGCGATCCCTATGAGCGCGACCCGGAACGGGTGCGCGCCGACGTCGAGGTCGGATTCGTCACCCGCGAGGGCGCGGCGCGCGACTATGGCGTCGCGATCGCGGACGACGGACGGGTCGACGCCGCCGCGACCGAGGCCCTGCGCCGGAGCCGACGCCACGACAAACTGCCGCGCGAGTTCGACGTCGGCCCCGAGCGCACGGCCTGGGAGTCGGTGTTCGACGACGCGACCATGCTGGAGCTTAACCGCCGGCTGATGACGCTGCCCAAGTCGGTGCGCCAGGACCGGCGCCGCCGCATCTTCGAGCGGGTCGTGCCGGGCCTGACCATGGCCGGCGCCGGCGGCACCATCGCGCAGGCGATCGGCGACGCCGACGCGGCCCGGGTTCGCCTGGCGCGGGCCATGGAGGAAATCCTGCCGCCGGCATCGACGGCGCGGGCGGCGTGAGACGGCGTCAGGCCCAACTCGCGTCCGGATCGTCGCGCAAGCGGCAAGGTGAGAGCGTATCATGCAACTGAACCCGATCCTCCTCGAGATCATGGGCAACAAGGTGGCGGCGGCCTCCGAGGAGATGTACTTTGCGCTGCAGCGAGCGTCCCGCTCGGGCTACGTCAAGGAGGCGGCCGACTTCGCCACCGCCATTCTCGATGCCGATGGCCAGATCTTCGCCTACCCGCCATCAGCCACCTTCAACTTTCTGATCGACTGCAACTATGCTTCCACCATCCGCGCCGTGCCAGACGTGGAGCCCGGCGACGTGATCGTCACCAACGATCCCTATCTGTCGGAGGCGATGTCGACGCACCTTCCCGACGTGCACCTGATCCGGCCCTATTTCCACGACGGCCGGGTGGTCGCCTACGGTTGGTGCTTCGCCCACCTCTCCGACGTCGGCGGTGCGGTGCCCTCCAGCATGTCGCCGGCGTTCACCGAAATCTTCCAGGAGGGCCTGCGTATCCCGCCGATGAAGATCGTCAAGGCGGGCAAGCCCAACCATGACTTCTACCGCATCTTCGCCGCCAACTGCCGCACGCCCGACGTCAACCTGGGCGACCTCAGGGCCATGGTCGGCTCGCTCGAGATCGGCGCCCAGCGGGTGGCCGACATCATCGAGCAGCACGGCATCAAAACTTTTCTCACCTGCCAAACCGATCTCGAGGACTACACCGCCGCCAAGGCCCGCGACGTGTTGCGCAAGATCCCGGACGGCGAGTACGACTTCTGGGACTTCATGGACGACGACATGATTTCGCGGGTGCCGGTGCGAGTGCGCGTCAGGATGACGGCCAGGGACGGCAACATTCACCTCGATCTGACCGGTTCCGACCCCCACACCAAGACCGCCTACAACGTCCCCACCAACGGCCAGCGCAACTATTGGATCAGCTTCCGCCTGACCAGCTTCCTTACCACCTATGACAAGACCATGTGCAAGAACGCCGGCCTCTACCGACACATTTCGGTCACCAACCCGAAGGGCACCATCTTCCACGCCGAGTTCCCGGACGCGGTCTGCATCCGCGCCAGCGCACCATGGCGGCTGTCGGACTCGGTGGCGGGTGCCATCCTCAAGGCGGCGCCGCACCTGATGTGCGCCGTCACCGGCGGCACCATGTTGCCGTTCGCGCTGGCCGAGTTCGCCGCCGACGGCGGGCGCATCGTCAACGTCATCCAGCCGCTGCGGGTGGGCATGGGCGCCTTTCGCGGCCGCGACGGCGTCGACGGGCGCGACAACTCCATGAACAACATGCG
Source organism: Acidobacteria bacterium RIFCSPLOWO2_12_FULL_67_14b (assembly GCA_001768615.1). Classification (GTDB taxonomy): domain Bacteria; phylum Acidobacteriota; class Vicinamibacteria; order Vicinamibacterales; family UBA2999; genus 12-FULL-67-14b. Next base: position 7,038 of record MELE01000200.1, on the reverse strand, counting down.
CAACCATCCCCTGGAGATGGTCGAGCACGACTCGGGCGTGGTGATCCGCGACTACGACCTGCGCGCGGACTCGGGCGGCCCGGGCCAGTGGCGGGGCGGCGTCGGACAGGAGATGACGATCGAGATCCTGCACGATGGTGGCACCATCGTCGCGCGTGGCATGGAGCGCATGCGGTTCCCGCCGTGGGGCGTCGACGGCGGCCAGCCGGGCGCGGTGCTGAAGGTGATCCTCAACCGGGGGCGTGCGGACGAGCGCGAGGTGCCCAAGATTCACGAGCTCCGGGTTAACGCCGGCGATACGCTCACGCTCCTGATGCCGGGCGGCGGCGGCTACGGCGATCCCTTCCTGCGCGACCCCGAGAAGGTGCGCCAGGACGTGGTCCTCGGCTTCGTCACCCGCGAGGGAGCCGAGCGCGACTACGGCGTCATCCTTACCCGATCGGGCGAGGTCGACGACCAGGCGACGCGCGCACGGCGCGGCCGGCGGCCGCGCGCGAACGTCGCCAAGGCGTTCGGCTTCGGGCCCGAGCGCGAAGCCTGGGAGCGGGTGTTCGACGACCGCACCATGGCGGAGCTGAACCGGCGCCTGATGGAGCTCCCCAAGTCGGTGCGCGCCGATCGCCGCCGCGCCATCTTCGAGCGCGCCGTGCCGGGTCTGGTCGCCGGCGGCAACGAGCCCCTGGCAGCGCTGCTCGCCGATCCCGACGCGGTGCGGGCGCGCCTGGTCGAGGCCGTGGCCGATATCCTCGGCGCCGGCGTCAGGCGGGCGGCGGAATAGGGGCCGCAAACAAGAAAAGGGCGGCCGGTCCGCGGACCGCCCGTCGCAACAACGGCCGCAGGCCGCGACGGCCTACTTGACCTTGGTCACGCCCATGGCATGGGTCACCTCCATCAGCCGCGGCTGATATGTGATGCCGTTGCGCATGGCCCAGATGTTGACTTGGTAGTGCAGCGGTATGATGGCCTGGTCCTGCATGTACATGGCCCCGATCTCCTGGATCATCTTCTCGCGCTTGGCCTCGTCCAGGGTCTGGATCGCCTCCTCCAGGTAGGCGTCGATGCGGCCGTTGGAGAATCGGCCGTCGTTGGAGTGGCCCCACGCCTTCTCGAAATCCCACGTGTGGACCAGCATCCAGTGCTGCGACATGGTCTCGCCGGTGGCGGTGCCGAAGCCGAGCATGAAGAAGCTGAAGCCCGGGGTCTTGCGCTCGCCGCCCTGGTGCGCCTTGCTGAAGTAGACCGCCTTGGGGAAGGTTGTCACCTCGGTCTTGATCCCGACCCGGGTCAGCATGCCGGCGATCGCCTGGCAGATCTTCTCGTCGTTGATGTAACGGTCGTTGGGGCAGTGCGCGGTGAGGCGGAAGCCGTCCTTGAGCCCTACCTGGGCCAGGAGCTTCCTGGCGCCGTCGGGGTCATAGGGCTCGGGCTTGAGGTCGGGGTTGTGGCCGAACATGCCGATGGTGGCGATCTGACCCGAGGCCACGGCGTTCCCCTCCATCACCCGCTCGACGATGGCATTGCGGTCGACGGCCTTGGAGATGGCCTTGCGCACCTCCCACTTGCGGAGCGGGTTGGGGAAGAACGGCTTGCCGTCGTTGGTCAGCACGAACGGCGAGACGTCGCGGTTCGAGTCCATCATCATCATGATGATGCGCTCGCCGGCGACGCTGACCACCCGCAGCTTGGCGTTGTCCTTGAGGCGCTTGACGTCGGGGGGCGGCACCTGGTCGATCATGTCCACGTCGCCGTTCAGGAGCGCCGCGACCCGCGTTGGGTCCGACTTGATGGGCTTGAACACCACCCTGTCCCACTCGGGCTTGTCGCCCCAGTAGGCGTCGTTGCGCTGCATCACGAAACGGTCGCCTTGGACCCATTCGACGAATTTGTAAGGGCCGGTGCCGACGTTGGCCTTGCCGGCGTTGAAGTCCTCGACCGGGGCCGGTTTGGCGTAGATGTAAAGGACCGACATCTCGTTGGGCAGCAAGGGATACGGCTTGCCGGCCGAGATCTGGAGCGTGTAGTCGTCGACTTTCTTGTAGGTCTTGTCGCGCACGTAGGCTCCGGCCGCGGCGCCGACGCCCTCGATGGTCTTGGCGTGCTCGAAGGTGCTGATCACCTGGTCGGCGGTGAAAGGGGTGCCGTCGTGGAACTTCACCCCCTTACGCAGCTTGAATTCCCAGACCTTGTCATCCACGGCCGACCACGACTCGGCGAGGCCGGGGGTGGGACGGTTCTGGTGGTTCATCTGCACCAAGTTGTTGTAGATGTGGCTGGCGACCTGCTGGTTGGGTGTGGTGACCCACCAATTGGGGTAGGCCGAGGAGGTTTCCTGGCTGACGCCGATGGTCAGCGTTTCCGCCGCCGCCGTGCAGGCGACGGAGGCGCCCGCGAGGGCGATGAAAAGTTTCCTCATGATCGAGCTCCCTGTTCAAGTTCCTAGGCGATTCCCGCTCCTGACCCGGGTTTCGAGGCCGGTTCCCCGATACTCCGGAGCGGCTCGCCTTCGTTCGCGCGGGGTGCAGGCGCGACGATGCCTGCCCCCGCCTTAGGACGCCATTAGACGGTTCCGGCAGACGGGCTGTCAATATGACCACGGGGTGGAAACGGAACGAGCGACCCAGCGGGTCGCCCGTCGCGAGAACGCCGATGCCGGCGATTGTCTACTTGACCTTGGTCACGCTCATGGCGTGGGTCACCTCCATCAGCCGCGGCCGATAGGCGAGGCCCTTGCGCGTCGCCCAGGTGTTGACCTGATAGTGCAGCGGCACCAACGCCACGTCGCGCATGTAAATGGCCGAGGCCTGCCGGATCAGCTTCTCGCGCTCGGCGTCGTCGAGCGTGACGATGGCCTTGTCCAGCACGACATCGGCACCGACGTTCGCATAGTGGCCCATGTTGGCATGCCCCAGCGCCCGCTCGGGGTTCTCGGCATGAAGCAGCATCCAGAGCTGGGACATGGTCTCGCCGGTGGCGGTGCCGAAGCCGTAGAGGGTGACGCTGAACTCCGGTGCGCCGAGCTCGCCGCCGCCTTTCTGGCGCGAGAAGTAGGTCGCCCGGGGCATGGTCACTACCTTGGACTTGATGCCGACCCGGGTCAGCATCGCCGCCACCGTCTCGATGATCTTGGCGTCGTTGACGTAACGGTCGTTGGGGCCGTGGAGGGTGAGGTGGAAGCCGTCGGGATAACCCGCCTGGGCCAGGAGCTTCTTCGCTCCCTCGGCATCATAGGGCTCGGGCTTGAGGTCGGGGTCGAAGCCGAACATGCCGATGGTCGCCACCTGCCCGGCGGCGACGGCGGCGCCCTCCATCACCCGCTCGACGACGGCGTCGCGGTTGATGGCCTTGGAGATCGCCTTGCGCACCCGCCAGTCGCGCAGCGGGTTCGGAAACAGGGGCTTGCCGTCGTTGCCCTTGACGAACGGCGAGATGTCCCGGCTGCTGTCGAGCTGGAGCATGATGATGCGTTCGCCCGCCACCTGGGCGACCGCGGTCTTGGGATCCTTCTTCAGTTGGGCGATGTCGGTGGTGGGAACGTTGTCGATCACGTCCACGTCGCCGTTGAGCAACGCCGCGACGCGCGAGGGATCGGCCTTGATCTGCTTGAAGACAACCCTGTCCCACTCGGGCTTGGAGCCCCAGTAATCGGCATTCCGCTCCATCACCAGCCGGTCGCCTTGCAGCCATTCGACGAACTTGTAGGGGCCGGTGCCGATCGCCGCCTTGCCCGAGTTGAAGTCCTCGACCGGCGCCGGCTTGGGATAGATGTACAGGACTGACATCTCGTTGGGCAGCAGCGGATAGGGCTTCCCGGCGGAGATCCGGAGCGTGTAGTCATCGACCTTCTGATAGCTCTTGGCCTTGACGTAGGCGCCGGAGGCCGCGCCCACGCCCTCGATTCCCTTGGAGTGATCGAAGGTGGCGATCACGTGGTCGGCGGTGAAGGGGGTGCCGTCGTGGAACTTGACACCCTTGCGCAGCTTGAACTCCCACACCTTGTCGTCGATCGGCCGCCACGATTCCGCCAGCCCCGGCTTGACGTGGTTCTTCTCGTCCATCTCGACCAGATTGTTGAACATATGGCTGGCGACCTGCTGGTTGGGCGTCGTCACCCACCAGTTGGGGAAGATCGAGGTGGTTTCAGTCCGTGTTCCGATGGTCAGCGTGTCGGCCGACGCCGCGCCGGCGATCGCGGCCACCGTCATCGCCGCCAGGACGAACGATACGAATCTGTTCATACGATTCTCTCCCAGTTGATGTGACCCGTGGCCCCCGCTGCGGGATCCAACCCTTGAAGGTCCCGTCGACCGGCGGAAAATATCCGGCGGCGCAGAATTAGAGGGCGCAAAGCCGAGCGGTGTCAATCCGTTCCCAGCCCGGCGTTCCCTGAAGGCGGATGCCCGTCCTTGTCGAGCCTTGACACGGACGGCGCGAAACCCCGTGGAATCCTCGCCGCATGGGGCGACACCGCCGCGTGGCCGACGGTCGTGCGCTTCGCCGCCACTGCTCGGCAAGTCGAATCCTCGGCCGTCGAATCCGAACGGGCCAAGGCCGTCAAGGAGGATTCACGCCATGTCGTTCCCAAGGGCGCGAGGAGGCGATCCGCGACGCTTATCGCCTGACCGTCAAGGACGTTGACAACGTGTTTCTGCTGTGGGGGCCCACATGTGCCTAGGAGCCGGACCCGGTTGTTGAGCCCCGCAGGGACGGGTTTACCATGGCGACGACGGTGCGCATGAAGGGCTGACCGTCGCCGCCGGGATGCCTGTTTCCGTCGACCCGATTGGCCGGGCTGCGTGCCGTTGGGTGCTCGCACGCAGGCTATTGTCGAGGCGCGGCGCCCCTGGCCGCGATCGCTGGCGCGTGCTAGGAATGCCGAAATAATCCGGTCGGGGAGGGAGGAAACATGGCATTCCTGGGCAAACCCGTGTGCGACTATCGTCGTTCGCTCATCCGCGAGCTGATGCGGACGCAGGGCCTCGACGCGCTCGCGTTTCTGGACGGCGATTTCTTCCAGTTCGCGACCAACTTCCATACCGACGTGCGTACCTGGGAGCGTCCGATCGTCGTCGTGGTGCCCGCGGACGGCGCGCCCTTCGCGGTCATGAACGAGCTCTCGACCCATCACGTGGCCATGGCCCGCGAGCGGGGCACGCTGTGGCTGGAGGAGGTGGTCTTCTACGCCGAGCACGCGCGGCTCGCCGATCGGCTGCCGTTGGTCGGCCAGTGGCCCGAAGTGGTGGCGGACTCGCTCCGCCGCCACGGTCTGGGCCGGGCGCGGATCGGCTTCGATGCCGGGGCGGGACTGCTGAAGCACGTGACCGAGATCGTGCCCGAGGTGGCGTTCGTGCCCATGCTGGCCGCCATGCGCGAGCTGCGCTGGGTCAAGCACACCGACGAGATCGCGCTAATGCGCGATGCCGCGTCGCTTTCCGACTGGGTGCAGGACCGCTACCGAGAGGCGATCCGCCCGGGACGGCTGGTCCAGGAGATGGACGCCGCCATGGCGACGCTGATGATCGAGGAGGCCTCGCGCCGATTCCCTGGCGAGAACCTCGAGGTCATGCGTTGCTGGACGCTGAGCGGGCCGCCCTCGGCCTCGCCTCACGGCGACGGCGCGCCGACCGGCCAGCGGATCGAGACCGGCCACGGCCTCGTCAACATCGTCATTCCGCGCTTGAACGGCGTCGTGATCGAGAATGAACGCACCTGGTTCTGCGGCAGGCCCACGGCCGAGCAGGCGCGGCTGTTCGAGACCGCACGCGCGGCGAACGAGGCCGCGATCGGTGCCGCCGTCACCGGCAACCCTGTCTCGGCCATCGACGCCGCCGCCCAGGCGGTGATCGAGAAGGCGGGGCTTGGCGCCTTGATCCGCCACCGCACCGGCCACGGTATGGGCACGGTCGGTCACGAGTTTCCCGAGGACATGGCCTTCAACCACCGGGCGCTGCGCAACGGCGAGGTCTATTCGGCCGAGCCCGGGATCTACGTCTACGGACTCGGCGGCTTCCGCATGGACGATTCGGTGGTAGTGGCATCGACGCCCGAGGTGCTGACCAAGACGGCCAAGGACATCAAGAGCCAGACCGTCCTGTGACGCCATTCCCCGGGGGCACCGCGCCCACCCGTTCGGTGATCAGGCGGTAGTGCTCGATGCGGCGGTGGCGGGCGAAGTCGAACACGTTGCGACGCATGTTCTCGCCCAGGTCCAGATCGCAGTCGTAGGTGATCACCTCGTCCGCCTCGCTGGCGGCCAACGCCACCATCTCGCCGGTAGGGGCGATGATGCACGATCCGCCCATCAAGCCAAAGCCATCCTCGCGCCCGGCCTTGGCCGCGGCCGCGACCCAGGTCGCGTTCTGGTACGCCCCCGCCTGCATCACCAGGTGGTTGTGGAACATGCGCAGGTGCAGCGGCTCGGCGTGGTAGATGTTATCGGTCGGCGTGTTGTAGCCGAGCGCCACCAGCTCCACCGCCTGCAACCCCATGACGCGGAAGGTCTCGGGCCAGCGGCGGTCGTTGCAGATGCACATGCCGATGTTGGCGCCGAATGCCCGCCACACCGGGAAGCCCAGATTCCCCGACTCGAAGTAACGCTTCTCCAAGTGCTGAAACGGGGCCTGCGGCCGGTGGTCGGCGTGGCCCGGCAGGTGCACCTTGCGGTACTTGCCGACGAGCAAGCCGTCGGGCCCCACCAGGACCGAAGTGTTGTAGCGTCGCTTGGCATTGTCCTCGTGGGCCAGTTCGGCGTAGCCGAGGTAGAAACCCACGCTCAGACGGCGGGCCTCGTCGAACAGGGGTTGAACCGTGGCCGACGGCATCGCGCGCTCGAACCAGGCGTCGACCTCGGCCTCGTCCTCGAACCAGTAGCGCGGGAAGAAGGTGGTGAGCGCGAGCTCGGGGAACACCACCAAGCGCGCACGGGCGCCATGGGCCTCACGCATCATCGCGATCAGGCGCTTGACCACGCCCGACCGATCGTCGGCCCTGTGCACCGGTCCCAACTGGGCGACCGCCACCTTCAGGCGTCGGGCCATGGTA
>MELE01000199.1:21525-25224 GCA_001768615.1 Acidobacteria bacterium RIFCSPLOWO2_12_FULL_67_14b | reverse complement strand
AGCGCATGGTCTTCAGTTCGCTGAACAGGTTCAGGTCCGGGACGCTGGCCAGGCTGTCGGTGCCCACCGCCACGTTCACGCCCGAGGCGTAGAAGCGCTCGATCGGCGGCACGCCGACACCGACCCACTGGTTACTTCGCGGGCAGGTCACGAGCGTGGCGCCGATTTCCGCCAGGCGCCCAAGGGCAACCTCGTCCAGCTGTACACCGTGAATCACGAGCGTGCGCGCGTCGATCAGGTTCATCCCGTCGAGATACTGGACCGGTCCACAGCCCGGGATCGGCCAGTCGTCACGCCACGCGCCAATCATCTCCAGCATGCTGCGCCAGGAGCCGGTGCCGCTGGCGAGCAGCTCCACTTCCTGGGGAGACTCGCCGAGGTGCACGCTGGTGATCGGGCAGTCCGACGCGTCCACGGCGGCGCGGATCGCGCGGAACAACTCCGGCGACGTCGAGTACGGCGCGTGGGGCGCCGGCGAGATTCGGACGCCGCGGGATGCCAGCGCCGCGCGGGCTTCGACCGAACGATCGACCAGCCGGCCGTCGCGCTCCGTGAAGCCGAGCAGCTCGTGGAACACGAGGCCGGTGAGGCCCGCGTCGGCCATCGGCGCGACCGAGGCCAGCGAGTTGCTGATGTCCCCCGCCGCAACCGTGCCGCACTCACGCAGCTCGCCAATGGCGTCCCTGATGGGTCCGACGATATCCGGGTCGCCGAGCCGCTCGATTCGGCGCCGTAGCGCAACCAGTTGCTTCACCCAGTCGGTGAACCGGTGCGCCGGCGGCACGCGGCCACGCAGCCAGGAGAGCTCGAGGTGAACGTGCGCGTTGACCAGCCCCGGCAGGAGCGCGACCTGCCCGAGATCCCGGATCCCGGCCTGCCCTGAGCGAGCCGTTTCGGCGAGTCGAAGGGAGCCCGGATCCCGGCCTGCCCTGAGCAGAGTCGAAGGGATCCCGACCTCCGCGATTCTCTGTCCAGCGACGGTAACGACGCCATCCCGAATCGGTGGTTGATCGATCGGGCAGACCCAGGCCGCCCGGTAGGCGGTCATGCGACCGGCGAGGCCGGCGGCTGCGAGCGCTGCCGCTTGCCGGCGGCGCTTCGGGCAGGATAGTTGGCCAGTTCGGCCGGCACGGACGTGTCGCCGGCTTCGCGGGCCGTTGCCAGCTCGAGGGTCCGGGGGACGCTGCGCTCGCGGAAGAACGGGTCGCCGAGGATCTCGTAGTGCATGTTGCGGCGCTTGGCCACGAAGCCGGCGTCCTCGACGTTGCGCACGATCTCCACTTCATCCATGCAGTACGCCGCGCCGGCGGCGCGGACGACGTTCTCTTCGATCATCACGCTGCCCATGTCATTGGCGCCAAAGGCCAGGCTCAACTGTCCCACCTTGCCGCCCTGCGTGACCCACGACGCCTGCAGGTTGTCGAAGTTATCGAGCACCAGCCGCGCGATCGCGAGCGTGCGCAGGTATTCGATGCCCGTCGCTTCGCTGCCGCCGCGCTCGGTATGCTCGGGCTGATAACTCCACGTGATGAACGCCGTGAAGCCGCCGGTCTCGTCCTGGAGGTCGCGCAACCGCAGCATGTGCTCGAGGCGCTCCTCGTCGGTTTCGACCGTGCCGTACATCATCGTCGCCGTGGTCCGCAGGCCGGCGCGGTGCGCGTGGCGCATGACGTCCAGCCACTCGTCGGCGGTCGCCTTGGCGTAGCAGTTGAGCAGCTTCCGCACGCGATCGACGAGGATCTCGGCGCCGCCGCCCGGCACGCTGTCGAGGCCGGCGGCGATCAGCCGGTCGATCACCTGCGGGACCGGCAGCCGCGATGCCCTCGACAGGTGCAGCACTTCCGGCGGTGACAAGGCGTGCAACTTGAAGCCGGGATAACGCTGCTTCACCGAGCGGAAGAGATCCTCGTACCACGCGATCGGCAGGTCCGGGTTGTGGCCGCCCTGCAGCAGCAGCTGAACCCCGCCGAGGGCCTGCGTCTCTTCAATCTTCCGGAAGATCTCGTCGAACCCAAGCACGTAGCCTTCCGCGTGCCCGACCTCGCGGTAGAAGGCGCAGAAGTTGCACCGCGCCACGCAGACATTCGTGTAGTTGACGTTGCGATCGATGATGTAGGTGACGACGGGTTCCGGGTGTTTCCGGCGGCGCACCGCATCCGCCATGCGGCCAAGCCAATGCATGGGCGCGCGCCGATACAACGCCAGCGCCTCGTCCGCCGCGAGGCGTCCGCCACCCTCAAAGCGTTCTTCGAACGACCTCAGGTCCATCATTCCGGATAAAACCGCAGAGGCTGAAGCGAGGGCGCGAGCCCAATCCCGTTGGCCAGCTCGTGGAAGCGGCGCAGGCCTTCGGCCTCCCGTTCGCCCAAACCGTACTTGAGATTATCACGCAGGTAGCGGAGGGCCCGATCCTCGCGCGGCTGGTTCCCCTGGGCATAGTCGCGGGCTATGGCGGCGAGGTGGGCCGCGCCGCGATCGCGCGCGGCCTGGAGCCCGCGACAGTGCGCCGGCGAGGCCGCGCCGGCGCGCCCGGTCCACATGGCATACACGAACGGCAGCCCCGTCAGCGCCAGCCACTCGGAGCCCAGATCGATCTTGGTGACGCCGTGCCGGGCCGGGTCGATCTCCAGCGCGGGATCCCCGATCAGCAGCGCCGCATCCGCACGCTCGAGCATGCTCGACAGATCGGGGGCGGCCGCGACCAACGACGGCGCGATGCCCCAGCGCCGGGCGCAGAGCACGCGCGTCAGCGCGACCGACGTGCGCGAACTCACGTCGAGGGCCAGGGTCTTCACCTGGTCGATCGGCACGCGGGTGAAGACCGCGACCGACGCGATCTCGCCGTCGGAGGCGATCGCCACATCGGGCACGATCCAGTACTCGCCGGCGAGGTACTCGATGGCGGGGATCAGGCCGACATCCACCTGGCCTTCCTGCAGCAGCGTGGCGCACCGGGCCGGCACGTCGAAGCGGACCGCAAACCGATCGGGATACGCCTCGAGCCCGTAGACGAGCGGCTTCGTGTTGAGGTATGAGACCGCGCCCAGGCGGAGCGCCGTCACGTTGGCTTGCCCTGGGCGAGCGGCGAGGCACCGCCTCGCTGCGAGTCGAATGGGTCCCGCTCGACGGGTGTGAAGCCGGCGGCGGCGATGTTGCGCCGCACGTCTTCGACCGCCGTGCGCCGCCGGCCCAGCGTCTCGTCGTCCACGGGCGACACGCGATCGACGTCATTGGCGCCGAAGGTCAGCGCCACCTGTGCGAGCTTCGGGCCGTACTGCGCCCAGTCCACCTGGATGTTGGGCACCGACGGCAGGGCCAGCCTCGCCAGCGCCACCGCCCGCACATCGTCGTACCCGGTCGTCGGAACCGCAATCGACTGCTCGCGCGACAACGGCGCGACCGTCCGCAGGTCCGGGAACCGCGACACCAGCCCTTGCACGCGGACCAGCAAGGGCGTCCGCGCGTCGCCAGCGGGCTGCCGCACCGACAGGCAGCGCACGGGGATACCAGCGTCCTGGCAGGCCTGCAGGGCGGCCTCGGGGTCCGCCAGGGCGTCCACGGGGGCTTCGGCGATGGCGTCCATGCCGGCGCCCTTCAACTGGCCGAGCACACCGGCCAGCGGTCCCCAATCTCGCTCGATCAGGTCGGCCAGTGAGAATCCGGTAAGCAGACGTCCAGTTGCGATGGTTCGTGCCTGCC
>MELE01000199.1:172-21505 GCA_001768615.1 Acidobacteria bacterium RIFCSPLOWO2_12_FULL_67_14b | reverse complement strand
CGCGCCGGCGGGCCTGCCCACTCGAAAACCCGAACGTAGGTCACGTTCTCGCCCGCGCGCGCCCGCCGCACCTCGTCGGCCAGCATGCCGAGGGACAGCAGATCGGCCGACGCCAGCTCGTCGATCTCGGCGGCGGTCAACGCCTCACCGGCACGGGCCCGATCCGCGATGGCGAGGTTAATGTCCATGCTGTTCCATGAGTTCGACGATGCGGATGGCGAGGGCGAGGGCCGTTCGGCCCTGCTCGCCGGTCACTGTCGGCGCGCGGCGATCGCGCACCGCCGCGATGAAGTCTTCGAGCTCGGTCCTGAGCGGCTCGTCACCGGGCACCTCGAGCTTGCCGCCGCCGATCTTCGGGAGCGCGCCCGGCTGCGGCGTGAGCTTGTAGATCTCGACTTCGCGCGACGCCGTGTCGATCGACACGTACGAATCACGCTGGAAAAAGCGGATCTTCCTGACGGACTCCCGGCTGATCCGGCTCGCGGTCAGGTTGGCAATGCAGCCGTTGGCAAACCGGATGCGGGCGTTGGCGATGTCGAACTTCGGCGTCAACACCGGCACGCCGACCGCCTCGACGCCCTCCACGTCGCTCGGCACGAGGCTCAGGATCAGATCGAGGTCGTGGATCATCAGGTCGAGCACGACATCGATGTCGAGGCTGCGGTCCGGGAACGTGCCGAGCCGATGGACCTCGATGAACCGGGGGTCCTTCACGTACGGTCGTGCCGTCATGACCGCCGGATTGAACCGTTCGCTCTGCCCGACCGCCAGCACCACGCCTGCGGATTTCGCCGCGGCGATCAGCGTCTCGGCTTCGGCCACCGTTTGCGCGACCGGCTTTTCGATCAGCGTGTGCACGCCGGCGGCGATCAACGGCAGCGCGACCGCGGCGTGACTCTCGGTGGGAACCGAGACGACGGCCAGATCGATCGTGCCGGGGATCTCCCGGAAGCCGCCGAAGGCCGACGTGCCATGCTCGGCGGCGATCTGCGAGGCGCGATCGCGGTTGATATCGACCACGCCGGCGAGGGTGACGCCCGGGATGGCGGCGAGGATGCGCGCGTGGTGCCGGCCGAGGTGGCCCACACCGATCACGACCGCCCTCACCGGACCCTCCCGACCACGGCAATGCCGGCCTCGTTCGCCGAGGCCAGGAACGCCTCCCGCTCGAAGATCAGCGTGCGCTTCGCGTCCACGGAGAGCAGCGTCGCCCCGGCGATGCGCATCGCGTCGATGGTCGCCAGCCCGACGATCGGCACGTCGAAGCGCATGTCCTGGTTCGGCTTGGCCACCTTGATGATCACCACGCCGGGGCCGGCGAGGTGGCCGGCGCGGCCGATGGCCTCGTCGGTGCCCTCCATCGCCTCGACGGCCACCACCGCCTGGTGCTTCACGGCAATCGTCTGCCCGATGTCGAGCCCCGCGATGGTGTCGGCCATCCGATAGCCGAACTCGAGATCCCGGCGTTCCGCCTCGGTCGGCGCGCGCGCGCTCAACTGGCCTTCACCGGCCAGCAGGGGTTCCAGGAAGGCCGTGGAGTTGATCAGCTCCACGCCCTGCTCGCGCATGAGATCGGCCACGGCGGCGATCAGCGCATCGGTGTTCATCGATTTCAGCCGGGACATCAGCGCGAGCGCCGTCAGGTCGGGGACGAAGCCGCCGAAGATCTTGACGTGCTTCACCTGACCGGCCATGACTGCGGTCGACAGCCCGGCGTCCTTGAGGATCTTCAGGAACGTGCCGAGGTGCCCGATCGACACCCAGTGCAGGGCGGCCCGGGGCTCGCGCGCGGCCGCCGCCTCGAGGTCCTTCGAGGCCTCTTCCTTGATGGCGATGATCGTCACCTCGTGCCCGAGCGAGCGCGCGGCGTCCAGCACCAGGAACGGAAACCGCCCGTTGCCGGCGATCAGGCCAATCTTCATCAGTCTTCGGATTCTTCGATGCGCTTGCCGCCGCGCCGGAGGATCACGCCGCGGGAGGCAGTGCGGATGAACTGCACCAGGCTTTCCACCTCGGGGCACGACAGGGCCGCGTCCTGTTCGATCTTCGCCACGGCCTGGGTCGTGTTCAACTTCGACTGCGTGAGGTAGCGATAGGCGCCGCGCAGTTTCCGCAGGGTCTCGTCGGAGAAACCCCGCCGGCGCAGGCCAATCAGGTTGAGGCCGAACACGCGCGCGGGCCGGCTGCCCACCGTCCGTCCGTACGGCAGCGCGTCCTTGGTCACCACCGAGTAGCCGCCGATGAAGGCATACGGCCCGACGCGGCAGAACTGGTGCACCGCCGAGCCGGCGCTGACGTTGACGTAGTCGGCCACCGAGACGTGGCCGCCCAGCGTGGCGTGGGGCCCAAAGATCGTCTCGTCGCCCACGTGACAGTCGTGGGCCACGTGCACGTAGTTCATGAACAGGTTGCGGTGGCCGATCGTCGTGACGCCGCCGCCACCGGCGGTGCCCCGGTGAATCGTGACGAACTCGCGGAAGATGTTGCGCTCGCCGATCACCAGCCGCGTGTCTTCGCCCTTGTACTTCAGGTCCTGCGGCGGCAGCCCGATCGAGGCGAACGGAAACACCTCCGTGCCGTCGCCAATCGTCGTGTGGCCATCGACGATGGCCGACGCGCCGATGGTACAGCCGCGTCCGATCCGTACCTGCGGTCCGATCACCGCGAACGCGCCCACCGTGGTGCCCTCGCCGATCACGGCGCCGGCATGCACGCGGGCCAGCGGATCGACGTCGGCCGTCGGCGTCACCACGAGGACCAGCTCCGCCTCGGCGACCATCTGTCCGTCGACCTGCGCGGTGGCGTTCGCGCGCACCAGCGTCCCGCGCACGGCGCCGAGCGTGACCTCGAGCCGCAGGCGATCGCCGGGCACGACGTGCTTTCTGAACTTGGCGTGATCGACGCCGCGAAGGTGGACGCGGGCCGGAGGCCGGCCCGAGAGGCGATCGAGCAGCAGGATCGTGGCGACCTGCGTCAGCGCTTCGATCATCAGCACCGCGGGCATGAGCGGCTTGCCCGGGAAGTGCCCGGCGAAGAACTCTTCGTTGACGGAGACGTTCTTTACCGCCACCATCCGCTTTCCCGGCTCGTGCTCGGCGACGGTGTCGACGAGGAGCGAGGGATAGCGGTGGCAGAGGCGATCGAGAACGCCAGGCAGCCCGTCGTTCACCGGCCCGGCGGCTTCGTCGCGGCCGGCGGCTTGGGCGCCGGCGTGGGCTTGGCCGAATCGAGCCTCCGGATGATGTCCGCCGAGATGTCGAGGGCGGCATCCGCCCACACCAGGCCGGCGTCGGGCCCGTTGAACACGAATTGGAGGCCCATTTCCTGGGCCACGGCCTGCAGCACCGGCTCGAGCCGCTGCTGGAATTCCTGCTGCAGTGCCTGCTGGAGCTCCTGCACCTCGGCCTGCGCGTCCTGCGTGAACCGCTGCACGTCGACGTTGATCTTCTCGATCTGCTTCTGCAGGTCGGCCGCCGCGCTCGCGCTCATGACCGAGCCTTCCTTTTCCAGCTTCTGCTGAAGGCCGGTGAGCTGCTTGTTCTTCTCGTTGAGCTCGGCCGCCCGCTTCTGCTGAAGGGCCTGGATGCGGGTGGTGGCGACGCGGCCGTCCGCCGATTCGTTGGCAATGCGCTGCAGCACGACGTAGGCCACCTTGGCGCCCTGGGGAAAGGGCTTCGGGGCGGCGGGCTGCGGTGCGGCCTGGACCGGGGCGGCCGGCGCCGGCGCCGGCGGAGGCGGAGCCGCGGGCTTGGCCTGGGCCGGGGCCGCGGGCGCCGCCGGCGCCTGGGCGAACGCGGAAGACGCGGACAGCGCGACGCTGAACGCGACAACAACAGCAAAACCTCTCATTACCTCAGTCCTTTCGTGGGAACTACAAGTTCGTGATTTTACACCAGAAGCCCCGTACCCGACCCTGGCCGGCTGCGGGCTTGCCGCGCCGTAGCTCGAAGAGCGAAGGCGGGCTACGGGTGTTCCACCTTGATTTCGTACGGCACCGGCGCCGTCAGGCTGCCGACGTCGTAGATGCGAACGCAGAGGGCGCCCCCGAGCGTCGACACCGTGGCCGTGATCACACTGGTCACCACCGCCCTGTCGTTGGCCAGCCCGGCGCCGATGCTGCAGGTGGTGCCCGAATAGGTGCCCAGGCTGAACCCGATGCTGGCCGGCGGTTCCTCGCCGAGCGAGCTCAGCGTCGCAATGACCGAACCGGTCGCCGAGGTGAAGAAGGCGTGCGACGCCGCGCCGTTGATGTTGATGGTGCCGGTGAAGGTTTCCGTCACCTGCACCGGATCCGGCGTGGTCGGCAGCTTGTCCAACTCGCCCGAACAGCCGGCCGCCAGTACCACGAACGGAACCACGAACGCACAAACCCTAAATGAGCGCATCAACATTCCCTGCGTGTCCAATCTGTGTCTAATCTGTGGCCTAGAACGTCGAGCCCACCGCGAACTTGAACGTGAACCGCTTGGCGGGCCGGAAATTATTGTCGAGCACGCCGAACCGTTGCGGGTTATACGCGAAGATCAGCCGGAACGGCACGTTCAGTACGGGCATGAAGAACCGAATCTCCGCACCGGTCGACGTCTTGAACGCGCTCGTCTGCCCGATCACCTGCTGGAACGGCGGCGGCGCGTTCGGATCGACAAGGCTCGTGGTCGTAAACGGGTCGAACAGGGTCGGCCGGCCCGGATCCACCGTTTCGCTGATGTCTTCCTTCCACACGAACGACTGGCCGATGTCGCGGACCTGGCCCGTGTCGTAGAAGAGCACGAGACGCACGGGACCGGCGATCGAAATCAGGTACTCGGCGTTGAAGAGCATGCTCTTGTTGCCGCCCAGCACGAGCCCCGTGTTCAGGGTGTCGCGCGGGCCGATCGAGCGGATGTCGTAGCCGCGGATCGTGTACTCGCCGCCGAGGTACAGCGCTTCGGTGATCGGGATGCTCGTGGTGCTGCCGTAGGGGCGGATGTACTCGATCTGGGTGCGGAACCCCATCGAGGTCCGCCGCGTGTGCTGCATGAACTTGGCGAACTCGAAGCGCGGCTTCAGGAAATTCGTGTTGCCGCCCATGCCGGCGAAATCCATCGACCCGGTGAGGCGCGTGCCGGTGTTCGGGAAGATCGGGTTGTCGACGGTGTTGTGCACGAAGCTCGGCGTGACCTTGCTGATCGTGCGCTTGCCGCCCTCGCCGATCAGCAGCGAGTCGGCCAGGTAGGGATTGCGCTGCACCAGCTCGGGCGCGTAGTAGACCGGATTGAGATCCGAGACCTTCACCGCCTCGTAGCTGTAGGTCAGGAACATGCGGGAGAACCCGGCCAGCGGGAACCCGCTGGTGATGTTGCCGCCGGTGGCTTCCTGCGTGAACTGGTCGATGTAGCGCAGCGTCCGCTTGTAGACGTCGACGCCGCCGGTGATGTTGCGATCGAAGAGGAAGGGCTCGGAGAAGGCGATCTGGTAGTTCTCCGACCGCGACCCGACCTGCAGCGACACGGTCAGCGCCTCGCCGCGGCCGAGGAAGTTGGCGGTCTGGAACGAAAGCTGCCCGAAGAAGCCCTCGAACTGCGACACGCCGGCGCCGAACGTCAGCTGGTTGCGGTTCTGCTCTTCCAGCTTCAGCGTGACGTCGACCTCGTTCTTGGTGTTGGGCGTCTTCTGGACGTCGATGCCCTGGCCGTTTTCGAGCGGCTTGAAGTAGCCGAGCTGGTTCAGGCGCTTCACCGAGAACTTCAGCGCCTCGGTATTGAAGATGCCGCCCTCGACCAGCCGGACCTCGCGGCGAATCACGTTGTCGCGCGTGGTGGTGTTGCCGACGAACGTGAGACGGTTGACGAAGTACTGCTCGCCTTCCTGCATCCGCATCGTCACGTTCACCGTCGGCTGGGCCGGTCCGGCAATGGGTCCTTCGGCGGCCGCGACCGGCTCGAGGTCGGGATACCCGGTGAACTCGAAGTAGCCGCCGCCGCCGTAGAGCTCGCGCGCCTTCTCGAGGCCCTTGCGGACGTTCTTCTCCGTGTACCAGTCGCCCGCCTTCATCTTGAACAGCGGCGCCAGGAACTCGGTTTTCACGACCTTGTTGCCGTCGAACTTGAACTCGCCCACGCGGTAGCGCGGGCCCTCGTCCACGGGGATGTCGAGCTGCACCCAGCGCGTTTCCTTGTCGGGGCTGTCTTCGAGAACCTTGATCTCGGGCTGGCCCACGCGCGCGGCGATGTAGCCCTTGTTCCGGTAGTACTCGACGATCTTCTCGGCGTCTTCCTCGAACTTCGCTTCCTGATAGGTGCCCTTGCCGGTGATGAACGACAGCCAGCCGTGGGCCTTGGTCGACTTCATCTGGCGCCCCAGCGCGCCGTCGCCGACCGCCGTGTTGCCCAGGAAGTTGACGTCCCGGACCTTCACCTTCGGCCCTTCCTTGACGTCGAACACGACCCGCACGAGCTTGGGGCCGGTGGGCAGCGGCTCGACCGACGAGGTGACCTCGGCGAATTCGTAGCCCTTGTCGGCCATGAAGCTCTTGACCAGGCCCTGGACGCGGCGAACAACCGCCTGATCGAGGAACGAGTCCAGGCGCAGCGAGACGCCCAGCTCCTTCATCTTCTCGTCAATCTTCGTGCGCTCGACCTTGGTCGACCCGGTGTAGTCGACCATCTTCACGCGCGGGCGCTCCTCCATGTGGTAGATCACGCGCTTGCCCATGACGCCGTTCTCATAAGGCTCGTCGAGGGTTTCGATCCACAGGTTGTCGAGGAAGTTGGTCGCCCACAGCCGCTTGAAGTCGTCCAGCAGCAGCTTCTCGGTGGCCTCGTTGAACGGCGTCCACGCGCCCTCCGACGGGCGGCTGAACGGCGTCTGGATGTAATACAGGTAGGTCTGCGGCTCGATGATCGACTCGTTGACCGGGTGGAACCGGATCTCGGTCTGCCGGATCACCGGGCCGGAGCCAGCAGGCGGCTGCCGGACAGGAGCTTGGCTCGCCGTAGCGGCGGGAGCTTGTTCGGCCGCGGAGGCGGATACAGGGGCCACCAATATCGCAAGAACCGCAAGAATTCTGAACATTTCAGCGTACAAGCCCATCGGGCGCTGGCTAATCAACCCTTAATCCTACCGCAACTTCAGACGTTCGAGCTCAATCGGCGGCCTGCCACGACCGGCTGGCCGGCTGGACGGTAGGCCAGCTGGCCCCCTTCCAGGTAGACCTCGATTTCGCCGCCCTGCAGGTGTCCGCGAATGAGTTCCTCGGCCAGCGGGTCCTCGATGTACCTCTGGATGGCCCGGCGCAACGGGCGTGCGCCATAGGAACGGTCCTTACACGTGATGTCGATGATCCAGTCCACCCCCTCCGGCGAGACGATCACCTTCATCCGCCGATCGAGCAGGTTCATGTTGAGCTGATCCACCAGCAGCGACAGGATCTGCCGCAGGTCGTCGTCGCTCAGCGCTTCGAACACGATCAGCTCGTCGACGCGGTTGATGAACTCGGGATTGAAGGTCCGCTTCACCTCGCCGAGCACCATGTCCTGCACGCCCTTGCTGGCATCGCCGGCATTGTCCGACTGGAAGCCCATCGACGCCTTCTTCTGGATGAAGCGGGCGCCGATGTTCGAGGTCATGATCAGGATCGCGTTCTTGAAATTGACGCGGTTGCCCAGGCCGTCCGTGAGGTGGCCGTCTTCGAACACCTGCAGCAGGATGTTGAAGATGTCGGGGTGCGCCTTCTCGATTTCGTCGAGCAGCACCACCGAATACGGATTCCGCTTCACCTTCTCGGTGAGCTGGCCGCCCTCTTCGTGCCCGACGTATCCGGGCGGGGAGCCGATCAGCTTGGAGACCGAGTGCTTCTCCATGTATTCCGACATGTCGAAGCGGATGAGCGCGTTCTCGCTGCCGAACAGGAACTGCGCGAGCGCCCGCGCCAGCTCCGTCTTGCCGACGCCGGTCGGGCCGAGGAACATGAAGCTGCCGACGGGCCGGTTCGGGCTCTTGAGCCCGGCGCGCGAGCGGCGGATGGCGCGGGAGACGGCGGAGATGGCGCGCTCCTGGCTGATGACGCGCTTGTGGAGGTCGCCCTCCATGCGAATCAGCTTGTCGCTCTCGTCCTGGTTGATCGAGGCCAGCGGCACGCCGGTCCACTTCGAGACGACCTCGTCGATTTCCGCGCGCGACACCACGACCTTGCGCGCGCTCGACCGGACGTCGAACTTCTCGCGGACGAACTGCAGGTTCTCGCGCGCCACCTGCTCCTGCTCGCGATAGAACTGCGCCTTGTCGAAGTCCTTCGCCGACACCGCGCTTTCCATCTGCTCGACCGCGACGCGGATGCTCTTGTTGATCTCGCCGAATTCCTCGCTGTAGCCCGCCTCGCGCAGCTTGGCGCGGGCGCCGGCTTCATCCACAAGGTCGATCGCCTTGTCGGGCAGGAACCGGTCGGTGATGTAGCGGCTCGACTGGTAGACGGCGGCCTCGAGGGCCTCGCGCGTGTACTCGACGCGATGGAACTGCTCGTAGCGATCCTTCACGCCCAGCAGGATCGAGATGGTCTCGCCTTCCGACGGCGGATCCACCTTGATGGCCTGGAAGCGGCGCTCGAGCGAGCGGTCCTTCTCGATGTACTTCCGATACTCCGCGGGCGTGGTCGCGCCGATGCAGCGGATCTCGCCGCGGCTGAGCGCCGGCTTCAGGATGTTCGCGGCATCCAGCGAGCCTTCCGCCGACCCCGCCCCGACGAGCGTGTGCAGCTCGTCGATGAAGACGATGATGTGCGGGTTGTCGGTCAGCTCCTTCATGATCGCCTTGAGGCGCTCTTCGAACTGGCCGCGATACTTGGTGCCGGCGACGATCAGCGAGATGTCGAGGGCGAGCAGGCGCTTGTCCGCGAGGAAGTGCGGCACGTCGCCGTAGACAATCTTCTGCGCGAGCCCCTCGACGATGGCCGTCTTGCCGACGCCGGGCTCGCCGATCAGGACCGCGTTGTTCTTGGTGCGGCGGCACAGCACCTGCTGCACGCGCTCGAGCTCGTAGTCGCGTCCGACCAGCGGATCGAGCGTGTTCTTCATCGCGGCTTCGGTGAGGTCGCGGCTGAACTCGGCCAGCAGCGGCGTTTCCTTCACGCGGTTGAGCGACGTCTTCTCGTTGAGCAGCTGGACGATGTCTTCGCGCACCTGGTGCAGGCGCATCCCCTTTTCCATGAGGATGGTCGCCGCGACCGAGCGCTCTTCGCGCAGGATGCCGAGCAGCAAGTGCTCGGTGCCGATGTAATTGTGCAGGAGCCGATCGGCCTCTTCGGCCGCGTACTGCAGGACGCGCTTGGTCTCGGTGCTGAACGGAATCTCGACCGACGTGGAGACCTTCTCGCGGAAGACGGTGCGGCCTTCGATGTCTTTGCGGATGTTTTCCAGGGACAGGTGGGATCGGGCAAAGATCCGGCTCGTGAGGCCCTTGCCTTCACGAATCAGACCCAACAGCAAGTGCTCGGTTTCAATGGAAATGCTACCGAGTTGGCTTGCTTCGTAGCGGGCGAAAAACAGTACCCGCCTGGCTCGTTCGGTATATCGCTCGAACATTCGCCCCCGCAGCCCCCTTGCGGACATTATACGGCAGGATGGCCGGATTTCGCCGGAGCACCTCCCCTAAGTGGCAGAAATTACAAGACTTCGGAGAATTGGATCCAGTCAGGCATCATCGGGCCCGGTTCTGACAACCCTCGCCCCGACCGCTCAGAACCGGCGCGTGTAAACGAGCTTGGCCGCGGCCTTCCGATCGCGCGTGAGGAAGCGCTCCCTCACCGCGTCCTCGACCCAGTTCTGCGTGTAGACGAAATACAGATCGTTCCCCGGCTCGAGGATCCAGCGAAAGCGCCCCTGCCAGCCGAGCTGGCCCGACAGCGAGTCGTACTGCACCGTGTTGACGAAGGCCACCCACGGATTGAATTGAGTGCTGCCCTCGATTCGGAGCAGCCGCGTATCGAAAGCGCCTTCGGCCAGACGCACCTGGTTCCATTCAAACTCGGTCGTCACCCGAATGCCGTTGCGCGGGCGCAAGGTGATGCGCACGCTCGTTTCCCGTCGCCGGCCGGAATAGAACTCACCCCACCGGATTTCAGGCGCAATCGACACCCGCCGCCGGTCGGCCGACGTGAACGACGCCCGATAACGCATGAAGCTGTACTCCCGCCCGACCGGTAGCGTGACCCCCTCCACGATCTCGAAGTCTTCGTCGAGCCGCTCGTATTCCGGCAGGACCTGGAGCTGGATCCGGTCGCCCGAGTGCAGGTCCACTTCCAGCACGGTGAGATCCGATTGCCGATAGAGCGGTGCGCCGTGCGTGTCGGTCTGAATGTCAACATTGGCGCCGAACCGGAACCGGCGGATGAAGGGATGCGCCTGCGGCCTTGGTGAGAAGTCGACCACCGGGTTCCACCGCCGGTAGCCGGTGCGCTGCTTGAACCCGACGGCGGGATCGTGGTTCCGAGGGATTTCGCGAAACGAGACGCGCGCGCTCCACAAGTCGTTGGGGTACGAGAAGCGCCACCCGTACGCGAGGTTCTCACCGCTCGTGCCGGCCTCGGTGGAGTTCCACACGAGAAACCCGCTCAGCTCCAGGTTCTGGCTGCCCCGGAACCGCGAGGTCGCGAGGCTGAAATCTGCGCCCGCCGTATGGCGGTCGGCGACGAGGCCGTCGACGTCGGCCCTCCGAGTGTAGATGGCGCCAACGTACGACTGGGACAGCATCCGGCGCTTGAGGCGCGCCACCGTGAAGTCTTCGGGGCCGATGTGGTCCTCACGGCCGGTGCGCACGTGGAGCACGCCGATGTCCTGCCGGCCCGCCTGCCCGGTGAGCTTGGCGCCGATGTCGATCTTCTGCGGCTGGCCGGCAGCGCCGAGGCCAATGCGCCGGCTGAAGAAGGGGACGATGGCGTTGCCCGGCTCGCGCGAAAAGTCGAACGCACTCGACCCTTCGAGGAAGAACGCGCGCTTCTCGGGAAAGAACACCGAAAAGCGTGTCAGGTTCACGATGCGATCGTCGACCTCGGTCTCCGCAAAGTCGGTATTCACCGTGAGGTTCGCGCGAAGGGCCGGCGTGAGGTTGTAGAACACGTCAAGACCCGCGGTCGCCTCGCCTCGCCCGGCTGAGGACGCCGTGTCCGACACCGACGCGACCGCGTAGGGCTTCACGTCGAGGCCGAGTCCCTGATCGACATCACGCAGCCCGGTGAGCAGCCCCGCGTTCGACATGCGGAGGAGCCCCTGGTTCCGCAGGTGGCCCGACCACACGCTCTCCTCGTTCTTCCGGCGCACCGTGCGCTGGAAATTGATGCCCCACCCTGCGCCGCTGGTGTCGAAGTTGAAGGTGCGGAACGGCAGTTCGATCTCGGCGGACCATCCGCGATCGGTGCGGCGCACGCGCGCATTCCAGATGCCGTCCCACTGCTTGTTTGCGGAAGTGCCGCCGGCGCCACTCGCCACGCCACCGAGCAGCCCGTCGCCCATCGCGCCCGACGGGTTGATTTCGAAGTAGTAACCCGTGCGGCCATCGAGATACGTGTCGATGGCCCACATGAAGCGATCGTCGGCCGAGAACGGCTGGTCGCGCTGCATCTGGTTGCCAAACAGCTTGTCGGGCTCCGAATCGAGGCAGAGCACACCCAGATAGAGGCTGTGGGCGGTGAAGACGACGCGCACCTCGGTGCGCTCGGTCGCCGGGGCACCGTTGTCGGGATCCAGCTGCACGAAATCGGTGGCCGGTACGGCGCGACGCCAGACTTCCTCGTCGAGCAACCCGTCAAGGCGGATCGGCTGCTCAGCTGCCAGCGACACCGCGGCGACAACCCGGCGTTCGGCAACGGCGGAGTCGGGCGCCTGGCGAGGCGCGCCGGCAGGGTGCGCCCAGGTTGGCGCGGCAATCCCAACGAGTGCGGCCAGGGTCAGGCGGAGGGTGAGCAACGTCGCACCAGGCATGTCGTGCGGTCGCGCACGTCGGAATCATACGCCAGGTAAACGGCCCGCAGCGCGATGCACCCAAGCACCCAAGCACCCAAGCACCCAAGCACCCGCGCACCCTTGCACTATGATTCCGCCATGTCTGACACCATCGGTTTCATCGGTCTCGGCCTCATGGGTAAACCCATGGCCCTCAATCTCCTCAAGAAGGGCTTCCCGCTCGTGGTCCACAGCCGCAGCCGCGGCCCCGTGTCTGAATTGGTCGCGGCAGGCGCCAGGGCCGCCGGTTCCCCCGCCGAGGTCGCGCGCGCGGTCACGAAGATCGTGACGATGCTGCCCGACGGGCCCGACGTCAGCCTGGTGCTGGAGGGCGACCACGGCGTCTTCGGCGCGATGTCGAAGGGCACCGTGATCGTCGACTCGAGCACCATCGCGCCCGCGATCGCGCGGCGGCTCGCCGTTCGCGCGAAGCAACTCGGTGGCGCGCTGCTCGACGCGCCGGTGAGCGGCGGCGAGATCGGCGCCATCGAAGGCACGCTCACGTTCATGGTGGGCGGCGACGCGGCCGCGCTCGAATCGGTGCGCGACCTGCTTGGCGCCATGGGCAAACCCGAGCGCATCGTCCACGTCGGGGACTCGGGCGCCGGGCAGATCTGCAAGGTCTGCAATCAAATCGTGCTCGGCGGCACGATGGCCGTGGTCGCGGAGGCGATCGCGCTCTCGCGCAAGGCCGGCGTGGATCCGATGAAAGTGCGCGCGGCGTTGATGGGCGGGTTCGCGCAGAGCCGCGTGCTCGACGTGCACGGCGAGCGGATGATCACCGGCAACTGGAAGCCCGGGTTCAAGGCGAAGCTGTTCCAGAAGGATCTGGGGATCGCGATGAGCACGCTCGCTGAAAACGGCGTGCCGGCCGTCACCAGCGCCGTCGTGCAGCAACTCGTGCAGGCGCAGATCGCCGCCGGCGAAGGTGAAGAGGATTATTCGGGGATGGCGAAGGCGATCTTCAAGCTCGCGAATCTCTAAGGCACGCGCTGGCGCAGCTCGTCGAAGCAGTTGAGGACGACGCGGATCTGCGGCGCGCCCAGGTTCCCTGATTGCAGCGAACCCGCATAGATAACGCCCAGCATCCGCCCATCCGGCATGACGTCCGCATTGCGCCGCGAGAACACATTGCCGGCCAGCCGAGCGCCGCGTGCGAACTCGACTGGCTGTCCAAAGAGGAACCGAGGCGTCGTCTTCACGGGGATCGCGGCGTCCCTGTTCGCCGCAATGCCGGCACCAAGCAGGGCCAGGATCTCGTGCGACCCGAGGCGAGAGCCAACGGTCAGCGACACGCAGGCGTAGCCTACGCTCACGAGCGGGAACGGTCAATCCGCCGGGTTGCTCTACGGCGACATGTCCGGGCGATAGGTCGTGAGGAACGTTCGAATGGCTTCGGCTTCGACCATGTCCCTGGCCCGAAAGCGGATCGAATGCGCGTCGGTGCGTTCGAAGCCGGGCAAGTACGCCAGCATTTCAGCCGGCGTGTAGTTCTTGAAACTCACGTCCACCGTGACGGGCGTGCTCACCTTGTACGGCTTGAACTCGCCGCGGCGGGCCATCGCCGCTTTCACGCGCGCGGCGATGAGGTCGTACGACGCCTGGGGCGTCAGCGTGATCGCGGAGTGAAACCCCAGCGTCCGCTTCGTTTCGGCCGCCTCGATGTTGCCCACCGCCGACCGCACTTCGGCAATCGCGGCGTCGTCGCCCGACATCATGATCACCGGCACATTGAAATGACCGGCAATGGCCGCAGCCCACGACCCCTCGGATACGTTCGCGCCATTGAGGGCCACCCGGGTCAGGGTACCGCTCGAAAACGTGTGGGCACGCACGCCCTTCACGTTGTTGGTCGAGGCGTGGTAGCCGATGAACATCACCGCGTCGACCTGCTGATCGACGCCGGCCACCATCCCAAGTTGGCGCGGCCACGATCGGATGATCCGCACGTTGGGGGGAAACTGCTCGATGAGCAGGTTCTCGCCGTTGCCATGCGCGTCGGCGACGATCACCTCGGTGGCACCGGCGGCGCCGGCCGCGGTGGCCGCCGCCAGGGCTTCGCGCGTCATGAATTCGCGAAAGCGCCCGTACTCGAAGCCCGTGGGCCCGAGCTGGTCGCCGGTCACGGTGCCGACGACACCTTCCATGTCGACCGAAATCAAAACGCGCAGCCGGGTTTGCGCGCGGGCAGCCGGCCCCGCCGACACTGAGACCAGAACGACGATCGCGATCAGCGACAGCGCACCAGCGGTTCGCATCATGCCTCCCTTGTCTTCGCCTACCGTCGCGATTGTCCCGCATACGTCCGGGCGTGCTGGAGTTCGGCGCGCTGCGTGTCGGCGTCCTTGGCGATGGTCAGGACCTGCTGGTAGTACCTGGATGCCTTGGCGCGATCGCCCGCGGCTTCGGCCGCCCTGGCGGCGCCGTAGGCACCACGGAACCGGTTTGGCTCCTTCTGCATCGTGGCCTCGAAGGCCACCAGCGCATCCTTCGCCTGGCCGGCCTCGAGGAGCATCTCTCCAAGCAGCTCGCGTGCCGGCGCGATCGGCCCCGGGCTGATCGCCGACTTGTCAGTCGCGTCCTCGGCGGCCGCCGCGGCGCGCATCAGCCGCAGCCCGTCTTCGCGCTTGCCGCCGGCGAAGGTCTGCCACGCGGTCGCCACCTGGCGCTGGATGTCGAGTTGCTCGGTCCAATACGCGTCCTTGGCGGCGGCCAGCGTGTCGCGCAGGGCGGCGAGCCGCTCGATATCCGGACCGGCGGCCGCGGCGGCGCCGGAACGGGCCGCGCCAAGGGCACGCGCGAAGTGCGTAATGGCGTCGGCGTACGGGAACGGCGAGGGCTGGACCGTGAGGGCCGCGGCCTCGGCCCACGCCCCGCGCTCGAGCGCGTAGCGCGCGGCGATGGCATTGCGCGCGTAGACGCCGGCCACCGGCGGCGCGGCGCCGCCCATCGCGGTGAGATCGAGCTTTGCGGCCACGCCGGACATGCGGCCGAGCACGCCGCGCGCCGCCTGGTCCTGCGCCATCTGCAGGTACGCATAGGCCTGGTAGTCCATCGCGTGCAGCGCTTCGGCCACCACGTTCTGTTTCAGCGCCGTGGCCTCCGACGCGATGTTGGTGTCGGCCGACTCTTTCCACGAGCCGACGCGCGTGAAGGTGTGCGACGGCATGTGGAGCGCGTGGGGCGCCGACGGCGCGATCTTCGCGTAGCGCCGCGCCGCATCGAGCGCCTTGGCCGCCAGCGGCGGATGATCGTAGGCGTGGATGATGTAGTGCGGCAGGCCGGGATGATCGGGGTGCGCCTTCCACAGCGGCTCGAGAATCCCCGCCGCCTTGAGCTGCGCGGCGTAGGTCTTGTCCGTGGGAGGCGCGGTCTGGTTCACGGCGAGGGCATAGAAGATCTTCGCTTCCATGTCCTGCGGATGGTCGCGCTGCAGCGCCTCCATGGCGCTGGCATACGCGAGCGTGCGGTCGCGATGCGGCACGGTGGCGGCCGAGTTGTACAGCTCGCCGACGGCGGCGATGAACGCCTTCTCGCGCGGCGTCGGCCTGCCCGTGGCCAGGCCCTGATCGGCCGCCTCGCGGCCGCGCTCGAGCGCCGGGCCGGCCTTCAGGCCAGCGAAGGGGTTGCCCCAGTGGCACAGCGCGATGCCCCAATAGGCGATGGCGCAGGACGAATCGGTGGCGAGCACCTTGGTGAAGGTCTCCATCGCCGGCCGGTATTCAAACGAGTGCAGGAGCGCCACCGCGCGATCGAAGTCGCCGCGGGTCGCCACGTTGCACGAGGTCTCGAAGTGCACGGTGCCGAGCTTCTCGCCGGCCGCGCCATGCTGCTCGTGCTGGGCGGCGGCGGTCCATGGAATGGTCAGGGTGATGGTGAGGGCAAAGGCGATGTGCTTCATGGCGGCCTCCAACGGTCAGCGGCCATTATGCCCCCGGCCGGAGCCGAAATCGCAACGGTGCAAACAGGTCGATCTGTCGGGTCGTGCCCTCGATCGCCAGCTCAGCCAGAATCTCCCCGACGACGCTGGCGAATTTGTAACCGTGACCCGAGCACGGCGAGGCGATGACCACTTGCGAATGGTCGGGATGCAGTCCGATCACAAAGTGGTGATCGGGCGTCAGCGTATACATGCACGTCGCCGTTTCGGTGAGCCGGCCTGACGCCAGGGCGGGCAGGCACGGCGCAAGCGCGTGGCGCATGGCGATCACTTCGTCCGGCTCGACCACGCGCTCCACCGAATCCGCCGTGCAGCGCGCGCCGCCGCCCGTACGGAAGAACGCGACCTTGACGCCGGCCTCATCCGCCGGAAAGCCATAACACTGCACGCCCGCGCCGAGGTCCCAGATGTAGATCGGGAACCTGTCAGCCGCGAACGCGGCGGCGCCGCCCACTGGATCGAACCAGTACAACACCTGCCGCTCAACCTCGAGCGGCAGGCTTGGCAGCTTGAACAGGGCGGGAGCCCATGCACCTGGGGCAATCACGAGCCGGCCGGCCTCGTGGCGCTCCCTCATGGTCCGCACCTCGACGCTGCCGGAGGGACCTGCGTGCCAGTCGACGACGCGCTCGCCGAACCTCAGGTCCGCGCCGTCTGCGCATGCCCGCTCGAGATGGGCGTGAATCGCCTCCTCCGGCCGCAGCACGCCCGCCCGCGGCTCATGGAGCGCGACGATGCCCGGCCCCGGCGTGAACGGTGAAAACCGGCGGCGGATTTCTGCGGCGTCGAGCATCTCGTGGGCAAGTCCGTGTTCGCGCGCGCTCCGCAAGCTGCCGCTCACCACCTCGCTCTCTGGTGTTCCGACCATCAGGCCGCCGGTGATCGTCAGGAGCGACCGGCCCGAGTCCCGCTCGAGTTGCTCCCAGAGTTCGTACGCGCGCAGCAACAGTGGCACGTACGACGGATGCTCGAAGTACGCAAGTCGGATCACGCGCGAGCGGCCATGGCTCGACCCGAACCCGTGCGCGGGCTGGAACTGCTCGAGTCCGAGCACCCGCTGCCCGCCCGCGGCCAGGTGCGCCGCGGCGGCGCTGCCCATGCCGCCGAGGCCGAGCACGATCACGTCGAAGGACGCCACGCGGTGTAGGATGCCACTACGTGCGTCTTCTGTCCCTCCTGTTCTTCGCCAGCGGGTGCGCCGCCCTCATTTACGAAACGGTCTGGTTTCACCTGGTCCAGCTCGTGGTCGGCGCCTCGTCGCTGTCGGTCGCCGTCATCCTCTGCAGCTTCATGGGCGGCATGGCGCTCGGCAGCGCGCTCTTGCCTCGATTGGTGACCGCGTCGTGGCATCCGCTGCGCGTGATCGCAGCGCTGGAAGCGGGCATCGGACTGCTCGGCATCGCGATCCCACTGGCCCTGCCCTACGTGCAACAGGCGTACGTGGCCATGGTGGGCTACGGCTTTGCCGGCGTCATGCTCCGGGCCTTCGTTTGCGCGCTGGTGCTCACGCCCCCGACGATGCTGATGGGCGCCACGCTGCCCGCGATTTCCCGTTGGCTCAGCGGCGATCGCGAGAGCGCGTCCGCGGTGGGCTTTTTGTACACCGCGAACATCGCGGGCGGCGCCTTCGGCACGGTGCTCGCAGGTTTCTACCTGCTGCGCGTCTACGACACGGTGATCGCCGGATCCGTCGCGGTCGCGATCAACTTCGGCGTGGCGATCGGAGCGTGGTGGCTGGCGGACAAACCTAAAGGTTTGTCCCCACAAGTCGTTCCTCCGGATGAACCTAAAGGTTCGTCCCCACCTGTGCCATCGGCGATTTACGTCGTTGCGGCGCTGTCGGGGCTGACGGCGCTTGGCGCCGAGGTGGTGTGGACGCGTCAGCTCTCCCTGCTCTTCGGCGCGAGCGTCTACACCTTCTCGCTCATCCTCGCGGTGTTTCTCGGCGGCCTGGGCATCGGCAGCCTCGCCGGCTCGTCGGTCGCGCGGCGCGCCACCGATCCGGTGACAGCGCTGGGCCGCGTGCAGGTACTGCTCGCGATCGCCATCGGCTTTGGCTCCTGGGCCATCGTCTACCAGCTTCCGCTCTGGCAGCCGACGACGACGTTTCTGCCGTGGGTCCGATCGTCACCGCCGCTGACCTTCGCGTTCGACGCCTTTCGGTGCGCCGCAGCCCTGCTGCCCGCTGCGGTGTTGTGGGGCGCGAGCTTTCCGCTGACCCTGGCGGCGGGCGGAGCCGACTTCGGCCGGCACGTCGCCCGCATCAACGCCATCAACACGGCCGGCGCCCTCGCCGGTGCTCTCGGGCTCACGCTCATCGGCATCCCCTATCTGGGCAGCCAGCGATCGCAGCAAGCGCTCGTGCTGCTGGCGGCGGTCGCCGGCGTCGCCGTCCTCCGGCGCGCGCCCGGCCCGCGGCGGCCGTCAGCCCTGGCCCTTGCGGGCGCCGCCATTGCGATCGCGCTCTGGATGGTTCCGCCGGTCCCCGGCCGGCTGATCGCCTACGGCCGGTCGGTGAATTCGTGGAACTCGATCAAGCGATTCCTCTATGTGGCCGAAGGATCCACGGCGTCGGTGGCGGTCACCGAAGGCGTCGGCGGCGCGCGGCAATTTCACATCGCCGGCAAGGTCGAAGCGTCGGACATGGACGTCGACATGCGCCTCGAGCGGATGCTCGGCCACATTCCCGCGCTCGTGCATCCGCGCCCGCGCTCGGTGCTGATCGTCGGCGTCGGCGCCGGCGTCACCGCGGGCGCCCTCTCGATTCACCCCGAGGTCGGGCGCATCGTGATTTGCGAGATCGAGCCGGTGGTGCCCGCAAGCGCCCGGAGGTACTTCGGCAACGAGAACCACCATGTCTTCGACGATCCGCGCATCCAGCTCGTGTTCGACGATGCGCGGCACTTCCTGCTGACGACCGGCGAGCGCTTCGACATCATTACGTCCGACCCGATTCACCCATGGGTGCGCGGCGCGGCCACCCTGTATTCGCTCGAGTATCTGCAATTGGCGCGCGCACACCTCAATCCGGGCGGCGTCGTCACGCAGTGGATCCCGCTCTACGAAACCGACGTGCCGTCGGTGAAAAGCGAGATCGCCACCTTTGCGCGGGTCTTTCCGGACACCACGCTCTGGAATCCCGACCTGTTGGAAGAGGGCTACGACCTGGTGGCGCTTGGCCGCGTCGACGCGGCCTTGATCAGCGAGGCGGCGCTGGACGCGCGGCTGGAGGCCAGTGACGCGGTGCACCGGTCTCTCGAAGAGGTGGCGCTGAAATCGGCCGCGGCCATTCTGGGCACGTATGCGGGGCGGGCCCGCGACCTGGCCCCGTGGCTGGCCGGGGCCGAGATCAACCGCGAGCGCCACCTGCGGCTGCAATACCTCGCCGGCCTGGCGGCCAACGCGGACGAGCGCTTCCTGATTTTTCAGGAGATGCTGCGGTTTCGTCGATATCCGGCGGACCTGTTCGAAGCGTCCGCCGGACTCGAATCGCAATTGAGGCGCTGGTACGCGCCGTAGAGTGGCTTAGCCCTTCTTCTTGCCGGTGCCGGTCTGGCTGAACTGGCCGCCCGCCATGTCTTGCTTGACGGTGAGCGTGCCGTCCTTGAGCGTGAGCGTCATCACGACGTCGATCGTTCCCTGCGGGCCTTCCTGGTTCCACTTGAGGATCAGGTCCGCACCCTTGGCCGTAATGTCGGTGATGGTGACCGGCCCGCCGCGGCCGCCGCCGAGCTCGGCCGACAGCTTGCCGGCCGTGTCTTTGATGTTGAGGGGCCGCTCCTGGGGACCACGACGGCCCTCGATGGTGAGCACCCAGTCCCCAAGGAACGCCTTCGCGTCCTGGGCCCAGGCCACCGACGGCGCCAGCAGCGCCGCGCATACTAGAATCATTGCGCTCTTGCGAATCATTCCCTGCTCCTTCGTTGATCCCGGGGACACACCGGTCCGCCGGCGCTTACGGTCGAAACCTCGGCATTGTCCCATACGAACATGTCGCGGTCATCGCTTACCGGGGTGTAGGATGCCCGCCAACGAGGCCATGGCATGAGATTTCGCGCGGTCGTGGGTGTGGCGGCTGCTCTGGTCGGAGTGTCGGGCCTGTCGTCGTCGCATGGAACACTGGGACTGGTGTGGGCGCGCCAAGCGCCCCAATCGATGGCCGGACGCCCACCTCTCGACATTGCGCGAGTCCTCGCGGCGAAATACCCCGCACAACCAATCATGAGCTACATCCCGGCGCTGGCGTGGTCGGGATCGTTCCGGCTCGCGGTCCTGACGGGCGAGGATCGCTGGCGGGAGAAGCCGCGCGCCGAGATGGAGGCCTTCCTGTCGGGAAAGACGCCTGCGATTGCGGAGCCGTATCGGCTGACCAGCCTCGCCGGTCACCTAGCGTTTGCCGATGCCGAGCAATTCGACGGCAACCGCGCCGCGGGCACGCTCGCCCGGAAGGCGGCCTTGTTCATTCTGCCCGACCAGCCGGGGATGGATGTCCGGTTCGCCACGGGATGGACCGACGACATGTTCATGGCCTCGGCCCTGCTCTCGCGCCTTCCCGGCGGGACCAACACGGTTCCTTTTTCGGCCACCCTGGCGAAGCTGCTCACATCGTACGCAACCCGGTTGCAGCGCGGCGACGGCCTCTTCATTCACTCGGCTGACGGCCCGCATGCCTGGGGCCGCGGCAACGGCTTCGCGCTGCTAGGCGTCACCGAGGCGCTCACCCACCTTCCAGCGGACTGGCCGGATCGTCCCGGCGTGCTCGCGATCTACCGCAAGCACGTGGCGGCGCTGGCGACACATCAATCCGACGACGGCAGTTGGCGCCAGGTGGTGGACGAGCCCACCAGCTATCGGGAGCTGACGGTGACGGCGATGACGGTGGCGGCGTTGTCGAGGGGTGTGGCGCGCGGGTGGATCGATCGCGCGACGTATCAGCCGATCGTCGACCGCGGCTGGGCGGCCGTGGCCGCGCGCGTGATGGACGACGGCACCGTGCGCGATGTGTGTTCGGGCACGGGCTCGGGACCAACGAAGGAGTACTACTTGAATCGTCCGGTGGTGAACGGCGCCGACGATCGCGGCGGCGCGATGGCCCTACTCGCGGCGATCGAAGTCGAGAGCCTGCGACGCCAGCGTTCGGGCCGCTGACCGGTCCACGTGACGCACCCGGAACGGGGAAAACTTTCCCGTTGTCCGAGGAAAACTCCGCACACACACCCGCCGCCGTGCGCTCCGCCGCTCCCCCCAGAGGGGGGCTGCACTCAGCGCCCGTGCGAATCGTGGAGCGTGTCTTGCTTGATAAACAATTTCCGTCGTACTGATCGAGTTCGTTAACCGGTTTCACGGGTACGTGCGCGACGGCGACGACTACGTCACGCTTGACTTTCCCGATGCGAGCGCGACGCGCGCGTTCGGGATCAA
>MELE01000199.1:0-78 GCA_001768615.1 Acidobacteria bacterium RIFCSPLOWO2_12_FULL_67_14b | reverse complement strand
ACGCGTGGGCGCGGCGATGGCACCGCGCCCCGCGATCTGCATCCCGGCGGCCCGGTTGGCGCAACCATGACGGTGTGG
>MELE01000198.1 GCA_001768615.1 Acidobacteria bacterium RIFCSPLOWO2_12_FULL_67_14b | reverse complement strand
CTTCATGCACATCGGCGAGAAGGGTCGCAACACCTGGGAGCGTCTCAACGACGCGCTGAAGAACACCCTGCTGGAGACGCTCTACCGGCTCACCGTTAAAAAATGGGTCGTGCAGATCGAGCAGAGCGTCACCGGCTCCGGCGGTGGCGGCGCCGGCGCCGGCGGTCTGCTCGACGGGCTGCTCGGCCGGATACTCAGGGGTGGCGCGGCCACCAATCTCGACGATCCGGCGCGCAACGTTCAGGGCAATGCCGACTATTACTGGGATCAGCACGCGGGCGGCATCGCCGGCGCCGGCGGCTCGTCGCTGCGGCTGCGCGACCCCGGCATTTTCGACGGCGCGCGGCGCCTGCACGGCGGCGGCGTGACCGGATTGTCGAGTGACGAGGAGCCGGTCGTTTTGCGCCGCGGCGAAGGGGTGTTTACGCCCGAGCAGATGCGCGCCCTTGCGCCGGCCGCGCCGGCCGGCAGCGTCCAGGTCATCGTCAACAACAATGCGCCGAACACCGCCGCCACCGCCCGCGAGACGCAGGATGCCCGCGGCAACCGCCGCATCGAGGTGCTGATCGACGAGGCGGTGGCCGGCGAGATGCGCCGGCCGGGCGCGGCCAGCCACAACGCGCTGCGCGGCGGCTTCGGCATGCAGCCGCTGCTGACGGGCCGCTGAGATGGCCTACTCCTATACCTGGCCGGCTACCCTGCCGCAGGCACCCCTGCGCGACGGCTTCGGCGAGACCGGCGGCGTGCTGGCGGCGCGCTCGCCGATGGACAAGGGGCCGGCGAAACTGCGCCGGCTCGGCGCCAAGCCCTCGCGCCTGGCGGTCGCCTACTGGATGACCTCGGCACAGGTCGAGACGCTGCGGACATTCATCGAGTCGACCATCAAGGGCACCGCCCGCTTCGGCTGGCCGCATCCGCGCACGCAGGCGACCGTCGAGGCGCGGCTGATACCTGGGGGCGAGGGCGACTACTACACCTTGATCTATATCTCCCCCGGCACCTGGCAGGTCGGCATCGAGGTCGAGGTGCTGCCGTGAGCCGCCTCGCGTCGCTGTCGCCTGCCGCGCTGGCGGCGATGTTCTCGCCGGACGCGGACAAGACCCTCGTCACGCTGCTGACCCTCACCGGCGCCGGCATCGCCACGCCGGTGCGCCTGGCCGACCACTACACCCAGCGCATCGGCGAGACGGATGACGAAGTGCTCTACGGCGTCGCCAGCCGTGGCGAGGACTACATCTTCCTGCCCTTCCAGATCACGCTGCCGGCCGAGGAGCAGGCCGCCGCGCCGCGCTGCCGCATCGTGCTGCATGACGTGACGCGCAGCCTGATCCCGCAACTGCGCACCATCACCAGCGCGCCCTCGGTGCTGGTCGAGCTGGTGCTGTCTTCGGCGCCGGACACCGTCGAGGTGAGCTTCGGCGGCTTCTCCCTGGGCGGCATCTCCTACGACGCCGGCACCATCAGCGCGGAGCTGGCGGTCGAATCGCTCGCCATCGAACCCTTCCCGGCGCACACCTTCACGCCGGGCTATTTTCCGGGGCTGTTCTGATGAGCGACGACTGGTGGAACCTCTACGTCGGCCTGCCCTATGCGGCGAAGGGTCGCACGCGCGCCGGGCTCGACTGCTGGGGCCTGGTGCGGCTGGTGTACGCCGAGCAGTTCGACATCGCGCTGCCGAGCCTGGCCGAACAGTACGAGGCCGGGGACGCGGCGAGCGAAACCGAGACGGTGGCGCGCGAGCGCGAGGGCTGGGAGCGGACTCAGGCGCCGCGCACCGGCGATGTGGCGATCTTCCGCATTCTGGGCGAAGAAACCCACGTCGGCCTGATCACCCAGCCGGGGTTCTTCCTGCACGTGCGCGCCGGCCAGGACGCCGTGGTCGACCGGCTCGACAGCCCCCGCTGGAAGCAGCGCCTGACGGGCATCTATCGCTACCGCGCCGCCGGCTCGGCCGTGACGCTGGCCGCCTGCCCGCACCCGCTGCGCACCCGCCGGCTCGACCTGGAGCTGCCCGCCGGCCTGACGCTGGCGCAGATGATCGAGATCGCCGGCCGCGACGTGCCGCCGGAGCTGGCGCGCGAGGCGGTGGCGGCTGTCGATGGCGAATACATCCCGCGCGAGCAGTGGGCGACCTGCCTGCCGCGCCCCGGC
Source organism: Acidobacteria bacterium RIFCSPLOWO2_12_FULL_67_14b (assembly GCA_001768615.1). Classification (GTDB taxonomy): domain Bacteria; phylum Acidobacteriota; class Vicinamibacteria; order Vicinamibacterales; family UBA2999; genus 12-FULL-67-14b. The sequence continues at coordinate 5,856 of MELE01000198.1, read as the reverse complement.
GCGCGCGTCGAGTACCGCGCCGCCCCCGGCGACGACGACATCGGCAAGGTGCTGTTCACCCTCGCCGTGGCGGCGTTCGCCTGGGCGGTCGCGCCGGTCATCGCGGGGGTGGGCGCGTTCGGCTCCGGCGTGACGACGCTGGCGACCTCGATCATCAGCTTCGGCATCAACCAGGTCGGCGGCCTGCTGGCCGGGGCCATCTTCCCCTCGCGGCAGGACGACAGCGGCAACAAGCCCGCGCCCTATCAACCCAAGCCGATGTACCTGCTGCAAGGCGGCGCCAACCAGGCCACCCCTTACGCCGCCATTCCCATCGTGCTGGGCCGCTATCGCTTCACCCCGCCGGTGGGCGCGCAGACCTATTCCGAGGCGACCACCGCCGAGGGCTTCCTGCGCATGCTGCTGGTGTGGGGTTACGGCCCCTTGCAGGTCACAGACCTCAAGATCGGCGCCACGCCGCTCTCGCAATACCATGAGGTGACGCTGGAAACCATCACCGGCTGGCATGAAACAGCCGAGGATCATGCCCGCTTCGCCGGCATCTACGGCAAGGACGTGGCGCAGGAACAGGTCAACGTCAAGCTGGAATGCAAGAAGGCCGCCATCACTTCCGCCGTGCGTGCGGCGAACGTGGTGACGGTGACCACGTCCGCCGAGCACAACTACAGCCTGGGCTGGTACGGCTGGATCGACACCAGCCCGAACGGCACCGACGGCGAAATCACCGAGATCACCGACACCACGCATTTCAAGTTCGCCAGCGCCGGCGCCGACGGCACGCTGACGGCATCGAACGCCTACTTCGGCCCGCGCGTCTCGCGCGTGCTCGATGGCACGGTCAGCAGCATCGCCGCGACCCTGACTTTCCCGCAGGGCTTGTGGCGCGTGCTGCTCTCCGGCGAGGATGCCGGCGCGGCCCTGGAGGCCGGCGTGGTCGGCTCGCTCCAGTACCGGAAGGTGGACGCCAACGACGCCCCGCTCACCGACTGGCACGAGGTCAATGCCAACTTCCAGATCAGCGGCCAGACGCAGACGGTGAATCTGGAGGCCGCCTGGTGGCAGGACGACTCGGCCAACGAATCCGCCAAGGTGTATCGCTGGACGCGCCTGTCGCTCGACCTGGAAGGCAAGCTGGTGGTGCGCCACGGCGCACTCAGCAACAGTTCGAGCGCCGATCCGACCGGCACGCTGCTGGCCTACCAGCAGGACGCCGCCTATCAGATGGGCACCACCTACACCCGCATGCCAGACTACGGCGCGGGCGAGGAGCCGCTGTGGGACATCTGCGTGTTCGGCAGCGCGGTATTCAGCACCGTGGACAACCGCAGCGGCAACGTCAGCGGGTGCGGGCTCACCATCACCGGCCTGGCCGCCACCCTGGCTTCCGGCTCCATCACCCGCGCCAGCACCACCATCAAGTACGGCGGCGCCGGCGAGCCCTGGCACATCCGCAAAGACCCGTTCAACGCGACGATCTCCTGGCAGGTCGCCGCCGGCCGCTACGAGGTGCGCGCCGTGCGGCTCTCGGACGACACCGCCGAGGCCGGCGGCTGCCACTACTACCACGATATGTACTACGGCCTGCTCACCGGGTTCAACGACGTCGCCCCGGTCGTGCTGCCAGCCGGGGTGACGCTCGCCAAGACCGCCCTGCGCATCCGCGCCACCAACCAGCTCAACGGCAACGTCGATGGCATCACCGGCACGGTGGAGTCGATCTGCCGCGACTGGATCGGCAGCGCCATCACCTCGATCTCGCGCACCGCCAACGTCGTCACCGTCGGCACGACGCGCGCGCACGGCCTGGTGGCGGGCGAGCGCGTCGAGGTGCATGACGTGGCGGACAGCGGCTTTTGCGGCACCTGGATCGAGGTTGCCAGCGCGCCGTCCACGACCAGCTTCACCTACGCCGACGCGGGCGCGGATGGCGCCTCCTCCGGCGGCCACGTCACGCGCAAACAGCCGAGCCGCAACCCGGCCAGCCTGTTCCGCTACATCCTCCAGCACCCGGCCAACGCCCGCGCGCTCGCCGACAGCAAGATCGACCTGGCGGCGCTGGCCGACTGGCATGAGTTCTGCCGGACGCGCAAGTTCACCTTCGACACCGTGCTGACTGCCCAGCGCAGCCTCTACGATGTGCTGGCGGATGTCGCAGCGGCCGGCCGCGCCAGCCCGACGATGGTCGATGGCAAGTGGTCGGTGGTCATCGACCGCGTGCGCAGCGGCTACGCGCAGTTTTTCACGCCGCACAACTCCTGGGGGTTCTCGGCGGTGCGCGTCTACCCGCGCATGCCGCACGCCTTCCGGGTGCAGTTCGCCAACGCCAAGCGCGGCTATCAGCCCGACGAGCGCATGGTCTATGCGACCGGCTACAACGCCGACGGCAGCGGCGGCGACACCGTCGCCACCGAGTTCGAGAGCCTTTCCCTGCCGGGCGTCACCGATCCCGACATCGTGCAGAGGCAGGGCCGCTTCCATCTGCGCCAGATCGCGCTGCGACCCGAAACCTACACGCTCAACACCGACATCGAGCACCTGATCTGCATGCGCGGCGATCTCGTCAAGGTCACTCATGACGTGCCGATGTGGGGCCTTGGCACCGGGCGCATCAAGACCTGGACGGACAGCACGCATCTGGTGCTCGATGAAGCCGTGCCGATGGCGGCGACGCCGCAGTACACCATCCGCATCCGCCTGGCCGACGGCAGCAGCGTCACCCGCACCGTGGCGGCAGTCGGCACCGCCGGCGAATACACCAGCATCACGCTCACCAGCGGCGTCACCAGCACCCAGGGCGCGCCCGGCAACCTGTTCATGTTCGGCGCGCTCTCCGCCGAGTCGGTCGATTGCCTGGTGCTGGCCGTGGAGCCGATGGACAACCTGTGCGCGCGCCTGACGCTGTGCGACTACTCGCCCGCCGTCTATGACACCGAGAGCGAGAGCATCCCCACCTTCAACAGCAAGATCACCCTGCCGCCGATCCTGCTGCAATACGTCGTGCGCGACGCGCCGGCGCTCTCCGACCTGGTTTCCGACGAGTCCGCGATGGAGCGCCTGAGTCCCAAGGTCTATCGCTACTACATTCGCGGCAAGATCGCATCGCCGGTGACGCTGAGCAAGGACGTGACGCATGTCCAGGTGCAGATCAAGCGCAACGCGGCCAATGCGCCCTGGCGCGACGCCATGCGTGCCCCGATCCACGAGCCGGCGCTGTCCATTGCCGACGTGCGCGAGGGCGTCCAGTACGCGCTGCGCGCCCGCTACCTCGACGCCAACCAGGGCCGCTTCGGGCCGTGGTCGGCGGAGGTGACGCATACGGTGCAGGGCCGCGTGAATCCGCCCACCGCCGTCACCGGCCTCGCGGCGGCCGTCGATGACCACCGGCTCAAGATCGAATGGGACGAGGCGGCCGAGCCGGACGTGGAATGGTACGAGATTCGCAAGGCCGACTCGAATTGGGGCGTGAAGAATGCCGACCGCGTGTATTTCGGCATCGCCACGAGCTGCCTCTACACGCCGCCGGCCACCGCCGGATTCATGCCCTTCTACGCCAAGAAGAAGGATAGCGCCGGGCACTGGTCGACCTCCGCCGCCACCATCAGCATCGAAGGCACCGTGCCAGGCAAGCCGCAGAACGTCGTCGCTACCTTCCACGACACCTCGCGCACGACCGCGCGGGTGCGCATCAATTGGGACGACGCCGCCAGCCAGTTCCCCATCGACTACTACCAGACCAACATCACCAAGCCCGGCGGACGCCCCACGCGCACCGCAAAGCTGAAAGCGTCGGAGTGGACGATCGATGCGGACTGGATTGGTGACGCCACATTGACCGTGAAGGCGGTCAATGTGTTCGGTTGGCAGTCGGCTGTCGAGACAATACTGGTCAGCAAGAGCCGCCCGAACCTGCCCGCCGCGCCGGTCAAAACCTCATGGGCAAACCAAAACGGCGGCGTCGTCAAGTGGGACTGGGACGACGCCGGCGTGCAGACCACCTTGCCGATTGCCGGTTATGAGGTACGCAGCGCCGACAGCGGATGGGGCGCGACGGGCTACCTCAAGCGCGGGCTGACCAGCGAATTCACGAAATGGGGGCTCACCACGCCCGCCACCTACACCTATTACCTGCGCCCGTTCGACACCGACGGGAATTACAGCGCCACGTCCACCACGCTGTCTCACGACTACTCGCCGCCGCCGACCGTCGATTCGGTGTCGATCAGTCGGCGCAAGGCCATGCTGACCATCCAGGCCAGCGCGACGCCCGCCAAGCCGAGTGACTTCGAGGCTTATGTTTTCCGCTTCGGCAAGGTGCGTGGTGCGGCCACCGGCGGCGACGACACGCCCGACGGCGTGCTCTCGACGGGAGATATCTGGACCGACCCTGACTGCATCGAGATGCGCAGTCAGTGGCGCTGGGCGACCGTCAACATCCGCGACTGGCCCCACGGCGGTGAATCGGTGTTCGCCACCTATCGCGTCGCCGTGCGCATGGTCGACAAGGCCGGGAATTATTCGACCGCCTCCGCGCTCGGTTCCATCGTCGTGAGCAAGATCACATGACCACCACACTGACCGCCGGCCCGGCATCCGTCATCCTCACCGTCGACGATCCCGCCCGCGACGATCTCGTCGGCCTCAAGGTGTGGGGCAGCACCACCACCGGCTTCACGCCCGGCGCCGGCAACCTGCTCTACTCCGGGCCGGGGCTCACCTACACCAAGAACGGGCTGACGGCGAGCGTGCCGTACTACATCCGCTGGGCCTACATCAGCGAAATCGACCCCGATGACTACGACATCCAGACCGAACTGACGGCCACGCCGACCGATCCAACCGGGCCGCAAGGGCCGCAGGGCAACCCAGGCTACAACGGCAACGATGGCGCCACTGGCGCGACGGGAGCGACGGGGGCAACCGGTAACCGTGGTGCGGGCAACTTCTATACCACCGTCGGCAGCGCCGCCTGGTCGGACACCGCCGCCAACGACCGCGTGCTGGCCGTGACGGGAAGCAGCACCAAGTTCGTCGGTGATGCCTGCACTGAAACCTATGCTAGTTCGTGGGTCTACACGAAGGTCTGGAACGGTTCCGCCTGGGTTAACATCGGCACCGTCATCGACGGCAGCCTGCTCGTCACCGGTTCGGTCACCGCCGCGAAGCTCAACACGCAGGGCCTGGACATCAAGGATGCGGCGGGGCATCAAATAGTTTTGGTTGAAACGGCTGGCGCTTCAAATGGGGCGTCTTTGTATCATTGGAACGGCACGTCGCTCGATGTCATTTTGAAAACGAGCGACGGGAAAGCTCGATTTTTTGCTCCGGTAACTCTGGAATACGAAACCACATCGTGCGCCCTATACCTGAATGCGGCCGGTGAGATCAAATCGTCGATCATCACACAGGCCGAGCTTGAAAAACTCGACGGCGTTGCCGAGAACGTGCAGTCGCAGATCAATGGCAAGTCGTCGACTGGCCACACCCACAGCGGCGTGTACGCCAACGCAACTCATTCCCACGACGAGAGCGAGATCGGCGGCATGGGGGCGGATTTGATCTGTGCGTCCAACGCGGGCGGGGCGCTGATGGCGACCGCCGTCCCTCGCAGTTGGTTGTGGAATATTTACGGCAGCACGAATGCTGACGTGTGTGGCTTGACCCTGAATGAATTGACTGCCGGGTTCACTATTGCCGGCGGTTCCACCACTGCTTACACGCTGACGGTCAGCGGAACCGCTTCGATATCCGGCACCAACACTGGCGACCAGACCTCGGTAAGTGGGCAGGCCGGGTATGTGGCCAATGCGGCCACATTCACAACGAGTGGCGGTGCGGCGCCCGGCACGACGTTTAACG
>MELE01000197.1:27020-35440 GCA_001768615.1 Acidobacteria bacterium RIFCSPLOWO2_12_FULL_67_14b | reverse complement strand
GCCATCATCCCCTCCTGTCGCCGAGCAGCAGCAGGCGTCCGATGACGCCGGACACGCGGGCCCAGTTTTCCGCTTCGGCCGCGAGCTGCTTCCGCCCGGCCTTCGAGATCGAATAGAACTTCGCCTTCCGGTTGTTGTCGGAGGTGCCCCACTCGGCCGTGATCCAGCGCTTCTGCACCAGGCGGATCAGGCAGAGATAGATGGTTCCCTGGTTGACCTGCAGCGCGTCTTCGCTGATCTGCTCGATGCGGCGGGCGATGCCGAAGCCGTGCATCGGCCCCATGGCGTCGAGGGTTTTGAGCACCATGAGGTCAAGCGTGCCTTGCAGGATCTCGGACTTGCTGTCAGCCATCGCGGGTCTCCTGTGGGTTGCCTAGAGGAGACTACCGCGGTTTCCTGTGGGATGTAAAGAGGAGAACTAGGCCGGCTTCTGTTCCGCCTTGCGCTGCAGCTCGATCTGTCCCTGCAGGATCGAGCACCATTGCTTGTGGTCCGCCACCGGCATCCCACATTCCACGCAGACCCGGACCCGCTCTTTTGGCGGCTCGCTCTTGCCCAGCAGTCGATTCAGAAAAGACATCACGCCTCCGATTTACCTTGATACGTCAGACGGGGCAACCGGGTTCAAGGTTGGGACCCCGGGCCCGCTATTCGGCCCGTTTCCAGTCCCAACCCCCTACTGGCGATTCCCGTCTAACCCCCCGTGATCCTTCCCACCAACGACCTGAAGCTCGCCGTCCGCGGGCTCTTCCGGAACAAGCTGTTTTCGATCGTGGCGATCCTCTCGCTGGCGCTGGGCATCGGCGCCAACACGGCGATCTTCACGCTGATCGACCAGATCCTGCTGCGGAAGCTGCCGATCAAGAGCCCGGATGAGCTCGTGATGCTCTACCAGGAAGGCTCCCACAACGGCAGCAACATGGGTGCCCGGGCGCACTCGTATCCGATCTACCAGGAGTACCAGAAGCGCGCCGAGCCGCTGTGGGGGGTCCTCGCGCGGCGCGATACCGCGGTGGCGCTCAGCGTCGATAACCAGACCGAGCGCGTCGACGCCGAGCTGGTGTCGGGCAACTACTTCACCATGCTGGGCGTGCCGCCGGCGGTGGGGCGCGTCTTCAACTCGCAGGACGACGACCAGGTCTACCAGGGCCACCCCGTGGCGGTGCTGAGCTACGACTACTGGGTCAGGCGGTTCAGCCGCGACCCGGGCGTGGTCGGGCGCAAGATCCTCGTGAACAACTACCCGATGACGGTTGTTGGCGTGTCGGCGGCGGGGTTCTCGGGTCTCGATCCGGCGCGGTCGCCGCAGATCAGGGTGCCGATCCAGATGAAGCCGGTGGTCGTGCCCGAGTGGGAATGGGTGCACCTGGACGATCCGCGCACGCGCTGGGTGCAGGTGTTCGCGCGGTTGAAGCCCGGCTACACGATCGAATCCGCGGCCGCGCCGCTCCAGGGCCTCTTCACGCAGATCCGCGCCTACGAGATGACGCTGCCGGCGGCGAAAGACTGGTCGGCCGGTGCGCGCGAGCGCTTCATGCAGGGCCGTCTCAGGCTCCAGAAGGCCGACATCGGCTACTCGCCGCTCAGGAACGACTTCTCGACCGCGCTCATCGTGTTGATGTGCATGGTGGGCCTGGTGCTGCTGATCGCGTGCGCGAACGTGGCCAACCTGCTGATCGCGCGCGGCTTCATGCGGCAGCGCGAAATCGCGGTGCGGCTGTCGATCGGCGCCACGCGGTGGCAGCTCGTCCGCCAGCTGCTCACTGAAAGCGTGCTCCTCTCGCTTGTCGGCGGCGCGGTCGGGATCGCGCTGGCGGTGGCGCTCACGCGCGGCCTGCTCGCGCTGATTCCGGCGGGCGGTTCGCCCATCCTGATCCAGCCCACGCCCGATCTACGGATTCTCTCGTTCACGTTCGTGCTGACGCTCTTGACGGGCATCGTGTTTGGCCTGCTTCCCGCCATGCGCGCCAGCCGGGCGGATCAATGGGTCACGCTCAAGGACACGGTCGGCGCCATCGCCGGCTCCGGCGGATCGCTCTACCTGCGCAAGGGACTGGTCGCGGCGCAGGTGACGCTGAGCTTCCTGCTGCTCTTCGGCGCCGGGCTGTTCGTGCGCAGCCTGCAGAACCTCCAGGGCACCGACACCGGCATGGCGCTCGACAACCTCGTCACGTTCCAGTTGTCGCCCGCGCTCAACGGCTACGACGCGCAGCGGACCGTGTCGTTCTACCAGCAGCTGATCGAGCGGCTGAAGTCGTCGCCGGGCGTCAAGTCCGCGGGCCACGCGGCCGTCAACCTGCTCGCCGGCAACGAGTGGGACAGCAGCATGTCGGTCGAGGGCCACGAGGCGAAGGACGGCGAGAACATGCAGGCGTTCATGAACGCGCTTTCGCCCGGCTACTTCGGCACGATGGGCATCCCGGTGGTGCAGGGGCGGGACTTCACTCAGCAGGACATCAGGCAGAACTCGCGGGTCGCGGTCGTGAACCGCCGCTTCTCGGAGCACTTCTTCCAGGACAAGAGCCCGATCGGCCGGCACCTCGGGTTCGGCGTCGGGCCGAAGACCAAGCTCGACATCGAGATCATCGGCATGGTCGAAAACTCGCTCTACGAGGGCCCCCGCGAGGGCGTGCGGCGCCAGGTTTTCGTCCCGAACTGGGGTAACGGCGGCGCCACCTTCTACGTGCGCGCGACCGAGGCGTCGGCCGGGATCTTCAACATGATTCGCAACGAGGTGAAGCAGCTGGACGGGGCGATGCCGGTCTACGAGATGAAGACGCTGCAGGGGCAGCTGGACGAGACGCTGCTGACCGATCGCCTGATTGCGCTCCTCTCCGCCGGCTTCGGCCTGCTCGCCACGCTGCTCGCGTCGATCGGCCTCTACGGCGTCATGGCCTTCATCGTCGCGCGCCGCAAGAAGGAGCTGGGGATCCGCCTGGCGCTCGGCGCGGAGCCCTCGGGCCTGGTCTGGATCATCATGCGCGAGGTGCTGCTGTTACTGGTGATTGGGCTCGCGGTCGGCATTCCCACGGCCATCGGCCTGGGCCGTTACGTTTCGTCGCAGCTGTACGGCATCCAGCCGAACGACCCGTGGATCGCGGTGTCGGCGATGGTCCTGCTCACCATGGTGTCGGCCGCCGCCGGCCTGATCCCGGCGAGACGTGCGAGCCAGATCGATCCGATTCTGGCGCTGCGCTATGAATAGGCCACCGAGAACAAGCGGCACAGAAGACACAGAGGCACAGAGGGTTCTTCTTCAAATACTTCTCGAAAAGTGCGCTTGTCCAACGTGCGGTTATCGGAGCTTTGGGTTTGGCAAGAACATTTTTCGATGAGTGTTTCGAAAAGATGTCTCTGTGGCCTAGCGGTCGGCCACTTTGAAGCCTCGCTTGCCGGCCGACACGCCGTCGACGAAGACCTCCACGCTATAGTCGCCGGGTGGGAAGCCGCCCGAATTCTGCAGGTGAAACTCGGTCGCCCCGGGACCCTGGAACGACACCTGTTTCTTCGGCTCGTCGATCACGCGGCTGCCGTACATCCACTTCACGCTGATCGTGCCGGAGCCTCCCGTAGTCTGCGCGGCGACGTAGATCGTTTCGTTGAACTTGAACAGCGTCGACGGACTGGCCACGCTGCCGTCGGGATTGATGGAGCGGCCCACCTGGATGTTGGTGACCTGGATCGGTCCCTCGCCGCAGGCGGCGCACAGCAGGGCGGCGGCGGCAATCGCGGTGCGAATCACCCTTCGATCTTAGATCAACCGCCGCCCTGGGTATCCGGGCCCTTGACCGGTGTATTCTCTCCTCCTGATGAACACCCTCATTTGCCGGACCGCGATCCTCCTGCTGGCCGCCGCCGTCGGCGCCTCCTGTAAGACCGCCGGCGCCTCGAGAGCGGCGCCGCAGACCGAACCCGCGCCCATCCTGCAGCCCGGGGCGCCCGGCCAGGCCACCCGACCGATCGCCATCGCGCAGGCCACCGACCTGTCGAAGGTCGGCGCCACGCCGGCCGACGTCAAGTTCATGCAGGGGATGATCGGCCACCACGCGCAGGCGGTGGAAATGGTGGCGATGATCCCGTCGCGCTCGCAGAGCGAGGACATGAAGAAGCTCGGGCAGCGCATCGACGTGTCGCAGGCCGACGAGATCAACATGATGCGGACCTGGCTGACGGCCCGCGGCCAGAAGGTGCCGGACGAGCACGCCCATCACCTGCCCGGCGGGATGATGCCCGGCATGCTCACGCCCGAAGAGATGGCGCGGCTCGCCGCGGCCAAGGGCACCGAGTTCGACCGGCTGTTCCTGGAGGGCATGATCAAGCACCATATCGGCGCCCTCACCATGGTCGACGAGCTGTTTGCGTCGCCGAGGGCGGGCCAGGAATCAGACATCAACGCGTTTGCCGCCGACGTCGATGCCGATCAGCGCATGGAGATCGAGCGGATGGGCGCCATGCTCAACGCCATCAAGGAGAAGAAATGAGATCCGTTGCCGCCAGCGTGTTCACTGTCACCGCCGTGCTCGTGGCCGCCGCCATCGGCGGCTCCGCGCAACAGGCGCCGTTCGATCCGAAGGACCCCCGCGTTGGCTTGAAGCCGGGCCTGCGCGACGCCGGCGTGGCAACGCGCAACATGGAGCTGGTGTCGACGATGCCGAAGCCGGAGGGGTTCTTCGACCCGCAGAACCCGCTGGGTGATCCGACGCCGCCCGAGCGCCCGGCCAACGCCACGCCGGAGCCGGCCGCACCTGCTGCACCCGCCGCGCCTGCTGCACCCGCCGCGCCCACCGGCCCGCCGCGTCCCGGCGGCCTCGACTTTGCGAACTCGGATCTCGCCTTCAACGGGACCCACATGTTCCAGGGCAACTTCCACGGGTTCAACACCTACGACATCGAAAGCGGCAAGAACCCGCGGCTGATCGCGTCGGTCGTGTGCCCCGGCGGGCAGGGCGACGTCTCGGTGCACGGCAACCTGCTGTTCATGTCGGTCGAGCAGACCCGCGGCCGCATCGACTGCGGGGTCGGCGGCGTGGCCACGCCCGTCAGCAGCGAGCGGTTCCGCGGCATCCGCATTTTCGACATCACCGACATCCGCAAGCCGAAGCAGGTCGCGGCCGTCCAGACGTGCCGCGGGTCGCACACGCACACGCTCGTGACCGATCCGAAGAACACGCAGAGCATCTTCGTCTACGGCTCGGGCACCGGCCCGGTGCGGTCGGGTGAGGAGCTGGCGGGCTGCGGCGGCGGCGATCCCAAGGAGAACCCGGAGACCGCGCTCTTCAGCATCGACGTGATCGAAGTGCCGCTGGCGGCGCCGGAGAAATCGCGCATCGTCAACCGCCCGCGCATCTTCGCCGACACGGCGACCGGCAACGTCGCCGGACTCTGGGCCGGCGGCGATCACGGCCCGGGCACGCAGCGGACGAGCACGACGAACCAGTGCCACGACATCACGGTGTTCCCGGAAGTGGGCCTGGCCGCGGGGGCCTGCTCGGGCAACGGCATCCTGCTCGACATCAGGGATCCGAAGAACCCGAAGCGGCTCGATCACGTGAGCGACAAGAACTTCGCCTACTGGCACTCGGCCACGTTCAACAACGACGGCACCAAGGTGGTGTTCACCGACGAGTGGGGCGGCGGCACGCGTCCGCGCTGCCGCGCGACCGACCTGCCCAACTGGGGCGCCGACGCGATCTTCGACATCGTCGACGGCAAGCTGAAGTTCGCCAGCTATTACAAGATGCCGGCGGCGCAGACCGACCAGGAGAACTGCGTGGCGCACAACGGCTCGATCATCCCGGTACCGGGCCGCGACATCATGGTGCAGGGCTGGTACCAGGGCGGGCTGTCGGTGTTCGACTTCACCGATTCCACCAAGCCGGTGGAGATCGCCTATTTCGATCGCGGGCCGATCGACGCCAAGAACCTGATCACGGGCGGCTACTGGTCGACCTACTGGTACAACGGCAGCATCTACGGCTCGGAGATCACGCGCGGCATGGACATCTTCCGCCTCAAGGCGAGCGAGTACCTCTCGCAGAACGAGATCGACGCGGCCATCCTCGTGCGCGCCGAAGACTTCAACGCGCAGGAGCAGCCGAAGGTCACGTGGCCGGCGACGACGGTGGTGGCGCGCGCGTATCTCGATCAGCTGAACCGCTCGAAGAGCCTGGCGCCGGCGCGGGCGAATGCGGTCAGGCAGGCGCTCGAGAAGATCGACGACATCCGCACGGGCAAGGAGCGCAACGCCGCGGCCACGCTCGACCAGGCGGATGCGGTAGCCACGCAGCTCGAGGGCGACGCGGCCGCGGCAACGGGCCGCACGGCGGAGCGCCTGAAGGCGCTGGCGGCGACCATCAAGGGCCGCACCGCGCGACTGCGCTAAACCCGATACCAGGAGGGCACCCCTTCATGGGGTGCCCAAATTCTGCCATGCGCGTCGCCATCGTTGGGGGCCCGGGGGTCGGCAAGAGCACGCTCGTCCGGCAGCTGGCCGACCTCTATCACAACGGTTCGTACGGCGAGGGCGAGAAGGGCGTCTGGGATCCGCGCGTGCTGCGGGACATCGCGGCCGGCGAGAACGCGGTCGGCGTCACGGAGTATTTCGCGCGGCTCTACGATGCCAACTACCGCGACGCGGTGGACAACGACCGTCCCGGGAAGGTGATTTTCTTCGAGGGCGCCCGCATCACTCTCGAAGCGCACATCGCCGAGTACCCGCCCGAGCATCACGAGGCGCTGCGCGGGGTGCTGCCGATCGGCGACTGGTGGAGCCCCGACAAGACGATCGTGCTGACGTCGAGCAGCGACACCATCGAGAAGCACATCCGGCTCCGCAACCGCCCGCACGAGAGCGGGGAGAACATGGTGCGGCGCTTCCGGTTGATCGACGCCGAGTTCAGGCGCCTGGCGCCGAACTACAAGAACACGATCGTGATCAACCGCGACAGCCGCGAGTTCCACGAGCGCGACGGCTTGATCGGCATCATCGAGCTGGCGGGGCTGCCAATGTTCCTGGAGATTCCGTACAAGCAGTTCTAGCGGACCGACAAAGAAACCACGAAGAACACGAAGATCACCACGAAGTTCACGAAGGCTTGGATCAAGATGCTTCGTGGCCTTCGTGATTGACTTCGTGACCTTCGTGGTCTCTTTTTGACCCTGCTTTTGATCGTGTCCGAATCTGGCCAGTCGTCCGCGGCGAGCCGGGCTAAGCTGTCCGCGTGATGATGCTCGACCGCCTCGCCTGCGACCGGGCCCGCCGCTCCCGCGATGCGCGGTTCGACGGCCGCTTCTTCATCGGCGCGCTCGATACGGGCGGCGTCGACCAGCTGGCGGATCGCCTGGGGCTGACGGCGCGGCACCTGCGCCGGCTGTTCGTGCAGCACCTCGGCGCCACGCCGCTGCAGGTCGCGCTCACGCGGCGCGCGCACTTCGCGAAGAAGCTGATCGACGAGACGCGCCTGCCCTTCGGCCAGGTGGCGATCGCCGCCGGGTTCGGCAGCCTGCGCCGGTTCAACGCGCAGATCAAGCGCACCTACAAGCGCACGCCGGGCGAGCTGCGGCGGCTGGCACGCCAGAAGACGATACGGACAAACCTGAAGGTTTGTCCCCACGTTATGGAGTGCTATCGATTCCGCCTGTCTTACCGGCCGCCGTACGACTGGGACGCGATCCTCGCGTTTCTCTCGGCGCGCGCGACGCCGGGCGTCGAGTCGGTGACCGCGGCCTCCTATCGCCGGACCATCACGGCCGGTGGCCAGCACGGATCGATCGCCGTCTCCCACTTCGCCTCTGGACCCGCCCTCGATCTCGAGGTCCGCTTTCCCGATCCGCGCTCGCTCCTCCTCATCGTCGAACGCGTGCGCCGGATCTTCGACCTCGGCGCGGACCCGGCGGTGATTGCCGAGCACTTGGGCGCCGACCCGCTCCTGCGCAAGCCGATGGCCGCGCATCCCGGCCTGCGGACCCCCGGCGCCTGGGACCCCTTCGAACTGTCGGTCAGGGCCATCATCGGGCAGCAGATCTCGGTACGCGGCGCCACGACGATGGCGGGGCGCGTGGCGGCGATGTTTGGCGCGCCGGCCGAGCCCGGCGATCTGGATCGGTTGTTCCCGACGCCGGTTCAGTTGTCGGATGCGCCGATCGAACGCGCGGGCCTCATCCCGGCGCGCGCGCAGGCGATTCGCGCCCTCGCGCAGGGCGTGCTCGACGGATCGATCGCGCTCACCGCCGGCACGGACACCACCTCGCTGACCACACTGCCCGGCATCGGCGACTGGACGGCCCAGTACATCGCCATGCGCGCGTTCGGCGAGCCGGATGCGTTCCCGAGCGGCGATCTGATCCTGCGTCGGGCCGCCGGCTGCCCGACCGCCCGCGCGCTCGAACGGCGATCGGAATCCTGGCGGCCGTGGCGCGCC
>MELE01000197.1:18481-27004 GCA_001768615.1 Acidobacteria bacterium RIFCSPLOWO2_12_FULL_67_14b | reverse complement strand
CCACGACTCGTTCGAGCCGGCCCGATGGCGCTCGCCGCCTGCCTGCTGGCGTCGCCGCTCGTGGCGCGTGACAGTCTTGCCGTCTTTGGCGCGTCCACAGCCCAAGAGTTTGATGCGCCGAGGGAGATTTGACCGCCGAACCGCGCGAACGCCGGGAGAGGCCTCTCGGCGTGGCGTCTCCTACGACACCATCCGGCCCATGATCGCGCGCGCGAATGCGATTTCGTCCTCGTTGACCAGGTGGCCCATGCCCTCGTAGATCCGCTTGGTCACTTGGGCGCCCATTCGCGTGAAGACCTCGGCGCTCTCGTCGACGCGAGCCGCCGGAACGTGGGCGTCAACGTCGCTGCAGCCCAGAAACACGGGCGTGCCCGCAAACGAGCCCGGGTAGTTCCAAGCCGTTCCCGGCGGGCCGATCACTCCTCCGCTGAACAGGATCAGGCCGCCGAAACGATCCGCGTGCCTGACGCCGAACTCCGCCGACAGGCAGGCGCCCTGCGAGAATCCGAGGAGCGCGATGCGCGACTTCGGGACGCCCCTCGCGACCAGGTCCTCGACCAAATCGTCGAGCACCGCCAGCGCCGACGACAAACCCGGTTCGTTGGCCGCCATGTCGGCCATGAACGACAACGGGTACCACGTGTTGTTGGCGGCGGCCGGCGCCAGGTACGCGAACTCCGGATGGCCGAGGGCGGGGACCAGGTCGAGGATGTTCCACGGCCCGGCGCCGCGTCCGTGGACCATGATCATGACGGCGCGGCTTTCGCCTACCGGCGCGCCGGTGGTCACGAGGGGTTGTCCGCCGTGTGGTTCCATGGCGTCCTATCGATACGCGACCGCGTCGAGGCCGGCCTCGATCATCGATCGGTTGGGTTCTTCCCAGGGTGGCAGTTTCAGGTCGCGGCCGAGCGAGGCCGGCGCCTCGTCCACCGCAAACCCCGGCGCCATGGTCGCGATCTCGAACAGCACGCCGCCGGGCTCGCGAAAGTAGATCGACTGGAAGTACTGCCGGTCGCGCACCTCGGTGACGCTGGCGCCCCAGCGCAACACCTCTTCGCGCATGCGCAACTGATCGCCGGCGTGCGGGACCGCCATCGCCACGTGATGCACGGTGCCCAGGCCGTTGCGGGCGCGGGGGGCATCCGGCGCGTGCACGATCTCCATCGTCTTGCCGGGCTCGTCGCCGTTCACGGCCAGCCGGGTCCGGCCCGCCATTTCGCCGACCACCCGGAAGCCGAGCAGGCTTGTCATGAACTCGATCGTCTTCGCCGGATGCGCGATGGTCATCGTCACGCTGTGGAGCCCGCGGATGGCCGTGGCCGCGCCGACCTCCCGCGTCCAGGGCGCGCGCCGGTCGCGGTCGTTGGCCACCAGCTCGAACTGCAGGCCGGAGGGATCCGCAAACAGGATGGACTCTTCGCCGAATCGCGGCGGCGCGTCCTGGACGCTCGCGCCCAGCGCCGTCAGCCTCGCCCTCCACCAGTCGAGGGCGCCGGCGGGAACCGAGAACGAGGTGACCGCGACCTGCCCGGCGCCCTTCGTTCCGACGGGGACGCCGTATCCCTTGTACGGGAACGTGGTCCAGATCGTCCCCGGTGTTCCGTGCTCGTCGCCGTAGTAGAAGTGAAAGACGAGGTGGTTGTCGAAGTTGACGGTCTTCTTCACGAGTCGAAGCCCGAGGGCATCGATGCAGAAGTCGAGGTCCTGCTGGGCGTCATCGACGGTGGCCGTGACGTGGTGCAGGCTCTGAATCGGCGAGTCCATGACCAAAGACTACAACGGGCTTGCTTGCCCCGCCGTAGCCTTGGCGAAGGCGGGAGGGCTCAGGGGCGTGACTGCGCCAGGCCTGCTCTCGCCGTTGCCGAATCAGGTGCCAGCCACAGCGCCTCGGCGAAATACTGCGCGGCGGCGGCACGATTGCCGACGGCCAGTTCGAGCAGCCCCAGGTTGGTGTAGGCGGTGCTGTCGTGCGCGTCGAAGCTGAGCGACAGCTCGAACGCCGCCTTTGCCTCCGCCGTCCGGCCCAGCTTCGTGAAAGCGGCGCCAATCAAATCGTACACCGGCGCAAACTGCGGATCGATGGCGATGGCCCGCTGTGCCAGCTCGACCGCCTCGAGGGGGCGGGCATGGAGGAACGCCGCGGCCGCCGCATAGAACTCCGTACCTGCCCGGCTGGGCGCGACCTGCCGGAGGCGACCGACCACGTCATCGAGCTGCACCGTGTCGCCGGCGTCCGCATGCAGCGAGGCCAGCTGTTCCCAGACGGCCGGGTCCGCCGGCGCGATCACCGTGGCCTCACGCGCGGCCGCCAGCGCATCCGCCCGTGAGTCGATCGACGCCAGCAGCTTCGACGTGGCCATCAGGACCTCTGCCGATGGCCGCGCGGCGGCGGCCAGCGACTTCACCCACCCCAGCGCGTCCGACCCACGCCGCGACAGCGTGGCCGTCTTGACGAACCCCTCCAGCGTCTCGCGGTTGGCAGGATCGAACCGCAACGCCCGCACGAAGTCGTCGTAGGCCGCAGCGTGCACGTCCGCCTTGGCCATCATCTCGGCGCGGTGGCGCCATTCCGCCGCTCCGGCCGACGCCATCGCCTTCCGCACCACCTCGGGACCCGCTTCGCCCAGCAGTGTCGTCAGGGCGGCGGCGTTTTCACCGCTGCTGCGGCGATGCAGCTCGCGCGGCGCGGAGAACTCGAGCGTCATGCGATCGTCGGTGAAGCCGGCGGCGCCCTTCGTATAGCGGCCGAGCTCGGCGGGGCCGCCCATGAACAGCGACAAGATCGAGAATGGATCGAGCACCGACACCTTGGCCAGATCGTCGGCCACCCCCGGGCGCCGCCAGTTCCGTTCGATGTTCGCCAGCGCCCCGTCGAGCGGCGCTGCCGATCCGACAAACAGAACGTCGTCTCCGCCGACGAGCCAGACCGTGCCGAACGGAAACACCGACGTGAACGTCGCCGCGATGGCGCGCAGGTCGGCATCGCTGATGTTATAGGCGTTGGCCCACTGGCACATGATGCCGCCATCGGCGAGCCGCGCCCGGGCGCCGGCGAAGAACTCGCGCGTGAACAGCGCCGCCACACCGGCGATCCAGGGATTCGACGGCTCCGAGATGATGACGTCGTACTTGCGCTCGGCCAGCAGCAAGTGCGACCGCCCGTCGCCGACGATCAGGTTGGTGCGCGGATCCTTCAGCGCGTCGTAGTTCTCCGCCACGAAGAAGCGCGAGGCCTCGACCACTTCCGGGGAGATCTCGACGACATCGGCGCGCGTAATCGGGTGTCGCAGCGCCGAGCCGGCGGTGGCGCCGCTGCCCAGGCCGACGATCATCACGTCACGCGGGTTGTCGTGCAGCAACAACGGCAGGTGCGCGACCAGCTTCTGCGTGAGCATGTCGCTGCGATTGGACGCGTCGACCTTGCCGTCAACCGCCAGCGTCGTCGTGCCGGTCAGCTTCTTTACCGAGACGGTGGCCGCCGCGCCCTCGCGGTAGTAGAGCAAGCGCCCGGCCTTCAGCAGCGTCACGAGATCGAGATCCCTGGGCACGTACGGCGCGTACATATACACACCGCTGGCGAGCAACTCGCGATCCCACGGCGGGCTGGCCACCAGCAACGCCACGGCGCCGGCGGCGGCGAGCGATCCCGCGAGGCGCGCGTTCCGCGACAGGGGGCCCCAGCCGATCACCGCCAGCGCCGCGGCGATCAGGCAGCCGCTGACCAGGGTGAGCGTGGGTTGCAGGCCGAACCGCGGGATCAGGAAGAAGCCGGCCGCAAGCGATCCCGAAACGGCGCCGATCGTGTTGACGGCGTAGACGATGCCGAATCGGCCGGCGGCGGGCTTCGCCGGATCCGCCTCCGCTGAAGCTACGGCGGACAAGTCGCTGACCATGGCGAGCGCGAGCGGAAACGCCGCGCCGAGGCACGCCGAGGTCGGCAGGATCAGCGCCACCGTCAGCAGCGTCGCCTGTCTCAGCAGCAGATCGAACAGATCCGACGAGGCGGCCACCTGGGTGGCAACCAGCAGCGGGATGCGTCCGCCGGCGAGCGAGTAGGTCCACGTCGTGGTGAGCGCGGCGAACGCCAGCGCGAACGCGAGCCAGGCGGCTGGATGGCGGGTCCGCCGCACGATCCATGTGCCGATGCCCGACCCGAGCGCCACCCCGCTGATCACCGCGGCGAGCGTGGCGGCAAACGCGTAGGTGGTCGGGCCGAGCACGAGCGACAGGATCCGTGTCCACGCGATCTCGTGGACGAGCGCGGCGAAGCCGGAGAGGCCGAGGACCCAGACGGCGAGCCATGGGTGCTGCGACGGGATCCCGGGCGCCGGGCGCCGGGCGCCGGAAGACCAGTCGGAGCCTGACGCCCGGCGACCGGAGCCCGGACCCCGTCGTAGCAGAACCCACACCAGCACCGCCGCCAATGCACTTCCGGCCATGCCGACGCGCGTCGTGCCGCTGATTCCGAGCGTGGGAATGAGCACGAAGCCCGCCACCAGCGCGCCGATGGCGGCGCCCACGGTGTTGACGAAGTACAGCGCGCCGCCTTCTCGCGCCGGCTCGGCCGATCCGCTCGCGTACCAGCGGATCGCCAGGGGAAACGTGGCGCCCAGCGCCAGCGAGGGCAGAAACACCATCACCAGGCACGACAACACGCGTACCGCGGGAAACAGCAGGCCCGGCGTGCCGTTGTCGTAGGCCCATGCCAGCAGCGGCGTGAGCGCCGACAGCTCGAGCGGCACGAGCAACGCCGCCACGATCACGGCGATTTCGATCGCCACGTAGGCGTGCAGGCTCCGCCTCGGCGTCAGCCGCGACGCGATCGATCCGCCGGCGCCGGCGCCAATGGCCAAGCCGCCAAGGAATGCCGCCACCACGGCGCTCGCCGCGGCGGTGGTATGGCCAATGTAGAGGGTCAGCAGCCGCGTCCAGCTCACCTCGTAAATGAGGCCGGCGAGGCCGGAGCACGCATACGCGACGAGAAACAGCCACCGCACAGCTGCGAGAAGTCTATCTGCTTTCAGCTTTCAGCTTTCAGCCTTCAGCTTTCAGCTTTCAGCTTTCAGCCTTCAGCCTTCAGCCTTCAGCCTTCAGCGGTAGAATGCCCCCGCTAGGAGTGGTCATGTTTAAAGTGTCCGTTTTGCTTGTCGGTACAATTCTGCTCGCGGGCCCGGTGCTCGACGCCCGCCAACCCGCGCAGCCGCAACGCCCTGCCGCCATCCCGTCGATCGAAGACCGCACGAGCGGCATGAAGAAGATCGACGGCTACTTCCCGCTCTACTGGGACGAGCGCGCCGGCGCGCTGCTGGTGGAGATCCCGCGGCTCGACGCCGACTTCCTGTTGACGACGGGACTGTCGGCCGGTCTCGGCTCCAACGACATCGGCCTCGACCGCGGCCAAGGAGGCCAGGGCCGCATCGTCCAGTTCCAGCGCATGGGCCCGCGCGTGATGCTGGTACAGGGCAACCAGTCGTTCCGGTCGAGCAGCAAGAACCCGCTCGAGCGGAAGTCGGTGGAAGACTCGTTCGCCAAGTCGATCCTGTGGGGCTTTGCCATCGCCGGCGAGTCGGGCGGGCGGCTGCTGGTCGACGCCACGGACTTCTTCCTGCGCGACATCCACAACGCCGCCGGACGGTTGCGCCCAGGCAACTATCGCCTCGATCGCACGCGCAGCGCCTTCTACCTGCCCAACACGAAGAACTTTCCGAAGAACACCGAAGTGGACATGACGCTGACGTTCGTCAACGAGGCCGCCGGCGGCGGCGGCGGTGGGGGCGGCGGTCCCACCCAGGGCCCGGCGCCAATCGGCGCCGGTTCCGGCGGCGGTGGTGGGGGCGGCTTCGGCGGCGGCCTGTTCTCGGGCACCGTCGGCAGCGTCACGCCGACGCCGGATGCGGTGACACTGCGCGAGCACGCGGCGTTCGTCGAGCTGCCGGACGCCAACTACACGCCGCGGCTGGATGATCCGCGCGCCGGCTACGGCGGCCTCAGCTTCGTCGACTACAGCACGCCGATCGGCGAGCCGATGGTGTTCCGCTACATCCGCCGGCACCGGCTGCAGAAGAAGGATCCGGCGGCGGCGATGAGCGAACCGGTGAAGCCGATCCAGTACTGGGTGGACTCGGGCGCGCCCGAAGACGTCAAGAAGGCGCTGATCGAAGGCGCAAGCTGGTGGAACCAGGCGTTCGAAGCGGCCGGGTTCCGGAACGCCTTCCGGGTCGAGGAGCTGCCTGCGGGCGCCGACCCGATGGACATCCGCTACAACATGATCAACTGGGTGCACCGATCGACGCGCGGCTGGAGCTCCGGCGGCAGCGTCTCGGATCCGCGCACCGGCGAGGTCATCAAGGCCACGGTCACGCTCGGGTCGCTCCGCGATCGGCAGGACTACATGATCTTCGAGGGGCTGCTGTCGCCGTACACCAACGGCGACGAGCGGCCGGCGGTGCTCTACGAGACGGCGCTGGCGCGCATCCGACAGCTGTCGGCGCACGAAGTCGGGCACACGCTCGGCCTCGGGCACAGCTACTACGACAGCAGCAAGGGCTGTGTCTCGGTGATGGACTACCCGCATCCGCTCGAGACGCTGAATCCAGACGGCACCATCGACCTTTCCAAGGCGTACGAAGCGCGCATCGGCGACTGGGACAAGGTGGCCATCGACTACGGATACCGCGAGTTCCCGAACGGCGCCAACGAGACGCCGGCGCTCGCCAAGATCCTGGACGATGCGTGGGCCGCGGACCTGCGCTACTTCACCAACCAGGACACGGACATTCATCCGCGCGTCGAGCAGTGGTCGAATGGCACCAACCAGGGGGATGAACTGACGCGGTTGATGAAGGTCCGGCGTGCCGCGCTCAATCGCCTCGGCGAGCACACGATCCGCCCCGGCATGCCGACCGTGCTGATCGAGGAACCGCTGGTGCCGATCTTCATGTATCACCGCTATGCGGTGGAGGCCTCGGCGTCGGCGATCGGCGGGCAGGACTTCGTCTACGCCATGCGCGGCGACGGCCGCACCCCGATGGAGTGGGTGTCCGGCGAAGCCCAACGTAAGACGATCGACGCCCTGACGGCGACGCTCAAGCCGTCGGAGCTCACCATTCCAAAGAGAATCCTCGATCTGATCCCGCCGCGGCCGCCCGGCTACGGCATGCACCGCGAGCTGTTCCCGCGAACCACCGGCGAGGGCTTCGATCCCGTGAACCCGGGAGCCATCGCCGCGGACGTCACGATCGGATTCGTGCTCCAGCCCGATCGCGCCGCCCGGATGGTGGCGCAGTATGCGGTGGACCAATCCCTGCCCGGGTTGGGCGAGGTCATCGACAAGCTCACCAGGGCGACCTTCGACGCCGCGACGTCCGGCACCTACGAAGCCGAGGTGCGGCGGGCCACCGAACGCGTGCTCGTCGATCGCGTGATGTGGCTGGCCAGCGCGGCGCCGAATGCGCAAGTGCGCGCGATCGCGTCGCTCAAGCTGCAGAGGCTCGCCGCGCGCCTGCGCGCGGAGGTCGGCAGAGCCGAATCGGATCTCGCCCAGCACACGCTGATGGCCGCCGACATCAAGCGTTTTCTCGAGCGTCCGGTGGCCGAAGCGCAAACGCAGCGGTGGATGCCGGCGTCGCCGGCGCCGCCGGGCGCGCCGATCGGCGACGAGGGCCAGAACTGGCTCGCCCGACCACCTTACTGATCGTGCGTACAGTGCCTCAGGTGCGTACAGTGCTCTCGTACCAAGTACATTTGGTACCAGCACTGGACGCACTCAAGGCACTCAAGGCACCGTACGCACTGTACGCACCCTCTTTTGGGCATCGACCATCGCGCCGACATCGGCCAGCAGCTTCTTCGCGTCATACACGATCCCGTCCTTGATCGTGTAGCGGATGCCGCCCACGCGCTCGACTCGACCCGTCCGATCGTTCAGGCGCAGGTGGCCCGTGCCGTAGAGCACCTTCAGGTTCTGTAGCGGATTCTGATCCACGAGCACCAGGTCGGCGAGCATGCCGGCACGGACGACGCCGAACTGCAGCGGCTGACCCTTCGGCTCATGCAGCGCCTCGGCGGCATGCATCGTCGCAGCGCGGATCACTTCGAGCGGGTGGAAGCCTGCCTCCTGCAGCAGCTCCATCTCGTGGATGAAGCCGAAGCCCCACGTATTGTAGATGTACGCCGCATCGTCGCTCACCGTGACGCGGCCGCCCATCTTCTTGTAGTCGTTCAGCAGCTTGAACCAGACCTGGTAGAAGTTGCGCCACGCCACCTCGTCGGCGAGCGTCCAGTCGAAGAAGTAGGAGCCGTGGTTCGCGCGGCTGGGCGTGTAGAAATCCATCAGCGACGGCAGCGTGTATTTCTCGTGCCAGTCGGCGTTGCGCATGCGCATCACGTCGCGGCCGGCCGCGTACGCGGTCATCGTCGGATCGAAAATCGTGCGCAGCTTGACGTGTTCCTGGAGGTACGCCTTCCACTCGGGGCTGCCCGGGGGATGGATCTGATCCCATAAGCGCGCGACCTGGCCGAACC
>MELE01000197.1:286-18457 GCA_001768615.1 Acidobacteria bacterium RIFCSPLOWO2_12_FULL_67_14b | reverse complement strand
CGAACCGGAACTGCTCGTCGTTGTAGTTCATCTGGTCGGGCCACGGCTGCACGCGGTAGTCGCGCATCAGCGGCTCGAAGTGCCCGTAGAAATGCGTGACCGTGCCCAGCCCGAGCCTGGCCGCCGTGAGCGCATCCATCTGCGCGACGCCGCGCTGTTCGAGATGCGCGGTGGTGCCGAGCCCGCGCGTTTTGGCCGCCGCCAACAGGGCGGCCATGATGTCCGGCGGGTAGGCGACGAGCTTCAGGCCGTCGACGCCGTTCGCCTGACACCAGGCGACCCATTCCAGGGCCTGCTCCGGCGTGTCAACCGGACCCTTCCCCCAGCCGGCGCCCGGCCGCTGGTAGTTGTAGATGCGGGGCGCGACGATGGTGTTCGCGGCGCTGCGGGCTTTCTCTTTGAGCGCGAAGCTGTGCTCGGCCAGCTCGACGCCACGCATCGTCGTCACGCCGTGCGCCATGTAGAGCTTGTAGGTGTATTCGGCCTGCGGCGCCTTCTTGGCGTCGCCGAGGTGCGCGTGCAGGTTGACGAAGCCCGGCATCAGATACATGCCGGTGCCGTCGATCAGGTTCGGGGCCGGTGCCGGCACGGGCTCCTTCGACGCCACACCAGGTGTGCCGGCGTTGACGATGCGCGCGATGCGGTTGTTTTCGACGATGACGTTGGCCGGCCCGAACGGCGGGCCGCCGGTGCCGTCGATGACCATCACGTTGCGGATGGTGAGCGTGGGGAACGGGCCGAGCCCCTCGCCCGGACGGCGATCAGGGGCGGGAATCAGACCGTCCTGCCGGGCGTCGAGCACGCTCACGCCAAGCAGGGCCAGGGTAAACAGCAGTGGTGTTCCCTTCATACGGCGCATCATAGATGCGATTCGCGCCGCTTATCGAGCCATCAGCCGCCGGCTGACCGGGGGTCAACACTGTCAGCCGCCCGTGCAGGTGCCCGGCGGAACCGAGAACGACCGGGAGCTGACCCACGGTCTTGCCGTCGAGCTTCACCGTCAGGCCCTTAGCAGCGCCATTACACCCTGGACGCTCGAGCGCGTTTCGAGTGCCGTCTTCGACCGCTCGCGCGGCTGCAGGCGCGCCGCGCTCGGCGCGCTGTTCAGCTTGCCGTCGTTCGGCGCCGCCGAGGCGGAGCCGGCGTGGGCGCCATCGACGGGGTATCGCGGTCTCGAGCGGTTGATCGTCACGCGATCGGATCGGCGGTGGGAAACTTCGCGCGGATCCAGCTGAGGCCGCGCCCGAATACCCGCTGGCGCTGCGCCTGGTCGAACAGCGAGTACGCAACCGGCGTCACCAGCAGCGTCACCACCAGCACCATCGTCTGGCCGCCGATCACGACCCAGCCGATGGCATGGTTGGTGGCCGACCCAACGCCGTTGGAGACCACGAGCGGCACCATGCCGGCCACGAACGCCAGCGTCGTCATCAGGATCGGCCGCAGCCGATCGCGGCTCGCCTGCACGACGGCGTCGTGCGTGCTCATGCCGCCGTCGCGCAGCTGGTTGGCGTGATCGATCTGCAGGATCGAGTTCTTTTTCACCACGCCGAACAACACCAGCAGCCCCAGCCCCGAGAAGATGTTGAGCGATTGCTGGAAGATGACGAGCGACAGCAGGGCGAACGGCAGCGTCAGCGGCAACGACAGCAGGATCGTCACCGGATGCAGCCACGATTCGAACTGCGCGGCCAGGATCAGATACATGAAGATGAACGAGAGCGCGATCGCCGTCAGGAACGCGGTGGCGGTGCGATTGAGCTCGCGCGAGCGGCCCGCGAAGTCGGCGCGGTATTCGGGCGCGAAGTTCAGATCCCGCGCCGCGGCGACAATCGCCTCCTGCGCCGTCGCTTGTGAGGTGCCCGGCAGCATGTTGGCGGTCAGCGTCACCTGGCGCTGGCGGCCCATGCGGCTGATGGTCGCGGGCGAGTCGCCGTGGCTGAAGGTGGCGATGTTGTCGAGCGAGACGATGCCGAGCCGGGACGAGGGCACCGGCAGGCCTGCAATCGCCTCCTGCGAGCCGCGATTGACCTCCTGCGCGCGAAGATGCACTTCGTACTGTTCGCCCGCTTCGTTATAGGTCGTCACCTGATCGCCGGCCACCAGCAGCCGCAGCGCCTCGGCCGCATCCGCGATCTGCACGCCCAAATCGGACGCCTTCGGGCGATCGAGATACACCGACATCTCGGGCTTGCCGGCATTGAGCGTGGTATCGACGTCGACCAGGCCCGCAATGGCGCGGGCCTTCAGGCGGAGCGCCTCGCTGTACTTTTCGAGCTGGTCGAGCTCCGGGCCCTGGACCATGAACTGGATGCCGCCGCCACCGCCGCCCGGCCCGCCACCGGCCTGCACCGCGGTGCGGAGTCCGGCCTTCACATAGTCCGGCAGGATGCGATCGCGCACCTCCGCCATCACCGCGAACTGGTCGCGGCGGCGGTCTTCAATGGGATGGAGCCGCACCAGCATCGTGGCCGTGTTCAACGTCCCGGCGGCATCGCCGGCCACAGTGATGAGCGTGAAGTCCACCTCGGGTATCTGGCGGACCGCCGTACCCAGGCGGTTGGCCAGGACCTCCATGGCGGCCAGGCTCGTGCCCTCCGGCGCCCGCAGCGCCACGTCGAATTGAGACTGGTCGTCCTCGGGCGTGAAATTCACGGCGGTGATTGTGAACAGAGGGACGCTCGACAACAGCACGAGCACGGCGCCAAGCGCCACCAGGCCGCGGTGCGTCATCGCCCAGCCGAGCATCCGCGTGTAGCCGCGATCGAGCGGATCGAACAACCGGTTGTGCTTGGAATCGTGGCGGCCGTCCTTCGGTGGCAGCTTCAGCCAGTAGGCCGACATCATCGGCGTCAGGGTGAAGCTGACAAACAGCGACACCAGCACGGCAAACGCCATCGTCAGGCCGAAACTCTGCATGAAGCGGCCAACCATGCCGCTCATGAAGCCGACCGGCGCAAAGATCGCCACCAGCGACAGCGTCGTCGCCATCACCGCCAGGCCGATCTCCTTCGTGGCTTCGACCGCCGCCTGCATCGGCGGCATGCCCTTCTCTTCGATGAATCGATAGATGTTCTCGAGCACGACGATGGCGTCGTCGATGACGATGCCGACCGACAGCGTCAGCGCCAGCATCGTCAGCATGTTGAGCGTGAAGCCCATGAACCAGAGCAACGAGAAGGTCGCGATGATCGAGGTCGGAATCGCGATTGCCGCGATCATCGTTGAGCGGAAGTTGCCGAGGAAGATCCACACGACAATCGCCGCGAGAATCGATCCGACCACGAGGTGTTCCTGCACGCTGGCAATCGACGCCTCGATGAACTGCGCTTCGTCGCGGACGATGCGGAGCTGATAGCCGGGCGGCAGGATGCCCTCCAGCTCGGCGAGACGGGCCTTGATGTTGTTGGCGACCTCCACGGTGTTGGTGCCCGACTGCTTGCGGATCTGCAGGAGCACGGTGGCGGCGCCGTTGACGCTGGCCTGCGTGCGGGGCTCGGCCATGCCGTCTTCGACGCGGGCCACGTCGCGGAGCCGGACCGGATGGCCGTTGACCTCGCGCAGCACCACCTCGCCAAAGCCATCGAGCGTCTCGATGCGGCCGCGCGTGCGCAGAGTCACCGACTGCCCGCCCTGATCCATGCGCCCGCCTGGGATGTCGGCGTTCTGCGACTGCAGCGCGCGCGCCACGTCGTTGACCGACAGCTGCTGCGCCCGCAGCAGCGCCGCGTCGAGCCACAGGTTGATCTGCCGCTTGCGGCCGCCGATCACCACCACCTGGCCGACGCCGTCGGAGCTTTCGAGGCGGCGGCGCAGGACGCGGTCGGCGAACTCCGTGATGTCGCGGACGGGCTTTGCCGCCGTCACCGCCACCGTGATCACCGGCGACGCAGTGAAGTCGAGCTTCTCGACGGTCGGCTGCAGCACGGTGCGCGGCAGCTGCGGCATGACGCGATTGACGCGATCCCGCACCTCCTGGGCCGCGATGTCCGCGTCCTTTTCCAGCTTGAACGATACGACCACCTGCGAAATGCCTTCGGACGAGGTCGAGCTGAGGGTGTCGATGGCGCTGATCGTGTTGACGGCTTCCTCGATCTTGTCGGTGACCTCGGTCTCGATCTGCTCCGGCGCGGCGCCGGGCAATCGCGTGGTCACCGAGATGGTCGGAATGTCGATGTTGGGGAAGCGGTCGACGCCGAGGCGCCCGAACGCAAACAGGCCGACAACGGTCAGCGACAGGACGAGCACCCAGGCGAAGACCGGGCGGCGGACGCAGATTTCGGCAAGCCACTGCATGACGGGTTACCTCACCGCGACGCGCACGCCGTCAACGAGCTGGTCCACGCCGCCGGTCGCGACCCGCTCGCCGGCCTTCACGCCGCTCGCGATCTCGATCTGATCGCCGACCGCCTGGCCGGTCATGACGATGCGCTCCTCGGCACGGTCGCCGGCGATCACGAACACGCGCGCGGTGCCGGCGATGGTGCGGACCGCAGCGGCGGGCACGAGAATGCCGGGCCGCCTGAGCGCCTCCTCGATCCGCGCCGTCGCGAAGAAGCCGGGCTTGAGGCGCCCTGAGGCGTTGGGCACGATGGCCTCGAGCGTCAGCGCGCGAGTGGCCGCGGTCACCGCGGGCGAGACGTAGCGCACCTGGCCGGTGAAGGTCTCGCCGGGATAGGCATCCACCTCAAACGTGACGGCGCGCCCGGTGGCGACGGCCGACACGTATTGCTCGGGCACGGTCAGCTCGACGCGCAGGGGATCGATCCGCATCACCGAGGCGACCTTCGTGCCGCGCGTGACGTAGTCACCCACCGACACGAAACGCTCGCCGACGGCGCCCGCGAAGGGCGCGCGCACCGCGGTGTCGGCCAGCGCCTTCTGGGCGATGGTGACGCGGGCTCGGGCCCCCAGCAGCGCCTGGTACTGCTGCGCCGCGCTGTTCTTCGCCACGTCGTACTGGCGCTCGGCCGCCACGACCTGCGCGCTGCGCTGGTCGAACTCCGACTGCGACAGCAGCTTGCCGTCGTAGAGCTGCTGCGCGCGGCTGAAGTCGGTGCGCGCCAGATCGTAGGCCGCCTTCGCGTTGGCCACTTCGGGCACCCGTTCGGCGTCGAAAGCGGCGCCGCCGGCGAGGCCGAGCCGGGCCTCGATCTGGGCGGCGTTGGCCTGGGCTTCGCGCGCCTGGGCGTCGACTTCGGCGGCGGCAATGCGGATCAGGTCGGCATTGGCGGCGACGAGGCTGCCGCGCTCCACCGGCGTCGCGACGACGCGGCCGGCGATCTCGGCCGCCACCTCGGCGTCTTCCTGCGCCGTGAGCGTGCCGCTGACGCGGATGAACCGGGCGATCGGCTGCTCGCTGGTGGTGACGGCCGACACGCTGACGGCGGCCGCCTCGGCCGCGGCGCGGCCCTCGGTGACATCGGCGCCGCATGCGCCCGACGCGAGCGAGGCCGTGAGCAGGACGAACAAGTGTGGGCGTAACACGAACGGGACTCCTTGGTGGCTCATGACGGACGGCCCTTGGACGCCGCGGCGCCAAGCAGGAATTGATCGACATGCCGGCGTGCATACGCCCGCGGGTTCCGGATCATCGGCAGGTCGGCGTTGATGGCGTGCAGTTGCCGCCACACGATCAGCGGGCTGATGAACGCCATGCCGAGCACGTTGACGTCGGCGCGGCGCAGCCAGCCTTCCCGGATCAGCCGCCGCAGGATCTCGTGCAGCCGCTCGCGGCTGCTGCCCATGCGCTCGTAGAGGTTGATGCGACCGAGCTTGGCGAGGCGGACGCCGTCCGACATCAGGATGCGGAACAGCTTCTGCTCGCGCCGCGTGACGAACCCGGCGAGCGTCGTGATCGCCAACTGCTGCAGCAGCGCGCGGCCGTCGCCAATCGGGCCGTCGGCCAGCGGCGACAGCTGCTCGAGCTTGGAGTGCTGATGGGCCGCCAGCAGCGCCTCGAACAGCGCATCCTTGCCGGCGAAATAGTTGTAGAGGGCGCTTTCGCGGACGCCGACCGCAGCCGCGACATCGCGCAGGCTGGTGCCGAAGAACCCTTTCTCGGCGAAGAGGTCGAGGGCCGCGTCCAGGATCGCCTGGCGGGTGCGCTGCCCGTCGGCGTTCCTGGGGCGTGCCATAAGAAATTAATGGTCGTTCATTTAATTGTGATCTGTCAACTGCGCGGCGTTGCACGGCGCCCGCGGCCGCCGCCCGACAAGCTCGACGTCACGGCGCCGACAATCGCGGCCAGGCCGGGCCCATATTATGTCGTTTCAGGTAATGATTACGTATAATGACGTAATGGAGCCGGACAACCCGTTCGTCTACGGCGAGATCGTCGGCGCCGGCGCGTTCGCCGACCGCGACGCGGAGCGCGCCCGGCTGGCACGCGACCTCGCCGCCGGCCAGAAGGTGTTCCTGATCTCGCCGCGCCGCTACGGCAAGTCGTCGCTGGTGAGGGACGTCCTGCGCGGCCTCGCCCGCCGCAAGGTGCTGACCGTCGAGGTCACGGTCGCCTCGTCCAGCTCGTACATCGGGTTCCTCGAATCCTACGCCCGGGCGCTGGTCGCTGCCGAGACGCCGGCCAGCCGCCTGCGGCGCTGGGCCGGCGAGCTGCTGCAGGCGGTCCGCCCCGAGCTGCGCTTCGACGCCGATCCGCTGCCCGGCAAGTCGCGCTTCGCCCTCGCCTTCCCCGCCGTCAAGACCGCCCGCGACACCGCGCGGCTCGCCGCCGAGGTCTTCGCGCTGCCCGGCCGCATCGCCGCCGCCCGCAGGCAGCGCATGGCCGTCGCCCTCGACGAGTTCCAGGCCATCACCGCGTTCGACGGCGGCAGCGTCGAGCACGCCCTGCGCGCCGCCGTCCAGGATCAACGCGCCGTCGGCTACGTGTTCGCCGGCTCCGAGCCGTCGCTGATGGAGCGGATGCTCGGCCCGCGCCGCCCGTTCTACAAGGCCGGGCCGGTCATGCGCCTGGAGAAAATCGAGCCGGGCTTGTTCGCGAAGTTCATCGACTCACGGTTCTCGGCAAGCGGCATGCGCCCCGAGCCCGGCCTGGGCGAGGCGATCGTCGAGCTTGCCGCCAACGTCCCCTACGACGTGCAGCGGCTTGCGCACGAAACCTGGGACGACGTCAAGGCGGGTGGGCGGAAGGCGGTGGGCGTGGAAAACCTCCATGCCACGCTGACGCGGCTGCTCGGCGAGCAGCACACGGTGTTCGAGGAATCGTGGCAGCGCCTCACGCTTGCGCAGCGCGCCGTGCTGCGCGCGCTGGTGCTCGAAGACGGCCGCGAGCTGCTGTCGGCCGATGTCCGCACGCGCCATCGCCTGCCGGTGGCGTCGAGCGTCCAGTCGGCGCTCGCGGCCCTGCTGCGTCAGGACATCGTGATGAAAGAAGAGGGCCGCTACCTCGTGAGCGATTCCCTCTATCGCGAGTGGGTGGCGAGGAAGACCTACTGAGCCCTGCGGCGTGGGGTTACGGCCGCCGCCCACGGCCGCGGTTCTGCCCGCGTCCCTGGCCGCGCGAATTGCGATAGCCTTCTTCATAGCCGCGCAGGAAGCCCTGCCGGTACTCGTCGTCGTAACGCGAACCCCAGCGGCCGTTGTCGGCCGATCGGTACTCCCGCTGGCCGCGCGGATCGTAGCGATCCCCATCCCGGGCATCGTCGCGCCCCTGCCGGAGGCCGTCGCGGTATCCGCTGTCGAAGGCGGCCCGCTCGCTTCCCGCGTTGCCGCCGCTGCCGTACCGGCCGCCGTTGCCGTAGGTGTCGTAGGCGCACGCGGAAAGCGTGGCCGCAAGTGCCAGGACGACCGCTGTTTTGAAGATCATGGCAAAACCCTCTGGCCTGCATTCAGCAAGACGGGTACCAGCGAAATCCGGGTCAGAATGTCCCTGTGGGGAGACGAAATCAGGGCCAATCCGGCCGTCGCAGAGGTCAACCCGCCGGCAGGTGTCCTTGAGCACGCTTCCAGTTGATGATCGGGGCCTGATCATGGCCTGCCCCTCGTGCGGGAAGAAGAACCGGATCGCGTTCGATCGGATCGGCCGCGCCGCGCGCTGCGCGCAGTGCCACGTCGACCTGCCCGCGCCTGCGATGCCCCTCGAGGTGTCCTCGTCGGGCCAGTTCGACGCGCTCGTCGGTCAGTCGCCGCTGCCGGTGCTGGTGGACTTCTGGGCCGCCTGGTGCGGGCCCTGCCGCATGGTGGCGCCGCAGATTGCAGAAGTGGCGCGCCGCCACGGCGGAACGCTCGTGGTCGTCAAGGTCGATACCGACGCCGTGCAGGACCTGGCGGCCCGCCTGGGCATCAAGTCGATTCCCACCCTGGCGGTTTTTGCGCATGGCCGTGAGGCGGCGCGCACGGCAGGCGCTATGATGGCCGACAACATCGAGGCCTTCGTACAGCAGGCCACGCGATAACGGCGGAGACTACATGGATGACAAGCGGCAGGGGACCGACGAGCGCCGGCTCGCGTCCTGGATTGGCAAGTCGATTCTGATCAAGGGTGACGTCGTCTCATCGGGAGACCTGGTGATCGACGGCAAGGTCGAGGGCACGATCGAACTGGGGGATCACAGCCTCATCATCGGCCCCGGCGCGGGGGTGGTCGCCCACCTGGTCGCGAAATCGGTGACCATCAGCGGCACCGTCAAGGGCAACGTGACGGGCCTGGCGAAGGTCGAGCTGAAAGCCACCGCCTCGGTCGAGGGCGACGTCAGGGCGCCAAAGTTCGTCATGGACGACGGCGCCTCGCTCAGCGGCAAGGTCGATACGGGCAACCGCAAGTAACTACAGGAGCTCACGAGCTCGCGAGGATTAGGAGGAAAGTACTTCTCCTTATTCTCGTAAAGCTCATGAGCTCCTGTAGTCCTACTTCTTCTGCTCTGCGAGGAGCTTCCGGATCTGCGCGACGGTGTTGTTCACGCCGATCATCTGGATGTCCTTGCCGATTTCCTTCGTCGACGGATGCGGGTCGCCCGACAGCCCGTTGTTCACGCGCGGGGGGGCGTTGGGGTCCGCCTGGCGGCCGCCACCGCCGCGCTGCGGCGCCGCCACGGTCTCGCCCCTCGCAATCGCCGCGTCGCGCGCCAGGCGCGCGTCACGCGCGGCCTTCCACTGTTCCGGCGTCTGCCCGGTCGGATCGAACGGCACCGTCTTGTAGATCGGCCGCACGTAGACGCCGGGCGCGGGCTCGAGATAGAGCATCTTCGACGTCTCCATCATCGCCCCGTGGCCGCCAATCGGCAGCTTGTGCTCGTAGAAGTACATCTGCACGTCGTCCATGTACTTCGTGTAGAAGTCGGGCACGTAGTAGACGCGGACGCCCTGCGCCGAATGCTTCTTGTCCATCTCTTCGACCGCTTCGCGCATGAAGCGCTGGCCGCCGCCGTGATCGCCCATCACGAAGATGTTCTTGAAGCCGTTCCACACCATGCTTTCGATTTCCGCGAGCTTGAGGCCCTTGAAGATCTCGCCCGACACGGTGATGCCACCGGGGGTTTTCGTGCCCTCCGACACGCCCGTGGCGCCGACGTCGATCGGCAGCACCGGCGCGACCAGCGTGTTGCCCAGCGCCTTGGCCGCGTCGATGGCCGTGTGCCGCGACATGATGGTGTGGCCCGCGAGAATGTTGTGCGGGCCGCGCGCCTCGGTGCCGCCGTTGGCGATGATGACGCTGATGAAGCCCTTCTGCTGCTTCTCGACGACCTCGCTCGACGTCAACAGCTCGAGCTCGACCACCTCGCTGACCGGCTTGCCAATCTGCGCGAAGGCGGTCGTCGCGACGAGCGCCATACCAACGACCAGGCTTGCTGTGTTCTTCATGCGTCCCTCTACTTCTTTGGAATCAGTTTGAAAATGCGCGCCGACGCGCTGTCGGTGGCGATGTAGAGCGCGCCGTCGGGCCCGGTCCGCACGTCCCGGATGACTTCGGGCTTCGGCTGCAGGTCCTTCAGGAGCCGTTCTTCAGCCACGACCTTCTCCCCTTCGATCACCAGGCGCACCAGGTCTCTCGTGCCGTGGCCGCCGATGAACAGGTTGCCCTTCCACGCCGGGAACAGCGTGCCCGTGTAGAACGTCATGCCGCTCGGCCCGATAATTGGATCCCAATAGTACAGGGGCTGCTCCATGCCGGCCTGCTGCGTGATGTTGCCGGTGATCGGGCCGCCGCGATACTCGATGCCGTAGGCGATGGTCGGCCAGCCGTAGTCCTTGCCCTTGCGCGCGATGTTGATCTCGTCGCCGCCGCGCGTGCCGTGCTCGACTTCCCACAGCTCGCCCGTCGCCGGATTGAGCACCGCCGACTGGACGTTGCGGTGGCCGAACGACCAGATCTCCGGCCGCACGCCGTCCTTGCCGACAAACGGATTGTCCTTCGGGATCGATCCGTCGGCGTTGATGCGGACGATCTTGCCGAGCAGGCTGTCCATCTTCTGCGCCTGCATGCGGCCCTCGGTGATCGAGCGGTCGCCCTGCGTGATGAACAGCGTGCCGTCGCGCCCGAACACGAGGCGGCTGCCGAAGTGCAGCGTCGACACGAGCGACGGCGTCTGGTGATAGATCACCTGGACCTCCTCCACCCGCGGCGCCGCCGCATCGTCGACGAACTTGCCGCGCGCCACGGCCGTGTTGTTCGCGCCGGCGTCCTTCGGCTCCGAGAAGCTCCAGTAAATCAGGTTGTTCTTCGCAAACCCCGGGTCGAGCGCCACGTCGAGCAGTCCGCCCTGGCCGCGGGCGTCGACGGACGGCAGGCCGGTGACCGGCGGCGACAGCTTGCCGTCGGCGCCGAGCACGCGCAGCCGGCCCGGCCGCTCGGTGATGAGCATCTTGCCGCCGGGCAGAAACGCCATGCCCCACGGGTTCTGCAGGCCTTCGACGAGGTTGACCACCTCGAAGGCGACATTGGACTTCTGTTCCGGCGCGTCGGTCTGGCCGGCGACGGCGGGTTTCTGTTCCGGGTTGTTCGCCGGCCGCGGATCAACCGGGGCCTGCGCTGCTGCAATTGCCGGAGTGGAAACGCCGGCCACCAGGGTCAACGCAGCAACGACCATCGCTTTTCGCATGCGGGGCATCTTACACAACATCCGCACACTTTCCTCAGCTCTTCATCACGACTTCTGCCGGTGCCCCGCGCGACATTCCTCTGGAACATGGCAGGTGTCCGATGCGTCCAGGGCTTAGTAGATCGTCACTGCCACGGGCATGTTGAGGAACTCGCCATAACATTCCGCCTCGCCCGTGACGGCGCGCGCGTGCGCTTTCGAGAGAGGCTGGTAGGGCGCCACTTCGAGCGCGACCGACGTCGCCTTCACGGTTCGCCGCCAGCTGCCGGCCACGCGCCCGTCGATGATCACGTGAAGTCCTGAGCCTGGACCGCGCCGAGCCAGGCGACCAACTCCGCCGGGGCCGCCCGATCGGTGCTGGTGAGTTTCTGGTTGCGCAGGCGTCGGCCGAGCAGGTCGCTGGCGGGAGTCATGAATACAGAGTGCGAGGGGCCGGGGCGCCGCCCCGGCCCTCGTCGCGCGATGGTGCTACCGCGTCAGCGGCACGGCGTTGTCGAAGCGCACGCGCAGCACGGTGCCGGGTTCGAGTTTGACGTCCTTGCCCTCGGTCGCCGCGAGCACGCCGCCGCCGCCGATCAGCACGCCGGCGATCGCGCCCTTCACGCCGCCGAGAATGCCGCCGATGATGGCGCCGACACCCGCGCCCGCTCCGACGCGACCGGCTTCGTCCTTGAAGCCGCCCTCTTCGAGCGCCTGCGTCACGGTGGCGCGCACGTCGCTGGAGCGCCCGTTCACCGTGAGGCGCGTGAACAGGACCGCAATGCTGCCCGTGCGATCCGTGCGGCTCGCCTTGTCAACGTTCGTCACGTGACCGACGAGCAGCGAGCCCGCGGGCACGAGCAGCTCGTTGCCTTCGTAGAGATCGACAATCGTCGTGGCCTCGACGCGGTCTTCGATCACGTTGTCTTCAGACGACAGGCGCGTCTGCAATCGCACGTCGACCTCGGTGCCGGCCGGAATCGTGCGTCGCGCGACGCGCGTCGTGTCACGGCCCCGATCCCAGGTGGTGTCGCGGCCGCGATCCCACGTGCTGTTCGCCGCGTTCACGCGCACGGCAAAACGGTCGATGCGATCGTTCACCAGGCGGCGTTCGCGCTGGGTAATCGTCAGTCCACGGCGGGCCTTGACGCGGAGGTAGGCCAGCTCATCCTGGAGTTCCTGAAGCTCGCGGTCAACAGCGTCCGGCATGTTGCCGGTCATGGCCGCCTCGGCGTTCTGGAGCTTGCGCTCCAGCGAGGGCGTGTCCAATGCCGTTTGTTGTGCGAAGGTCACGGTGCCCGCGAGAAGTACTGCCCCGATGACCATCAATCCGAATTTCATCATCCACCTCTTCAGCGCGTTGTGCGCTCGATCGGGATAGAGCAAGGGCCATGCCGGGCGATCCAGCTCAGCCGGGTCTGCGAAAAGGGCCGGCAAGGGCCTGAATTGGCATGCCGCTACCCCTTTTCGCTGGCGCGGTTTTTGTAACGATCTTGCTGA
The DNA here is from genome assembly GCA_001768615.1 of Acidobacteria bacterium RIFCSPLOWO2_12_FULL_67_14b. GTDB lineage: Bacteria > Acidobacteriota > Vicinamibacteria > Vicinamibacterales > UBA2999 > 12-FULL-67-14b. The sequence goes on along the minus strand of MELE01000197.1, from coordinate 5,921 downwards.
GGGAAAATTTCCATGACACTGCATACTCGCAGAGGCGGCGACAGGCCTCCACGTAAGGGTGGCGACAAACCTTCAGGTTTGTCGATCGCGGTGCTGGTCGTCACGCTGGTCGCAACCACCGTCGCGGCACAGACCAAAGTGACCCCGCCCAAGAACAAATACACGCCCGAGCAGGACGTCCAGATCGGACGCGAGGCGGCAGCCGAGGTGCGCCGGGAGTACCCGCTGATCAACGACTCGACGGTCGACAATTATCTCGACCGGCTGGGCAACCGTCTCGTCGCGGCCTCGCCCGCGGACCTGAAGAAGCCGCAGTTCGAGTATTCGTTCACGCCCGTCAACCTGAAAGACATCAACGCCTTCGCTCTGCCGGGCGGACCGATGTTCGTCAATCGCGGCATGATCGAGGCCGCGTCGCAAGAGCCCGAGGTCGCCGGCGTGATGGCGCACGAGCTGGCGCACGTGCTGCTGCGCCACGGCACGGCCAATGCCACCAAGGCCCAGGGCTTCCAGTTGGGCGCCCTGGCCGGCGCCATCGCCGGCGCCGTCATCGGCGGCGGGTGGGGCGAGGCCATCTCGCAGGGCTCGCAGTTCGGCCTCGGCACGTGGCTGATGAAGTACAGCCGCGAGTACGAGAAACAGGCGGACCTGCTCGGTGCGCAGATCATGGCGCGCGGCGGCTACGACCCGCGTGCGCTCGCGCGGATGTTCGAGACCATCAAGAAGCAGAACGGGGCCGGCCCGCCGCAGTGGCTCAGCAGCCACCCGGATCCGGGCAACCGGACGCAGTACATCAACGCGGAGGCCGCGCAGCTGCGGATCGCGCCGCTGCCGAACGACTCTGGCTTCCAGCAAGTGAGGAACCGCTTGCAGTCGATGCCGCCGGCGCGGTCGATGGCCGACCTCGAACGCGAGGCCGGGAGCGGGAGCGGCGAGGGCCGGAGCCGGCCGCCGGCGTCGGTCGGACGGGTCGGCGAGCCCGTGCCGCCGCCCTCGCGCCAGTACCGCACCGTTCGTGGCGGCGACCTCTTCCAAGTGAGCGTGCCGGCGAACTGGACGCCGATCTCATCGAACAACGTGATGAAGTTCGTGCCGCAGAACGGCTACGGCGAAGCGAACGGGCAGGAAACGATGACGCACGGCGTCGAGCTTGGCGTCGCCCGCGCTTCGTCCCGCGACCTTCGGCAGGCCACCGAGACCCTCGTCGAGGGTTTCCTCCGGGGCAATCCCGAGATGCGGATCGCCGGCGGACAGCAGAGCATGCAGATGGCGGGCCGCAATGCGATCATCACGATGCTCGAGGGACGCTCCGCCGTCGGCGGCACCGAGCGCGTCGACCTGCAAACGACCTTCCTGGCCGATGGGAACCTCTTCTACTACCTGACCGTGGTGCCGGAACGCGAGTACGACATCTACAGCACGGCCTTCGCCCGCGTGGCGCGCTCGATCAGGTTGAACGACAGGTAGGACTTGAGGGCTTGAGGGCTTGAAGTTGAGAACCAGGCCCTTGAGTCCTCAAGCCCCCAAGCCCTCGTCTGTTAGTCAGCCGTCGTGTTGAGCGCGGCGATGTCCGACTTCGCGGTGCTGCGGGCGCGCTCGACTTCGGCGTCGGCATCCAGATCCGGCTTCGACGCGCGAATCGCCTCCGCCAGCGACTGCCCTTCCGCCAGCACGCGATGCTTCAGCAGGATGAACGGCACCTGCGTATTGCGCGCCGCGTGCGCGATGGTCGCAGACTGCTCGGCGTCGCTGAAACCCTCGACCGCGAGGTTGATCTTCGTGCCTCGCGCCAGCACGGGCCTGATGCGATCGTGCAGTTCAGGCGCCGTCACCGGAATGGTCATCACCAGCTTCGGCGCTTCCGCCACCTTCAGCGTCGCCGCAGCCGGCTTCGCCGCCGCGCGAGCGGAGACGCGCCGCATCCTGGCGGGCGCTGGTTCCACGGGCGCGGACGCCGGTTCGGTGACCTGGGCCACCGAGGCCGGCGTCGTGCGCTCCCGATCCATCAACGTCATCGCGGATGCGATCCACATGCCGAGCGCGATGCCACCCGCCAGCCCGAGAATCGCAGCCGAGGTTCGTCCGGTTTTCATGTGCTCACCCCTTTGAGTCGTATTCATGCAACCGGAGACTCCAAGAACCGTACCGGCAGGATCCCCGGCATTTCAGCGGTTTTCGCTGTGTGTTCGGGGATTTCTTACACGGTAAGAAGATAAGATGCGCGCGAGGACCTCATGAGCAGAACCAGATCGTTGGCGTTGATCGCCCTCGCATGCGGTTGCGCTTGGACGGTGCGCGCGCAGGAGCCTCTGCGGCCCGTGCCCACCGCGGCATGGGCGCCGAAGCCGGCGGTCACGCCCGCGTATCCGCTCGGGCACAAGCCCTGGGTCAGGCTGGCGGATCTCAAGGCGAAGCACAAGGGCGAGGCCGCCTGGCGCGAGGTGATCGTCGACGATGGACGCTTGACCGGGGAGTACCATGCCGCGCCGCCCGGCACGACAATCGGACGCCGCTTTCATCCCGACACGCGCGAGTGGTTCGCGGTGATCGAAGGCGACCTGCGCGTGGAGATCGAAGGCCAGGCGCCGTTCACCGCCACGCGCGGATCGCTGGTGAACATCCCTCGGCAGACGATCTACTCGCTCGAGACGATCGGGTCGGCGCCGAGCCTGCGGTTTGCCGTCAACGTGTCGCGCGCCAAGACGCTCTATCCGCAGGACGTCGAGGCGCCGGCGGCCGCGGCCGGCACGAAATGGCTTCCGATCACGATCAACCGGACCCCTGGGCGCTACGACGAGTTCAACCAGCCGCACCTCAACATCCACGAGGCCGCCGCGAAGAACGACAAATACTCGGGCGGCCGCTTTTTTTGCGACGACAAGTCGGAGATGCTCGTGCTCTACGGCCACGAGAAGAACATGCCGCCGCTCGACCCCACCGACAAGGGCCACTACCACGCCGAGAGCGCGGAGTTCTGGCTCGTCTTCGCGGGGCAGATCCGCTACGCCTTCGAAGGCCAGCAGCCCTTCATCGCGAGCGAAGGGGACGTGGCCTACGTTCCGGCCAATACCTGGCACGCCACGCGGTACACCGGCCCGGCGCCGTCGTGCCGCCTGTCGATCACTGAGTACGTCGGCAACGCGTTGTTGCTCGAACCGCGTAAGTAGGGACAAACCTTCAGGTTTGTCCACTCCCACTAGAAATCGAGATTCGCCGTGATGCGCGTGCCGTCCGCGCGGAAGGCGTCTGCCAGCAACGCGATGCGCCGCTTCGCCTCAGCGAGGCCGTGATTGCCCAGGTTGATGTTGAGCAGATCGATGTACCAGGGCAGCTTCATCGGATCCATCACGTAGGTCTCCACGATCTCGCGCGCGATCGGGAGGGTCGTGCTCTTCGACACTTCGTGCACGTCGCGATTACCCGCCTTCAGCAGCTTCTCGTATTCCTCGGCGAGCAGCCGCGTGCACAGCCCGCGTGAGAACGCGTCGCCCGACTTGACGCCGATCTCGTCGTCTGCCGTCAATGCGGCGTTCTTGTGGAGCCACTCCCACAGGATGCTCAGGCGGATCTCGCCGGTCGCCATGTCTTCCATCAGGTAGAGCACGTCGTCGTTGCCGAAAAAGTCCGCGGGCTTGAGCGCGGCGGCCTGGAGGCCCTGCAGGAACGCGTTGCCGTATTGCAGCGCCACGCTCAGCAGATCGCGGGCGCCTCGCACCGTTCGCGGGGCCGGCTCGAGCAGCGTCAGCCCGGCCGCATCCTCCTGCGTGTAGTTGAGCGGTGGAAACGCGCGGCCGAGCTGATTGGGCTGGCCCGCCTTCTCCCACACCGGCCGGACGATGTGGACCATCTTCCAGTGGGCCACCCACTTGCCGCTCGCGCCTTCCCGCTGCTCGCGTTCGGCGCCCGCCAGCGCGCGCGTCATGCCGGCGGCGACGCCGGCCTCCGAGCCGACCGGGATGTTCGGCTCCATGCCGCCCTGCCACAGCGCGAGCCGCCCCTTCAGATCGGGCGTGTTGACGGCTCGGCGGACCCGGTCTTCGTAGATCCGCATGTAGCCGTACGTCATCGTGATCGCATCGATATTGGGATTGACGAACGCCGGGTCCCACGCCATCGCGTCCGAGACGCTGTTGATGTAATCCCACCGGCCCGTATTGAAGCCCACGAAGTGCAGCCCGAGAGCGGCGCGGATCTCCATCAACTGGAAGCACGCTTCGATCTGCTCGACGAGCACGTACGCCTTCACCGTGCCGGCGGGCAGGCCCAGGTGCTGCTCGAGCGCGGAGAGGATGTCGTTCCACAGCGCCGCCTCTTCCGCAGTCTGGATCTTGGGCAAATACAAGACGATCGAGGCGCCCGAGTCGCGGAGCTTTCGATGGTTGTTCGCGATGTAGAGCGCCGCGTCAACGATCGCCGCCGAGAAGCCTTCGCCGCCGATGTGGCGGACGTGCCGATCGTCGAGGTGCAGGCCGCGCGGGCGGAACATCCGGGTGGTGAAATCGAGCTGCGTCCGCCAGTCGGCGATGATGGCGCGCTTGAAGAATCCCATCGCCCACCGGTTCATTTCGGCGGCGACCTGCTCGGCCACCGTGAGGAACACGGGATCGCGATTGATGGCCTGCTTCAGATTGCGCTGGTTGTCGAGCGACATCGTCGACACCTGTCCGAGCGCGTCTTCGCCGTCGAACATCCAGCCGTCCGCGCCCGAGAGCAGCGCGTAGGCGACATTGCGGAGGCCGGTTTCCACCGAAGCGTGCGGGCGTGCGGCGGGACCCGTGCCCTGGATCCACTGCCGCTGCAGGTCGGACGGAATCTCGCTGCCGATGAAGTTGCCGTCGCGCGCGTCCCTGACCGTGATCGCCGTGCGGGCGATCCGCGATCCGGGATCGAGAAACGCCAGCCGCTGCCGGCGTGCCGCGCGCGCCTGCCGCCGCTCGATGCGGGCGGCCATGACCGCCTTTCGATCCGTATCGAAGGGCACGAGGTGCTCGAGCGCGGCGATGGCGGCGGGCGTGAAGACGTCCGGGTAATCGCGCTCGAGGCTGGCGCGGATTTCGATCCTTCGGGCCGGGGTCGTCACTTCGGTACTCTCCACAGGAGCAACTCCGACTCTTCGATCTGCACCCGCTTGTCGGGCTTCCAGCCGGTCATCGGGAACTGATGCGAGACGATGCGCGTGCCGGGCTTGAGCGCGCGCAGGCGCGGCTCCAGCATTTTCATGATGTTCGGCGACAGGTAGGCCGTGACCACGGTGGCCTGGCTGAGGTCGGCTTCGAACAGGTCGCCGACGATGAACCTGACGCGGTTGGCGACCTCGGCGTCGTTCGCATTGCGCCACGACAGCTCGACGAGCCGCGGATCGATCTCGATGCCGATGCCGGTGGCGCCGTACTTCTGGGCCGCGATGATCGGGATGCGCCCGTCGCCGGAGCCGAGGTCGCAGACCACGTCGTCGGGCCCGACTTCGGCGAGCTGCAGCATCGCATCGGCAATCATGTGCCGCGTTGGCGTGAAGTGGATGTCGGGCGTGCGCGCGGGCCGCTGTGCCCACAGGAAGGCTGAAGGCAGAAGGCAGAAGGCAACGAAGAGCCGTGCGGCCATGACGAACGGTAGTATAGGGCGCATCAACGCGCTT
>MELE01000197.1:0-272 GCA_001768615.1 Acidobacteria bacterium RIFCSPLOWO2_12_FULL_67_14b | reverse complement strand
CGGCTCATTCTCCGCACGCTCGAGCTCGAGCAGGACGGCTGCATCACCGGCGAGTGGAGCGTGTCGAACGCGGAGTAGACGCCCATCCGGCTATACTCCCGCCATGATCAGGTTCCTCACGAGGGTTCCACACGAGGGTTCTTCACGAAGGTTCTTCACGGTGGTTCTGGCTGTCACGCTGCTCACGTCGGCGACGGCATTTGCTCAGGCCGTGGGAGGGCCCGAGAAGGGGCGGCCGGTCGCCGGCGACCCTGGCATTTCGTCGATGGTGG
>MELE01000196.1 GCA_001768615.1 Acidobacteria bacterium RIFCSPLOWO2_12_FULL_67_14b | reverse complement strand
GAGACCCGACCCCGGACACACCAGGCTTCTTCGACGTCAGTCCAAATGCAGTCGCTCGCGCGATATCTGCAACCCGTTTACATTTCCCAGAACAGTTGCCGCCAGGGAGGCGTGTCTGAACAGATCCACGGCCACGCGCTGCACTTCTGTGGGCGTCACGCGCTCGATGCCCTGCAGGGTTTCATCGAGGCCAAACTGGCGATCGAAGTAGATTTCCTGCCGAGCCAGATGCGACATGCGGCTCGCGGTATTCTCGAGGCTCAGCATGAGACTGCCCTTGAGATGATCTTTCGAGCGTTGCAGCTCGGCCTCCGGCACAGGCGCCTGCTTGATTCTGCGCAACTCCTCGACCACGAGATCGATCACCTCGCCGACCGCCTCGTTGGCGCAGCCTGCATAGACGGTGAATGATCCGGCGTCGCGATAGGCGCTGAGACCACTGAACACCGCGTAGGCAAGTCCTCGCTTCTCCCGCACGTTCTGAAACAACCGCGAGCTCATCGAGCCCCCGAGCAGGGTGTTCAGCACGTAGCTCGAGTAACGGTCGTCGTGGTTCTGCGGGTAGCTGCTCGCACCGAGGCAGACGTGGCTCTGCTCCAGTTCCTTGTTGCGGATCACGATCTTCGGCGCGACTGTCGGTGCCTGGTCGCCCGACGGATCACCCGCCGATGCCAGCGATCCAAACCTCTCCGCGACCAGCTCCCGTACCCGATCGTGCTCAAGGTTCCCGACCGCCGACACGATCAGATTGCGCGGCGTGTAGACATTGGTGAAATAGGCGCGTAGCAGATCGGCGTCAAACGACTCGACGGTTTCTTTCGTCCCCAGAATAGGCCGACCCAGCGGATGGTTTTCCCAGAACCCCTGCGTGAAAATCTCGTGCACGAGATCGTCGGGCGTATCCTCCACCATCTTGATCTCTTCGACGACAACCTTTTTTTCGCGCTCGACGTCGGCAGGACTGAACGCCGGGTTCCGCACGATGTCGGAGAGGATGTCCATCGCGAGAGGGAGATGCTCGTCGAGCACCTTGATGTAATAGCTCGCGTACTCCTTGGCGGTGAAGGCATCGAGCTGCCCGCCGATGGAATCGATCGCCTGCGCGATATCCTCCGCCGACCGCGTCGCCGTGCCCTTGAAGAGCATGTGCTCCACGAAATGCGCGATACCGCCCCGCTCGGCCGTCTCGTGCCGTGAGCCGCGCGTCAGCCAGACGCCGATGCTGATCGAGCGGACCTGCGTCATCCGCTCGGTGAGGATACGGAGTCCGTTATCGAGAACGTCTCTGACGATCGGTGAATTCGACAAGGTGAACGGCCCGCAGCAGGAACGTCGGTGCGTCAGTTTGCCAGGGCGGCCTCGACATGCCGCAAAGTATTGAGCGATAAGGAATTATCAGTTAGCTGACATGATATCACGCCCTCCGCAGTTCGGGCAAGCCGGAGGCCGGCCGCAGCCACGCCCCCTTCGTTTCGCGCTAGGATCGGATGGCGACCAAGTTATTGGCGCCATGGAAGATACCGTGCCGAAAAGCCTTCAATTCCTGGACATCGGCGAGCTCGAACGGACCGCGTTCGAAGGCGCGCTCGCCGACGCGGGGCACGAGCGGTTCCGCGCGCGCCAGATCTTCCGCTGGATCTACCGCCACGGCGTCACCGACCTCGAGGCCATGTCCGACTTGCCCCGCGAGCTCCGTACGACGCTCGCCGCCGACTTCACATTGACGACCCCGGACATCGTCACGCGCGAGCGTTCGACCGACGGAACAGAGAAGTTTCTCCTCCGCCTCGCCGACGGGCGCCAGATCGAGTCCGTCTTCATCCCGGATACCCCGGCCACGACGTTCTGTATTTCCACGCAGGTCGGTTGCGCGATGGCATGCGCGTTCTGCCTCACCGGCAGAATGGGACTAGTGCGGAATCTCACGGCCGGCGAAATCGTCGGACAGGTGCGGGTCCTGACCGCGGCCCTCGAGTTGCGCAACACGGCCTTCAATATCGTCCTGATGGGAATGGGAGAACCGCTTCACAACTACGACGAGACGATGAAGGCACTGCGCATCCTGGCCGACGACCACGGCTTCGCCGTGCCGCCGCGCCGCGTGACGCTGTCGACCGTCGGTCTCCTGCCCGCCCTCGAGCGCCTGGCGCGAGAGCCGATCATGCCGAACCTGGCGATCTCGCTCCATGCACCGACCGATCTGCAGCGCGGCGCACTGGTGCCGATCAACAGAACATATGGCGTCGCCGACATCATCGAGGCCTGCAAGCGCTTTCCGCTGAAGCGGCGGAACCGGATCACGTTCGAGTATGTCCTGCTCGCCGGTGTGAACGACTCGCCGACGGATGCGCGGAAGCTCGCGACGCTGCTGGCCGGCGTCAAGGCGAAGGTGAACCTGATCCCGCTCAACGCGGCGGCCGGCATCCCGTTCGAGCGGCCGTCAGATGACGCCATCGACCGGTTCGCGAAGACTCTCTCCGAGCGCGGTTTGACAGTGTCGGTCCGCAAAAGCCGGGGGCGTGACATCCGAGCCGCTTGCGGCCAGTTGATCGTTGAGGGTCAACGGAAGTCGCCGGGGCAGCAACTGAGCGCGACCGCCTTTGCTGACTGATCGCGCCGCCGGCGGTCTGCCCAGGGGCGGGACCGAACCAGGCGACAGGCGGCCGCTTCAAGGCCACAGCGCGCGCCCGGCGCATCGCTCGGTCAGCTGACGCAGCCACTGAGCAGATCGCCGCTCGCGACGATGCGGACCGATACCCACTCATTCCGTGCGTATTGTGGCGGAACCCTGACCTTCAGGTAGTTGCCCGTAACAACCAGCGATCCGTCTTCGAGGGTCAACGCCCGGTGCACCGCGCCGACTTGCGAGGTGCGGAAACGGTCACTCAGACGCGCCGAGATCTCGCGGACGCGCCGGCCCCGGTCGCGAATGGTCGCGCCTCGCACCTTGTCCGCCATCGCTGACGCTTCGGTGCCGGGGCGATCGCTGTATGGAAAGACATGAATATGCGTCAGAGGAGACGTCTCGAGGTACGATGCCAGCCGGTCGAAGTCATCATCCGATTCACCTGGAAACCCGACGATCACGTCCGATCCAATGGCAGCATGAGGGATTCGCGTCCGGACGGCATCGACGAGGTCGGCGTACTGCTCGATGGTGTAGGGTCGACGCATGCGAGTCAGCACGCTGTGGCTCGCGTGCTGGAGCGGCAAGTGAAAATGGGGCGCAAAACAATCCTCGTTGGCGACCAGGTCTACGATTTCAGTCGTGCAGTCCATCGGCTCGAGCGAGCTGATGCGAAACAGCACTTCCTGCCTGGGCTTTCGGCCTCGGACGAAGGTTGTCAGCGCCCGCAGCAGCGTCGCCAGCGACGTCCGCGGCGCCAAATCGCGGCCGTACGAGCCGAGGTGCACTCCGGTGAGAACGATTTCCTTGAAACCGGCCGCCGTCACGCGATCGGCCTCACGCACAAGGTCCCGCAGCGGGGTGCTGCGCGGCCGACCGCGGGTCGTCGGGATGATGCAGTAGGCACACGGCTCCCCGCAGCCTGTCTGAACGCGCAGGGTAAAAGCCGTCCGACCCGCGACACCCGGCTCGATCGACGCACCGCAGCTTCCCTCTCCTTCTCCGAAACGCTCGGCGGTCGTGGTCTCAGCGGACCCTGAGCGTCCCTCGGGCGCCGCAAACGCTCCTCCTGCGTCAAGACGGCGAAGAATTTGAACCAGACGTGGCTTGTCGTCGTTGGACAGGACCCGCGCAACGTTCGGCAGATCGCAGACCTCGTCGGGGCGCCGCGTGGCGTAACAACCGGTGACGACAATGCGCGCGCGGGGGTTGTCGCGCGCCACTCGACGGATTGTTTGCCGCGCACTCTGGTCGGCCGAGGCCGTCACCGAGCACGTGTTCACCACGACCAGATCCGCCTGATCGTGTGGCGCCGCAGACGCGCCAGCATCTTGAAAGGCCTCTTCGAATCCGAGCGAATCGGCCTGATTTACGCGACAGCCGAGGGTGATAATGGAATATTTCATCTACAACCTGCTCAGCGCTTTCCTCCCGATGTCCCGCCGGTACTGCATCCCGTCGAAAGAAATATGGAGCGCGCCCGCATACGCCCGCGCAATCGCCTCGGCGAGGGCCCCTGCACGGCCCACCACGGTCAGGACCCGGCCCCCGGCAGTCACGAGCTGGCCGTCGCGACGCGCGGTTCCGCCGTGATACACGGTGACCCCTGGCGTGCGCTCAGCCTCCTCGATTCCGGAGATCGGCTGCCCCGACTCGGACGACTCCGGGTAGCCTCGAGATGCCAGCACGACCCCGGCCAGCTTGTCGGGCGAGAGTCGACACATCCGCTGACGAAGCTTCCCCGCGGCGGCCGCAGCGATCAGCTGCAGCAGCGGGTCGGCAAGACGCGGGAGGATCACCTGGGCTTCAGGATCGCCCAGCCGCACGTTGAATTCGATCACCTTGGGACCCGCGTCGGTCACCATCAACCCGACGTAGAGGAAGCCGCGGAACGGATAGCCCTCGGCGGCCATCCCGTTCACCACAGGCTCGACCACGTTGTGCATGACGCGCGCCTGCAACGGTTCGTCGACGAGGGGGCTCGGAGCGAAGGCGCCCATCCCCCCAGTGTTTGGCCCCTGGTCATCGTCGAAGATGCGTTTGTGATCCTGCGCCGCCCCGATGGGCAGCGCACGCGTCCCGTCGCTGACCGCGAAAAACGACACTTCCGGCCCGTCGAGGCATTCCTCCACGACGAGCCGGGCGCCCGCCTGGCCAAAGCGCCGTTCTATCATTGCGGCGGTAATGGCGGCCTCGGCTTCCCCACGGTCGGCCGCGATGACGACGCCCTTGCCGGCGGCGAGGCCGTCCGCCTTCAGCACGACTGGAAACCCGAATTCACCGGAACCCACGGAGGCGAGGGCCTGGTCAGCGGTTTCGCAGGTGCGGAACCGAGCGGTCGGCACACCGTGCCGTGCCATGAAGGCTTTCGCGAACGCCTTGCTCGACTCGAGCCGTGCGGCTTGAGCGGTAGGCCCGAAAATGAGGCGGCCTTGCTCGGTGAAACGATCGACGATGCCGAGGCTGAGCGGTAATTCCGGCCCGACAACGGTCAGATCGATTTGCTCGTGATCGGCGAGGCGCACCAAGGTCTCCGGCTGAGAAATGTCGGCCGGTGCCGTGCGGGCGATTGCGGAAATGCCGGGGTTACCCGGGGCGCAGACGAGCTCGGCGACGTCTCCTTCGCTGGCCAGACGGGCGACCAAGGCGTGCTCGCGCGCGCCGCTGCCAATCACGAGAACCCTCATTGTGCGAATGACTTATGGGTGTGCTGAGACTGCACGGTGCCGAGGGCAGTAGGGACTATGTCGTTGACCTCGAGTGGGGTTTACGCCTAGAATCCGCGTTTACCTGTGCTAGCCTAACATATTTGATATTTGCTCAGTGCCACCCGCGAAAGGGGTGTGATTTTCGTGGCTGAAGTCAAGATCCAGGAGGGCGAATCGATTGAGAGTGCGCTCCGACGGTTCAAAAGAAAAGTCCAGCAGGAAGACATCATCAAGGACATCAAGAAACACTCGTTCTACTTAAAGCCAGGTGACAAGCGTCGGGCCAAGCAGGCGCTGGCGCGCAAACGCAACCGGAAGAAGCTCCGGCGCGAAGTGGAGTAAGGTCGACCCCGACGAGGTAGCGAGCGATGGAGTTCCAAGACCGGATCCTCAGGTGTGTGGATTGCAGCGCGGAGTTCGTCTGGACGGCGGGCGAGCAGCAATTTTTCGCCGATAAGAACTTCAAGAACGAACCCAAGCGGTGCAAAGACTGCAAGACCAAACGGGCGTCGCGGCCGGCTGGCGGCTCCATGGGGAGAGAGCGGGTCGAGACTGTCACCACGTGCTCGGCGTGCGGCAAGGAAACGACCGTGCCGTTCAAGCCGACGCAGGGGCGCCCGGTCTTCTGCAAGGAATGTTTCCAGTCGCGGAAGTTTGCCGGAGCCGGCGGCGTCTAGACCCCGCCTCTATTTTATTCGATTTTCGATTCACAACCCCGCGCACGGGCCGCCCGTGCGCGGCAGACGCTCGGCGAGCCCAGCCGTCGCTTGGCCAGGTTAACGTGCGCAAAGGCTGGTATGTTAAGCTCACGCATATATTCTCTGGAGCGTTCGATGCAGATCGAGGAACGGGCGGTTGGCGACGTCGTGGTGCTCGACTTGAAGGGCCACGTCTCGCTCGGCGATGGCGATCAGCTGTTGAAGGACAAGGTCAACAGCCTCGTCAATCAGGGACGCAAGAGAATCGTGTTGAATCTGGCGGGCGTGCCGTACATCGACAGTGCCGGGCTCGGCGAGATCGTCGGCACCTACACGACCGTGAGCCGGCAGGGCGGTGGCCTGAAGCTGCTCAACCTCACGAAAAAGATCACGGATCTGCTGGCTATCACCAAGCTCCTGACCGTGTTCGAGACCTTCGAGTCGGAGAACGATGCGGTCCGGAGCTTTGCCGCTCCGGCGAAGGTCTGAAGAAACCACCCCGCGTGCGCTAGATGGCGCGCAGCACACTTCCCAACCTGGCGGTTCCCGAACCCTCGCTGACCGAAGTGTCGGGCCGTCCGACCGTCTACAGCCTGCTCATCGCCCTCAGGCCCCACCAGTGGACCAAGAACCTGTTGGTGTTCGCGGGGGTCGTCTTTGCCCGGCGGCTGTTCGACCCGTCCGCAGCCTTCGCAGCGCTCCAAGCCTTCGCGATTTTCTGCGGGCTGTCGGGCGTCGTGTATCTGATGAACGACGTCGCCGATCGCGAGATCGATCGGCAGCACCCGGTCAAACGGCGCCGGCCGATCGCCGCGGGTGCCCTGTCGGTCCCTGCGGCGATGACAGCCGCGGCCGTCATCGCCGCGGTTTCACTCGCTGCGGCCTTTGCCATGAGTTGGCGCTTCGGCCTGGTGGCGGCGGCCTACCTTGCCCTGCTTGGACTGTATTCGGGAGGGCTGAAACATATCATCATCATCGATGTGCTGACGGTCGCGATTGGATTCGTGTTGCGCGCCGTCGCCGGCGCGGTCGCCGTGGGCGTCGCCATCAGCCATTGGCTCGTCGTCTGCACGGTGCTGCTGGCGCTTTTCATCGCGCTCGCAAA
>MELE01000195.1:27600-55792 GCA_001768615.1 Acidobacteria bacterium RIFCSPLOWO2_12_FULL_67_14b | reverse complement strand
CCTGCATATCTTTCTGCTCGACGTGGTGTCCGGGCGCACGCGCCAGCTCACCGACGGCGTCTTCGACGAGCACTCGATCGACTGGTCACCCGCCGGCGACGAGATCCTGTTCGTCTCCAATCGTGAGCCGGACGCCGATCAGTTCTTCAACAACGACGTCTTCGCCATTCGCGCCGGCACGGGCGTCATGCGTCGTCTCACGACAACGGAGAACGCGGAGTACTGGCCGGTGTGGTCGCCGGATGGCAGACGCATCGCCTACGAGGGAACCAGGCGCGGCATCACCGATCTCGAGACGACGATGGAAGACACGCACGTGTGGGTGATGGACGCGGACGGCAACAACCGTCGCGAGGCGGGATCGGGCATCGACAATCGCCAGGGGCCGCCGTCGTGGTCCGCCGACGGGAGATCGCTGTTCTTCACGGTCCAGCAACGCGGGCTCACGCGGCTCTATCGTTTGCCGGCCGAGGGCGGTGCCGGCCAGGCCGTGGTGGCGGATCGTGGAACCGTGGGCCAGTTCGACGTCGGACCCTCCGACCGCATCGCCTACACGTTTACGACCGCGCGTGACGTGTCGCAGCTCTACGTGATGACCGGCGCCGACCGCAAGCCGCTGACCGATCTCAATCGTGCAGTGTTGTCGGGCAAGGCGTTCGCCGAGGTCGAGCCGTTCACGTTCGTGAGCAACGACAACCGGTTCAACGTCGAAGCGTTTCTGACGCGGCCACTCGGCCAGACGGACACGTCGAAGCACCCGTTGATCGTGATGATCCACGGCGGCCCGCATGGCCAGCAGGGCCCCGCCTTCAACATGCAGAGCCAGGTCTACGCCGCGCGCGGATGGGCCACGCTGATGGTGAACTACCGCGGGTCGACCGGTTATGGACAGGCGTTCACCGACGCGGTGTTCCGCGATCAGAACGGTGATGAAGCGCAGGACGTGCTCTACGGCGTGAACGCCGCCGTTCGACGCAATCCGTGGATCGATCGCACGCGTCTGGGCATCGAGGGCGGCAGTTATGGCGGTCAGCTCACGGCGTGGTTGATCACACAGACGCACATCTTCAAGGCCGCCATTCCCAGCCGCGCCATCATCAACCTGGTGAGCTACAACTACATGACCTATTACAACCAGTACGAGGAAATGGAATTCGGCATGCGGCCGCACCAGGCCGACCTGATGGACGAACTGTGGAAGCGCTCGTCGCTCCGCTACGTCGCGCAGGTCAAGACGCCGACGCTCATGGTGCACGGCGAGAACGACAACGACGTGCCGATTGCGGAAGCGGAGCAGTTCTACATCGGCCTGAAGGACGTGGGGGTCGAGACGGCGATGCTGCGGTATCCGCGAGAGGGACACGGCCTGCGCGAACCCCGGCACATCGTCGATCTCATGGACCGCTCGATCGCGTGGTATGAGAAGTACTTCCCCAAGCCGTGAGCTGTTCGATGACGCCGTGAATCTCGACGCGCCGGGGACCCGCGATCCGGTAGAGGATTCACTGGCGTCAAGCTAGCGAAGGTCGACCAGCCAGATATCCGCCTCGGTGACACGCCGCGAGAAGTACGCCGCTCGCCCGTCGCGCGTGAGCCGGGGCGGCCCTAACGTGTCGCGAACGACCGAGAACACTCTGCGAGGGGTCTTCGTGCGCGTGTCGAGGACGTAGAACTCCCGGCCGCGCGAGACAAACAGCACGCGCCGGCCGTCGGGTAGCCAGACGGGCCACTCGCCGAAATCGGCCATCGGCGTAAACTTCCGTGACGACAACGAGTAGGTGACGACGCCTGGATGGGCCGATCCTATTGTGCCGGGCTGGCCCACCAGGCGCTCGCCATCCGGCGACCACGAGTTCGGAGAAAACTCCAGCGCTGGCGGCGTGTTCACGTACACCAGCTGCTGCACGTCCCAACGGCGGTTCGGGTCGATGATCAGAAATCGATCCAAGAAGGCGGCACCAGACCGATTCCCCGTGAACGGAATCGCCATCCGTGAGCCGTCTGGTGACCACACGGCATAGCTCCCCTCATCCTTCCCCGTCAGTTGCTGCAGGTCGCTTCCGTCGCGGCGAATTCTCCACGTCTGCAACTGGCCCGTTCGGTCCGAAAAGAACGCAAGCCAGCCACCATCGGGTGACCACCGCGGCACCCGGTCGAGGGCCGCGTCGCTTGTGAGTTGCCGAAGCCCCGTGCCGTCGGGCCGGATCACATACAGGTCGCCTTCCGGCTGCACCTGCGAATAAAACGCCACCCACTCGCCGTCGGGAGACGGATCTGGCGACGACCATCGTCGCGATCCTGTCGTCACGTTGACCGGATCTCCGGCAGGCTCACCCCTGGTGGGATCGAACGCAAGCCGCTGAATGTTCTGTGTTTCAGCGACCGAACTGTAGGCCATGCGCCGGCCGTCTGCCGAAATGGATACGTGGGCCGCAAATGGCGACGGCGTCGTGATGGGCTGCGGGTCGCCGCGCGGTTGGCCGGACGCTTCATCGATGGCAACGCGCCACAGGTTCATGCTTCCGCCGCGATTAGTGACGAAGTACAAAAAGCGCCCGTCGGGCGACCAGACCGGATTCCACGCGATGTCTTTGAGGTTGCCGTGCACGAGGACCGGATCACCGCCGGCCACGGCGATGGTCATCACGCTGATGTTGCGGTTGACGTCCAAGGCCTGGCTGAACGCGATGCGCCCGCCGCCGGGTGACCAGTTGGGCAGCGTGGCGTCGCCGTCGTAGATCTTGCGGGGCGACGCGTGCCCGTCCACCGGCGCCACCCACAACTCGCTCCGCCCTTCGGAGTTCTGCGGCCGCAGCTCCATGCGCATGCTGGTGTAGGCGATCTCGATGCCGTCTGGCGACCACGCCGGATTGAATCCGTCTCGCGTCACGCGACGGACGCCCTCGCCGGTGCGGCCCATGACGAAGAGTCCACCGCCGTCGCGACTCGATCGAAATGCGATCTGCTCGCCGTTGGGCGAAAATGCCGGCTGCTCGTCGTCTGCGTCGGAGTCCTGGGTCAGGTTGATCGGTGTTTGTCCGCCGACGCTCTGCAGGTAAATGTCCCGATTGCCGGCGCCTTCGCCGGCATACACCACCCACTTGCCGTCCGGTGAGAGACTGGGGAAGAGCTCCGCGGCCGGTTGCCCGGTCAACTGCGTGAACGTTGCGGATGCAACGGCGGAATCCGGGTTGGGTGCTGCGGCGCGGCGTGCGGTCGCGCCGTAGTAGCCAAGTGCAACGATGGCCACCGCCGCCGCGGTTCCCGCGATCCACCGCCGCCGCATCCGCGCAAGGGCCGCGTCGGTGTCGAGGGCAACCGGCGCGGGCGCGGTCAACTGCGTCTGCAGATCCTCGAGCTCGTTCTTGAGGTCGAGGGCCGTCTGATAACGGCGTGCCGGGTCCTTGGCCAGGCATCGTCGAACGATGCGATCGAGATCCGACGGCACCTCGGAACGGAGTTGGGGCAGCGGCGCCGGAGCCTCTTTGAGAATCGAGGAGATGACGGCCATCGGCGTGTCGCCCTGGAAGGGTCGCGAGCCGGACGCCAATTCGTAGAGCAGAACACCAATCGAGAAGATGTCGGTGCGGTGATCGACGAGCCGGCCTTCGGCCTGCTCGGGGGACATGTACGATGGTGTTCCGAACACCTGGCTGGGCGCTGTCAACCCGGCCGTGAATGTCGTCTGCGTACCAGAACGTTCGACCTCGGGCTTCAGTTTCGCCAGACCGAAGTCGAGCACCTTCAGGCGGCCGCCTGGCCCGATCATCACGTTGGACGGTTTCAGATCGCGATGGACGACGCCCTGCGAGTGCGCCGCGCCCACGGCGTCGGCCAGGGCAATCGCCAGGCGAAGGAACTCGTCGATCGGCACGCCGCCGGGATGCACGAGACTCTCCAGCGTTCGCCCTTCCACGAGTTCCATCGTCAGGAAGTGCATGCCGCCTGACTCCTCAACGGAGTAGATGGTGACGACGTTCGGATGATTGAGGGCGGCGACGGCCTGCGCCTCGCGGCGGAAGCGTGCGAGCCGATCGGGGTCACCGGCAGTCGTGGCGGGGAGGATCTTCAGCGCCACGAGGCGGTGGAGCTTGGTGTCCTCCGCCGCGTAGACCTCGCCCATGCCGCCGCTGCCGACGGGCCGGACGATTCGGTAATGAAGCAGGCTGGTGCCGACCATGAGGTATAAGACTGTGCCTTCGCTTCGCGCAGCATAACGCCGATCTCACCGCGGTGAGAACCGTACGTTTTCATGGGGATGTATTGCAGCTGCGACACCCTACGGTTTGACGATCGGCCCCAGCGTGTCGTGGTGCGTCGAGATGAGGCTGCGCATGTAAACGCCCACCGCGTCGGCATTGGCGAATCCCGCCTTTTTCGCTGCGGCATCCGACACCTCCGCCGGGATCATCTGCAACTCGCCGTACTGCCGCCAGTCGCGCCAGGCGTCGAGCGTGATGACATCCCATGCCGCGCCGTGTTCGTGCGTGAAGATCAACGTCGCCGGGCGGCCGCGCAGCGTGTTGAACGTGTTTTCCATCTGGCGTTCCTTGATGAGCTCGTCCCGCTTGCCGGCGAGCGCCTGCATCATCTCCAGGTGCGCCAGGCTCGTGTCCTTGAGGTAGGCGCGCACCTCGGCGAGCGGTGGCCCCTGGACGAACACGTCCTCATGCCAGGCGATCAGGTCGTACATCTGCGTGAGGTACGCGGTGCCGTCGAGGCCGGAGTTCTTCGCCGCCGTCTCGCGCCTCGCGGTCCGCTCGCGGCTGTAGTACTCGCTGAAGCTGCCGCTCGGGAAGATCACGAGCAGGTCCCACCGATCTCCCTGCGAGTGGCGGATCAGGATGGGCGCCTCGTCGCCGCCGGCGGCGATGACCGGGATGCGCTGCAGATACAGGTTGAGCAGATCCGGCAGCCTCCCGGGCGCCGCCTGGATCATCACGAAGCGATAGAGCTCAGGCCGGCCGGCCAGTGCCGCCTGTTGCGCGTGCAAGGCGGCGGCGCCCAAGACCAGCACGACAGCGCTCAGCAGTCTCGAGAACATTGGCATGGTGACCTCTCCCGCGAGGATACCGCACCGGCGGAACCAGTCGTGGCGGCCTGCCGGGCAAACCCTCTGCGGTCCGCCACTTTCACGAACTCGGCGCCACCGGGACGGGCACCAAGCACGAAGGCAGGAGCGAAGAAGCGTTCACACGGGAACGTCCACACTGCTGAAAATCCAGCAGCCGGGCGCGTGAAATTCCGCATGTCACCCAAGGTTTTCAGCCTCACGGGTTCGATCTGCCCGGAATCTCAGCCATTGAGCCCGGCGGCTGCTCGGCACGCTTCGTGCCTCCTCTGAAGCACTCGCAGCTACAGCCTCGTCTGGAACTGTCACACGTCGTGGTGGATGTCTTTCGGAGGTGTCCCGGCCGCGAACAGTCGGGCGCCTGGAGGAGGAACGGCAATGAGAGGCAGGCGCACTCGCATCTCACAGGTGGCGGTCGTGCTCGCGGCATGGGTGCTGACGGCGTCGTTCGCGGCGGCGCAGACCACGACCGGCAGCATCAACGGGACGGTCAGCGACAGCTCCGGCGCGGTCTTGCCGGGCGTGGTCGTTACCGCTGAGAGCCCGGCACTGCTGGGCGTACAGACGCAGGTCACGGACGCCAGCGGGGACTATCGCTTCCCGTCGCTCCCGCCGGGGACTTACAAGCTGACTTATCAGCTGGCTGGGTTCGCGACCATTGTCCGGGAAGACGTGATCATCCAGATCGGCTTTCAGGCGACGGTCAGCGTGAAGATGCCGCTCGCGACACTGCAGGAGACGGTCACGGTGAAGGGTGAGTCGCCGGTCGTCGACGTGCAGAACACGTCGATCAGGAACGCGTTCAACGCCGAGACGATGAAGAACATCCCGAACTCGCGCGACATCTGGTCGCTGATCGCCGAGGCGCCGGGCATGACGGTGTCGCGGTTCGACGTCGGCGGCTCGACGGCGGGCACGCAGACCGGCTACACCGCGTATGGGACGGGCGGCCAGAATCGCGTGCAGATCGACGGCACCAACACCACCGAGGGCACCGCCGCGGCAGGGTTCTACTTCGACTACGGCGCGTTCGACGAGGTGTCGTTCGGCATTTCGAGCGCGGCGGATGCGTCGATGCCCACGCCGGGCGTGTTCGTGAACACGGTACTCAAGTCGGGCGGCAACGAGCTGCACGGCGACGTCTACTTCGACTACGAGAACGAGAGCCTGCAGGGTGACAACGTGAGCGGGGATGCCGAACTGATCAAGCAAGGCGTCGGGAAGGGCACCCGCATGGTCAAGTACATGGACCCGAACGGGAACCTCGGCGGGCCGTTCAAGAAGGACAAATTCTGGTTCTTCACATCGTGGCGCTGGCAGGAGATCCAGACCACGACGACCGGGTGGCCGTGGAACGGGGACAAGAAGGCCGCGCCGGACTTTCTGACCCGGCTGCGCAACGCCACCTACAAGCTGACGTATCAGCTCAACCAGAACAACAAGATCACGCACTACCTGCAGTACGGCCACAAGCTGCAGCCGTATCGCAACGCCGGGGCAACCGAGACGCTCGACTCCGTGTACTACCAGGACAGCGGTTCGTATTCGGGCAAGGTCGAATACAACTGGATCGCGACCTCGAGGCTCTACGTTGACTTCCGCGTCGCCTCGTTCGGTTACAACTGGCCGAACTATCCGTACAACCTGGACGGCACGGTCGGGCGTCGGGAGACCGCGCAGGTCCGGCGCACCGACACGATCACGGGCAACAACTCCGGCGGCTACACCGGGTACCGCTACGATCGGCGACGCTGGCAATATGAGGCCGCCGGCAGCAAGTACCAGGACAACTGGCTCGGCTCCCACCACTTGCTCAAGGCCGGGTGGTTGTCGGAGTACGAGCGAATCGCGGACGAGGAAATGGGCTGGCCTAACAGCTGGCAGCTCCAGTTCCGCAGCACGAGCGGGGTGGACTTCACGACGCCGTACCGGGTGGTGCTTCAGAACAACCCGACCTACTACATCGACGCGATGTGGCACCACGGTGCGTACGTCCAGGACCAGTTCAACATCGGCAAGAAGGTGACGATCAACGCCGGCGTGCGCTGGGACTCCTATGACGCGTTCGAGCCCGAGCAGAATGTGAGAGGGGGTCCGTTCAACGGCTTCTTCTACATGGGCCAGCCGCTCCAGACCTCGAGGGGGCCGTTCTCGATGCCGGCGGCGCCGTTCGGCTCGACGGGGGTCGTGCCTGCGAAAGACAGCATCATCAAGTGGGCGGGCCTGATCGCCCCGCGGTTCGGCCTGTCGTGGGATCTGCGTGGCGACGGCAAGACCGTGGTCAAGTTCAACGCCGGCCGGTTCTACGACAACCCGGGCGTCAGCTACTCGGACGACGTCAACCCGCTTCAGTACACGACCGCGACCTTCGGCTGGGTCGACTCGAATGGCGACAAGCTGTTCACCATGGACGAGCTGGGCCCGTTCGTCAGCCTGTCGGGCGGCGCGCGCAACCGCGTGTCGTCGGACCTCAAGTCCCCGCCGACCAGCGAGATCAGCGCGTTCGTGGAACGCCAGGTCATCACCGACATGGGCGTCCGGGTTGGCTTCGTCTACAAGAAGATGAACAACCGGCTCGCGCTCGTGGATCTGGGCCGGCCGCACTCGGCCTGGAACGTGCCGTTCACCGTCGCGGATCCCGGGCCGGATGGCTTGGCGAACACCCCGGACGACGGGAAGTCCTTCACGGCGTACAACCTGGCCAACCCGTCGGCCGTGAGCGTGTTCGAGTGGCAGTCGCTGGCCGATTACGACCAGTCGTACAAGAACGTCGACGTCACGCTGACCAAGCGCATGTCGAACCGGTGGTCGCTGGTCAGCTCGTTCCTCTACACCTGGAACCGCCAGCCCTTCAGCACCCCGGGGATCGATCCCAACGCGGACTACAACAACTACGCGAACTCCACGCTCTACACGGCGAAGGTGTTTGGTACCTGGGAAGGGCCGTACCGGATCATCATCTCGCCCGTCCTGCGCTTCCAGGCCGGCGACCCGCTGTCGCGCCGGGTCAGCGTCAGCACCAACGGGGGCACCTTCAGCATGAAGGCGGAGCCTCAGGGCTCGTACCGCGAGGACGACGTGACGCTCCTCGACATCCGGGCCGAGAAGCAGTTCCGGTTCGGAGCGGGCAGACGCATGGGGCTGTTCTTCGACCTCTACAACATCAGCAACTCGAACGCCGCGCAGACGATGGACAGCATTGTCGGCCGGCGCTCGGTGCTCCAGCCGGACGGCACGACCTTGACGCTGCCGCGGTTCCTGCGGCCGAACCCGATCATCGCGCCGCGGGTGGCGAAGTTCGGGTTCAAGTTCTCGTTCTGATGGCGGACTCCGTCGGAAGCACCTGACACCGCTTCCACGCGGGACACACCACCAGCCGGGCGCCAAGGGCGCCCGGCTGTTGCGTTTGCGGCCTGGACCCCACGAGTCGCCTTGGTCGTGGCGCTGATCTGGTGGGCGGAGCCTTACTCGCTCGCCATTGCGAAAAGCCGTCTCGCAGGTTTCATGAGACACGTGGCGCGCACGCTTTTGGCGTGTGGGGTGATCGGGCTGGCCGCGTGTGGAGAAGGCAGTGCGCCCACGGCGGCGGATTCATCGAGTTCAAAGCCCCCGAGCACCGCGCTGCCCGGGAGTGCTGTCGAACTGCTCGTGGCCCGCGGCGCGAAGGTGGCTGGCGACCCGCGCGCCTTGGGCCAGGCGGTGGGCGCCGTCCACCATCGCGATCCGGAGGGCCGGATCCTCGAGTTCCTGCTCGCGCACGGAGGTGACGTGAACGCGAAAGACGCGGGGCAACGGACGGCATGGGACCGCGCGCGTGAATCGAGAGGCGACAACGGCTCGATGAACCTGGACGTGATGGAGATGATCGAACGCGCCGGCGGCCGTTCTGGCAAGGACCTGCCCAAGTAGAACTCTGCGTCTGGTGTTGTCGTCGGTCCCGGCTCGCGCCCGATCCGTCATGCGGCGACCACCGCAGCTCCCACCCCTGTTCATGCCGTCGCTGTCACGGGAGGCGCGGCCGATGTCTCAGTTTGGCAGCACGATCTCAAAACTGGTTTCGACCCCCGGCGTGCTGCGCACGCTGACCGTGCCGCCATGGCGCTCGACGATCGCCTTGACGATCGACAGGCCGAGCCCCGATCCCGATTGCGCGCGGGACCGATCTGCCTTGTAGAACCGATCGAAGACGTGCGGCAGGTGTTCGGCGGGAATGCCGGCGCCCGAATCCGACACGCGGATCGCGACGCCGCGATCGGTGCGCGCGGCGGCCAGTCGCACGGTGCCGCCGGGCGGCGTGTGGCGCAGCGCGTTCGACGCCAGGTTCTGCACGGCCTGCTCCAGCCGATGCGGATCCGCGGTGACCCTCAGGTCGGCATCGGGGGGATCGACGGCGATGGTCACGCCCTTGTCCTGCGCCGCCGGCGCATGGCGCTCGGTCACGCGCTCGAACAGCTCGTCCACCGACACGGTTTCGAGCGTGAGCGAGATGCCGCCCGCCTCGAAGCGCGCCAGGTCGAGCAGGTCGCCGACCAGCCGCTCGATGCGCTGTCCCTCCTCCTGGATCACGCGAACGGCGCGCTGCCCTTCCTGGCTCTCGGGCACGAACTGCGGGAGCGCCAGCGTTTCGGCGTAGCCGCGAATCGCGGTCAGCGGCGTCATCAGCTCGTGCGAGACGTCGGCGAGCAACTGCCGGCGCGCGCGGTCGGCTTCGACCAGCTGCGCCTGGCGCGCGGCGAGGTCGCCGGCCATCCGGTTGAAGGCCTCGGCCACGGCGGTCACCTCGTCGCCGCCGATGGCGGGGGCGCGCGCCGACAGGTCGCCTTCGCCGAACCGGCGCGCCGCGTCTTCGACGGCGCGCAGCCGCGCCTGCGCCGGCCGGAAGATCACGAGCGCCGCGAGCGCGGTGGCGCCGAGCAGCAACACGAGACCGCCGATGACGAGCGGGATGCCGAGCTCGTCGGCGACCCGGCGAAGGCCCGTGAGCGGCGGCACCCAGACCATCGCCACGATTTCGCCGTTCACCAGGATCGGCGCCATCACGGGTCCGCGCCGCGCCCCGCCGAACGGCATGCGCGGGAACCCACCCGGTGGTGGGCCGCCGCCGGGAGGCCCGCCGCCAAATGGCGGAGACGGCCGTCGCTCGCCGGCGCGGGCATCGGAGCGCGGCTTGAACGGGCCGGGCATGCGCATGCCGCGCGGCACCTCGGTGCCCGGCGGCGCGACCGTCCGCCCATCCGCGAAGATGATCACGGCCGGGCGATGCAGCTCGCTGATGCGCTTCCTCGCGTAGGCCTCGACGTCGAGCGCGGGATCGCGCGCGATGGCCGATTCGAATTCGGACGCGACCAGCTCGGCGAAGTCCCGGCCCATGCGCTCGGGCATGCCGCCCTCGGTTTCGCCGGCCACCCAGATGAAGAGCCCGACCTGCAACGCGAGCGTGATCGCGAGGAAGAGGATGAAGCCGAAGCCGATGCGCCAGTAGAGGCTCCGCGCAAACGATCGGCCGGTGCTAGACATCGGCACACTTATACCCGCTGCCCCACACCGTGAGGATGATGGCCGGATTCGCCGGATCGCGCTCGATGCGGCGGCGCAGGCGCTTGACGAGCGAGTCGACGCTTCGCTCGGTGACGTAGGTGTGATCGGGCCAGACGCGCGTCAGCAGCGCTTCACGGCTGAAGACGATGCCCGGGTGCGTGGCCAGCTCGAAGAGGAGGCGGAATTCCTGCGCGGTCAGGTCGACGTCCTCGCCGCGCGCGCGGACACGCCGGCGGGCGGGATCGATCTCCAGGCCGTGGATCTGCACCGGCCGTTCGGTCGCGACGGCGGCCTCGGCTTGCAGCTGCGAGCGGCGCGGCCGCCTCAGGAGCGCCCGGACCCTCGCCACCAGCTCGCGGATGCCGAACGGCTTGGCCAGGTAATCGTCGGCGCCGCTTTCGAGCCCGAGCACCTTGTCGCTTTCTTCGCGGCGCGCGGTCAGCATCAGCACCGGCACGTCCTGGTTGGGTCCCTCGCGGCGGATGGCGCGGCAGATCGAAACCCCATCCACGCCCGGCAGCATGAGGTCGAGGATGACGAGGTCGAAGCCCTCGCGGTTCGCGCGGGCGAGCGCCTCCTGCCCGTCGGCAATGGCCTCGGTCTCGAGTCCCTCGAGGCCGAGGTGCAGCACGATCAGGTCACGAATGTGCTCGTCGTCTTCGACGACCAGAACGCGGGCCATGTTTGGTAGAGGCGGGTCTTGAGACCCGCCTCTACGGTCAGTTTTCCACAGGATCGCAGTTTCTGCCTCGGTGTCTGACACCATCACAGTCTTGTCACACCCCGGCCACGGGTGTGCCGCAATCATCCCGTCGAATAGGACAGAAGGAGATCCGGTAATGACGAACAGAATCAAGTCTTCCCTCGCGATCGGCGTGGTCGCGCTGTTGGTGGCGGGCCTGGGGTCGCTGGCGCTGGCGCAGGACGGCCAGATGCGGCGCCGTGGTCCGGGACCGGGCATCGGCGGACCGCCGCCGGGCGGACCGGGGCCCATGGGACGGATGCGGGGCGGCCCGATGATCCCGGGGCTGGGCGGGCTCGACCTGACCGAGGCCCAGCAGGGCCAGGTCAAGTCGATCATGGACTCGCATCAAAACGAGTTCCGCGCGGCCGGTGAGAAGGTCGGCGCTGCGCGAGAAGCCATGCGCACGCTGATTCAAGCCGATCCGATCGACGAGTCGGCCATCCGCGCGAAGAGCGTCGAGGTGGCGGCGGCGGAAGCCGACGCGGCCATCCTCCACGCGAAGGCGCGGGCGGAGGTCTTCGCGATCCTCACGCCCGAGCAGCTGCAGAAGGCGAAAGAGCTGCAGCCGAAGCGGCGCGGGCGCTAACGGGCGAGAGTGGCGGGACTCCACCGCCACTCTTCACCGGCCGTCTTGCCGTTCTGCGTGCCAGCGACGCGAGCTCCGGCCTGGCCTGGCGCGCGTCCCCCGTCGTCATCATGCTCGCGACGATCAACGCGATGGCACCGAACAATCCCCTCATGCGGAACTCTCCCTTGGCGCCATAGAATGGCTGGTGCCGTGACCAACGCCACGCCTCCGCCCGCGGACGACTGGGGATCGCAACGCCACGTCCAGGCGCTCGTACTGATCGGGGCGACAGCCGGCGGGATCTATCTCTGCTACCGGCTCGCCGCGCCGTTCGTGCCGGCGCTCGCCTGGGCGCTCGCCCTGGCGGTGATGTTCTCGCCGCTCTACCGGTGGCTCGAGTCGAAACTGAAGCGCCCGAACCTGGCGGCGGCGACCGCCACCCTGGTGGCGGCGCTGATCGTGATCGTGCCGGCGACGTTCGTGGCGGAGAAGCTCATCGAAGAAGGCGCCAAGGGCGCCGACGCCATCCGGACGAGCGTCGAGTCCGGCCAGTGGCGGCGCTCGATCGAATCGCGACCGAGGCTGGCGCCCCTCGCCCGCTGGGTCGAGGCGCAGATCGATCTGACCGGAAGCGTCACGACCGGCGTGACTTGGCTGACCAACACGGCCGCGTCGTTCGTCCAGGGCTCGCTGGTGCAGGTGATCAGCCTGATGCTGATCTTCTACCTGCTTTTCTATTTCCTGCGAGACAACACCGGAACACTTGCCGCGTTCCGGTCGATGTCACCGCTCTCCGAGGCGGACATGGATCGGCTCTTCGTCCGCGTCGTCGATACCGTTCACGCCACCATCTACGGGACGCTGGCGGTCGCCGCGCTGCAGGGTACGCTGGGCGGATTGATGTTCTGGTGGCTGGGCCTGCCGGCGCCATTGCTCTGGGGCATCGTGATGGGCATGCTGGCGGTGGTGCCGGTGCTGGGCGCCTTCGTCGTCTGGGTGCCGACGTGCCTGTTCCTGGTGTTGGACGGCAGCTGGGGACGGGCCCTGATCCTCGCCGTGTGGGGCGGCGTGGTGATCGGTGGCATCGACAACCTGCTCTATCCGATCTTCGTCGGGAACCGGCTGAAGATGCACACCGTCGTCACGTTCATTTCGGTCGTGGGCGGGCTGAGCGTGTTCGGTCCGTCGGGCCTGATCCTGGGCCCGGTGGTGGTCACGGTCACCACGCTGGTGCTCGAGATCTGGCGGGCCCGCTACGCAGGATCCGCCGTGCCGTAGTCGCGCGGCCTACCGGCCGATCAGGATCAGGATGCCCGCCAGCAGCGCCAGCACCGACATCAGCGGCGCCGGCAGCACGAACGACACCACGCCGACGAGCCCGTACAGAATCAACCACACCGCGAGCAGCAGCATGCCGACGTTTTTCTGGAAAGTGACCGCCATGGTGTCCTCCTTGTTGCGGCGCACGTCGGAACGTTGGGGCGTTGCGGCTCAGCCCTTCAGTTCTCTATCAGGCAATCTCAAACCCGTAGCGAGCGCGCCAGTCCAACAATCTTATCCGGTTGCCAAGCAGGTCTTCGGAATCGAGCAGTTCCAATGCGCCGGCTGCCCGGTGGTACAACGCGATGGCCAGCAGACCGTTATCATGTCGGCAGCGATACTGGATGCCGTCGGGGTGACCGTCGTGTTCCCAGAGCTCCCTCGACAGGGCCTGTGGCGCTGCATACGGCGGCGCGCTGCTGGTCAAGTCAGCTGTGCAACCGACCTGCGCCAGACCCTCGCCGTGGAGCTTTACCAACCGCAGATCCCGAATCATCCGAAATCGCGAGAGCCGACGCTGGGCGAGCCCGGCACGGGTAATGAGCCGGACCGGAGGATCTCTCAGGAACGTCTCCACGAAGCTCGCGGAATCGTTCTCTCCGAGGAAACAGACTCGAAACTCGCCCAGCGGATCGTGGAACCGGTGCGTTGGCGGAGTGCCTGCCTGTGGGCCGAAGAACGGTTCCGCCGTACCCGACCAGTGGATTCGGGTCATGACCGTGCCCGGCCCCAGCGCTACAAGGGGGAGCGTCGCCGGAAGCGCCGATGACATTAGAGACCCTGTTCACCGAAGCTCGAGACGATCGTCTTCACTCGCTCCACATCGCCATCAGCTAACATTTCAAACGCCGTACGGCCGCCCAGTGCCTTGTCTCGGGCCAGCAGGACATCAAGCTGCATCCAAGGATCCTGGATACGAAACGCACCAAGCACGTCGGACAAGCCCGGCAGAGCGTTGTTCTTCGCGAACTGCGCTGTGGGATAGACGAAATCTCCACTAGGCATCCTGAGCCCAAGCAGCGCCCCCTGTCGGCGCCGTTTGTCGACAGCCGCACGGCCAATCCCGAGCAGAGTTCCGACCTCGGTAGACGAGAGAGTACCGCCAGCATGCCGAAGCAGATCGCGCTGAACCTGGGCGCCACGCAGTAAGGCTGCTGCCCATTCGCCCTCAGTGGCATCGTTCAGAATGACCTCCGAGAGGACGTCCGTGAGCACCAGATCTGAGGCGCCTTCTCCGAGTGCCTGCTCCAGTACACGAGTCGACGCCTTGGAAATGGCCTCGCCCATGAATTGGGTCACGCGAGCCATCGCCGCACGTTCCATCGCCGCACGCTCCGGACGTGACGAGGAGCGCAAGGTTTGAGGAATACCTGTCAGCGTGCCGCCGGTCGCCTGTTTCAGTATCTTGTTTTCCACCCTCAACCGGAGCGTGTCAACAGCCCTCCGGCAAGTCATCAGCAGGTCGTCAGCCGCCAGAGGCTTCTGAATGTAGTCGAACGCGCCTTGGCGTACTGCATCACGTGCCTCGCCTACATCCTCCTTCGCCGCGATCATGATCACGGGTGTTTCCGGGTGAGTTGCCCGCATGGCCATGAGGAAGTCGACCCCCTTGCCTTCTGACAGCGAGAGGTCCGCGATCACAATCTGCGGATGTTCAGCCTCGATGAGGTTCAACGCGGCCGTGCCGCTCTCCGCGGTGGTGACCTGGAAGCCGCCTTGTTCCAACAGGCGGCGAGTGTGGTTGAGGAACTCGGGCTCGTCATCGACGAGCAGAACCGAACGAACGTTGAAGTTCTCAGCTGACTCCATCTCAGCCCCCGCATAATGGTTACGCTAGTTACCATATTGCATATTTGACACTAGGTCAACTTCGAGCGTTCGGCCCAGACTCCATAGTGTCAACTAAACCATTGTGCTCCAATATCTTACAGACAACTATGTCGATCGACCAGGACTCGGGCCTGATGCTCGAAGCAGTCGGAGGCCGTTCAGCGTGACGGCGACCGTGGCGCCGGTGTCGGCGAGCACGGCCAGCCACAAGGGTGCGGCGCCGAACAACGCCGAGACCAGGAAAGCGGCCTTCGTCGCCAGCGCCAGGGTGACGTTCTGCCGGATCACGCGCAGCGCGCGCCTGGCGTGATGGACGAGGAACGCGATGTCTTCCGGGTGGTCGCACGTCAGGACCACGTCGATCGCATCGAGCGGGGTCCCGGGCGCCGTCCGGCAGGCCACGGCCACGCCCGCGGCGGCCAGCGCGGCGAGGGTTTCCGCTTGCGCCCCGGCCGCGCGCTCGAGCGGGCCGCCGCCCTTGAACAGCACGCCGCGCCGCGCCGCGGAGGTGAGCGCGGCGACGATGGTCACGGGCGTGGAGATCACGAGCGCGCACGGGCAGGCGAGCACGAGGAAGATCAGCCCGCGATAAAACCACGTGCCCCACTGGCCGTCGACCACCGGCGGCAGCAGGACCACGGCGAGCGCGCTGAAGGTCACCACGGGCGTGTAGACGGCGGCGAACCGCTCGATCCACCGCTCGACCGGCGCCGATTCGTTGCGGCCGCCCTCGCCCCATCCCGGCTCGTGGCCCACCAGTTGCGCCACCGCTTGCCGCGCCCGATCGATGCTCCACGCTTCCATCAGGTGCGCGAGCGCAAACAGGAATGCGACCGCGGCCGCTTCCGCCCACTGCCCGATCGCCGCGGCGCCGGCCGCCGACAGGCACACCAGCACGTGCATGTCGAGGCGGCGGAAGCGCAGCGATGCCCAGGCGCGCGGCAGCATCGGCCAGAGCCCCGCGAGGGCCGACGCGCCATAGCCCAGCTCGGTGTAGCCCAGGTGCGCGAGCTCCATCACCCAAGCGATCGCGAACGCCACCCCGCTCGCCACCGCCCACCAGCGCGCGGTGTCGTGATGGTGCACGTGCTGCTGATGGTCGTCGCCGACCACGTCGGTGGAGGCGTGCGTGTGGGCCAGCAGGCCGGTGCCGGCGACGGCGTCGAGGATCGAGGCGGGAGAGACGATCCCGGGCCGATAGGTCACGTCGACGCGCCGGCCCACGAGGTCGAAGGCGAGGTCGTCGATGCCGGGGACGGCCAGGGCGTGGCGGACGAGCGCCGCTTCATCGGCGCAGTCCATGCCCGCGACGTGGAGTCTCAACACCGTTGGTGCCGAGGGATCGGACTTCAACAACAGTCCATTATCGCCGCTTCGTGCCGGCACTCATCGCGAGCCGTTGTCGCCGGTTCAGGAAGGTGACGATGGCGACGACGAAGCAGACGTCGAAAACCAAAATGAGCGCCTGCACCGGGCGGCTGCCGAAGTAGGTCCAGAGATTGGCGTAGTAGTTGTCGACGACCAGCACCTTGTCGAACACGGCCGCGAGCGAACGCCAGCTCACATCGAGCGCCGCGGTCCGAGGCACGTCGTCCACCCCGACGGGAATCGGCCACAGCACCCGGGCCGACGCCAATTGCACGACCACCAGCACCGCGACGAGCGCCGGCGTCCGCTTGAGAACCTGCAGCCGGTCCCCAATCGCCACCCCCAGGAGGACCAGCACCACCGGGGCTGCCCATCCGAGGATGCGTTCCGTATCGGTGCCGCCGACAAAGGCCAGGACGCCCACGAGCAGCAGGTAGAAGGCCAGGTGAGGCCGGGCGGCAAGAAAGGCGCGAACCGGGTGCGCGGCGGCAACGATCACGGCCATCGCCGCGGGGCCGAAGGTGAAGAACCACGCCAGCACCCAGCCTGGAATGGACTTGCCGCGGAGTATGGCGACAAGCTCGGCCCACGGTTGATAGACGTTTGACGTCACCGCCACCTGACGCGTGAATGCCAGGGCGGCGACGCCGGCGGCGATCGGAAGGAGCAGCGCGCCGATCGTCACCCAACGGCGCTCCCGCAGAAGCCGAAGCGGACGGGAACCGGCGACAAAGACCAACGACACCAGGACACCGCTCTCCCGGCACAACGTGGCGACCACCACCAGCGGCGCCATCAGCAGCGCCCGCCGCCACGCGTTGAGGTGCTGCGTCTTCTCGATGGTCAGGAGCCCGGCCAGCACGGCGACGAAGAACAGCGGCTCGACATTGGTGGGATTGAAATAGACGTACCGCGCCGGCGCATGCCAGGCCGCCATCCAGAGCGCGACGAGCAGCAAGCGCAGCGCGGGGCTGGCCACGAAACAGCGCAAGTAGGCCAGCAGGAGGACGAGCGCGCCGAGCGTGGCGGCAATGTTGACCGCGTAGAACGGGACCACGCCCTTGAGCCCCGCGCTGTCTTCAACGGCGCGCGCGATCCAGGCGGGGACGACGCGAGACACCAGCGGATCGACGCGGGCCGCGAGCCACGGCGTCGCCAGCCGGTAGACGAATGGGGCCTCGGCCCTGAGCGGCAGGACGCCGTCGGCGAACTGCCACGACATCCGGTGGTATTGCTCGCCGTCACCGAACACGCGCTCGGCACGCTGTGTGAAGGCGGACGCGAGCGAAATCGCGAGAAAGAGTGCCGCCGCGATCGCCGTTTCCGCGAGACGACCCACTGGCCTGGTGGTTATAAGGCCTGGGCCGCCGCCAGGACTTCCTCGGCGTGGCCGTCCACTTTCACGCCGTCCCACCGCTTCACGACCTTCCCATCGGGGCCGATGAGGTACGTCGTCCTTGCCACACCCATGTATTTCTTGCCGTACATGGACTTCTCCTGCCACACGCCGAACTTTTCCATCACGGCATGATCTTCGTCGGCGAGGAGCGGGAACGTGAGGTCGTACTTCTTCGCGAACTTCGCCTTGCTCGCCGAATCGAGCACGCTCATGCCGAGCACGGCGGCCTTGCTCTTCCTGAACTTCGGCAGGTTGTCCTGGAAGGCGCAGGATTCCTTGGTGCAGCCGGGCGTGTCGTCCTTCGGGTAGAAGTAGAGCACGACGGGCTGTCCCGCGTAATCCGCGAGGGTGTGGACCTTGCCGGTTTGATCCGGCAGCGAAAATGCGGGCGCCTTCTTTCCTGGTTCGATCATGGTTCTTTCCAGGCGGGTCTAAAGACCCGCCTCTACTGCGTCGTGGTTGGGCGCCGATCGAACGGCACGGCGGCGTGCGCTCGTCGCGGCTCGGCGCCGCCCTCCACCTTCCTGCCCGCCACGTCGATGGTGATCGCGGCGGCGTAGCCGTAGCGGACCTCGCCCTTGCGCCCGATCTTCTGGAAGCGATGCCCGCGATCGATCAGGTTCTGCAGGAGGCCGCGCGGGAAGCGATCCTCGATCTCGACGCGCTCGCCGTTCTCGAGCGGATCGGCCGGGTCGCGGCCGGGCAGGAACCGCGGCGCCTCGATGGCCTGCTGCGCGCCGAGCCGGCCGTCGATCACCCCGGTGATGATGTTGTAGACCGTCAGCGGGATCCACGCGTTGCCGGCGCAGCCGACGGCGAGCCGCGGCACTTCCTCCCCCGACGCCGTCTTCTCGAACACGAGCGTCGGCACGGCGGAGGTGCTCGATCGCATCAGCGGCACGAGGCTCCCGTAGGCGCCGGCGGTCGTGCGGCTGGATCGCAGGTGGTTGTTGTAGAGGAACCCGAGTCCCTTCGACACGTAGAACGTGCCGCCCCACGTGCTCAGGGTTTGCGTGACGGCGATCATGTTGCCCTCGGCATCGGCGACCGCAAACGACGTGGTGCCCGTGCTGATCCGCGGCGTCGGCGCGGTCGGCGTCGCCGGGGTGTCGTCCGGAGGCGTCCGCTCGTAGCGCAAGGTCTTCTTCGCGTCGATCCTGGCGAACAACTTCTTCGCATGCTCGTCGGTCAGGTGCTCCGCGAATTCGACGGGCCAGCGTTCCGGATCGGCGACGCGCCGCAGCGGATCGCGCACCTTCCACGACTCGACAAGGTAGTGGAGGTAATCCGGATCCGTGGACGCCCGCGCGCCGGGCTTCGGCTGGTAGTTCTCCAGCACGTGCAGCGACTCGAACAGCTGGATCCCGGTCGAGAGCGGCGGGCCGCCTGCATACAGCGTGTGGCCGCGGTAGTGGCCCATCACCGGCTCGCGCTCGATGGCGCGGTACTGCGCGAGATCCGCGAAGGTGAGGATGCCGCCGTTCTCTTCCATGTCGGCCGCGATCTTCTTCGCGATCTCGCCGCGGTAGAACGCGTCGGCGCCGCCCTTCTGGATGGCGCGCAGCGTGGCGGCATAGTCCTTGTTGAAGAACCGCTCGCCCGGCTTCGGCACCTTGCCGCCCGGCAGGTAGATCTTCGCGGCCTCGGGCCACTTCTCGAGGAAGCGGCGGCCTTCGGCGATGCTCGACGGCAGGCCCTCGTCGAGGATGAAGCCCTCATCGGCGAGCGCAATCGCCGGCGCCACCAGGTCTTCCCACGTCACCTTGCCGCTGCCGTAATGGCGAAACGCGTAATCGAGGCCGGCGACGACGCCGGGGATGTTCGCCGCGGCCGGACCGTCGGCGACGATGCGCCCGTCCTGCATCATCAGGGGGTTGTCGGCCGTCGCCTTGATCGGCGTCATGTCCTTGTATTCGATGACGGTCGGCTTCTTCATCCCCTTGAGGAAGAGCACGGCCGATCCGTCGCCGCCGACGCCGGAGGCCTCGGGCTCGACGACGCCGAGGGCGAACGACACGGCGATCATCGCATCGACGACGTTGCCGCCTTTTTCGAAGGCGAGGCGGCCAGCCTCGGACGCGAGCGGATGGCCCGACACGACGACGGCGCCCGCTGAGGTGATCACGGGCTTCACGAGCGGCTGCGCCGCCACCATTTCGTCAATCACGGTTTCGAGATCCGCCTCCGACTTCGCGGCGGTCGCGCGCGGGCGGAACCGATCCCGCGCGGTGGTCCACGTCTGGGCGGTGGCGCCGGACGAGTAATACAGGGTGCGCAGCGTGCCCCAGACGCGATCGAACATCGC
The DNA here is from genome assembly GCA_001768615.1 of Acidobacteria bacterium RIFCSPLOWO2_12_FULL_67_14b. GTDB lineage: Bacteria > Acidobacteriota > Vicinamibacteria > Vicinamibacterales > UBA2999 > 12-FULL-67-14b. The sequence continues at coordinate 35,648 of MELE01000195.1, read as the reverse complement.
GCCGAACAGTGTCGGCGACGGCGCGATGTCGGCCGCCACGGCGCCGCCGTCTTCGTGCACGGGCAGCGGCGCCGGCAGGCGCCACAACTGGAACGCGGCGTTCAACGCAAACAACGGCGGCGCTTCGGTTTCGTCGCGCAGCGGATTGCCGTTGTACACGGGCTGCGGGTCGGGCAGGCCCGCGACGAGCAGCGTCTTGCCGTCAGGCGACCACGCGGGCGCGCCGCCCTTCCGCGACACCAGTTGCGGCTGCGCGGCAGGCTTGGGCCGCGGCTGCGGCTCCTCCGCGCCCTCGGGCCGCGGCGGATCGACCGGCGCGACCCACACGGAGCCGATGCCTTCGCGCACGGCGTAATAGGCCAGCCGCGTGTTGTCGGGGGCCCACGACGGATACGCTTCGTTGCCGCGCACGCGTGCGATCCGCGTGGCCCGGGGCGGACGCGCGTCGGTGCCGACGCCGGGGACCGACGCGGTCACGGGCTTCGGCGGCCGCGCGCCGAGCGGCGTCGGCTTGGCCACCGCCGCCGAGGGCACGGGCATCCACCACAGATCCAGATCGTCTTCCGAGTCGCGCTCCGACACGAACGCGACCTTGGTGCCATCGGGCGACACGCGCGGATAGGTTTCGCTGTCGGTGGTCTCGGTGAGGGGCAGCGGCGCCTGCCAGGTGTCGGAGCCCGACACCGGCGACACCAGGAAGAGGTCCCACTGGAGGCCGGGGTCGGCGTTGCGGCCGGCCGGCCGCAGGTCGCGATGCGCGAACACGAGGCGTCCATCCGCGGTCCACGACGGCCACCGCTCGTCGCCCGCCATCGTCGTCACGGCCACCGGTGCGCCCACGGCGGCGCCGTTCTTCAGCGAGACCACGAGAACGTCGAAGCCCTCCCCGCGATCGGCAGCATAGGCGAGGCGGGCGCCATCCGGCGACCACGCCGGCTCGCGCTCGATCGTGTTGGCGTCGGCGGCGAAGAGCGCCCTCCCCTGCTTCCCCTCGGCATTCAGGGTCCAGAGCCGATCGAGATACGAGACGGCGATGCGCTTGCCGTCGGGCGACCACGCCGGCTCCTGGACGCCAACCGGGACCTGCGCATGGCCGGCCTCCATGCTCGCCACAAGGCAAAAGGCAGAAGGCAGAAGGCAGAAGGCCGAGAATCTGGTGAGGGTCGTCATTGTCGGTTCGTTACAGCGTCGACGATGTGGCGGGCCGAGATGCCGAACTTGTCGACGAGCTCGTCGGGCTTGCCGCTGCGCGGAATCTCGGGGATAGCGAGCCGCGTGACGGTGAGCCCCGCGGGCGCCACGGCCCGGGCCACCGCGTCGCCGAGCCCGCCCGCGATGTAGTGGTCTTCGACGGTGATCAGCCGGCCGGTTTCCTGGCCGGCCTCGATCAGTGACGCGGCGTCGACCGGCTGCACCGAATACAGATCGATCACGCGGATCGCAATGCCCTTCGCCATCAGCTCGTCGTGCGCCTTGAGGGCCTCGAACAGCGTGATGCCGGCGCCGATGACGGTGGCCTTGTCCCTGGCGCTCTTCCGCACCACCTTCAGGCCGCCGATCGGGAACTGTTCGGTGTTCTCGTAGATCACCGGCGTCTTCGGGCGGGACGTCCGGATGTAGACCGGGCCCTCAATGGCCGCGGCCTCGCCGATCAGCCGCTCGGTGCTGACGGCGTCGCAGGGGTAGAGGGCCACGAAGTTCGGCTGCGCCGTGAACATCGCGAAGTCTTCGAGCGCCATCTGCGACGGGCCGTCCTCGCCGATCGACACGCCCGCATGCGAGCCGGCAAGCTTGACGTTAACCCCGCTGATCGCCGCCATGCGGATGAAGTCGGCCGCGCGCGTCAGGAACGCCGCAAACGTCGACGGGAATGGAATGGCGCCGCGCGCCGCCAGGCCCATCGCGGCCCCGACCATCACCTGCTCGGCGATGAAGAACTGGAAGAACCGGCCGGGGTGTTTCGCCTCGAACTTGTCGCTGAACGTGGAGTTCTTGACGTCGGCGTCGAGGGCCACGACGCGCGGATCGACGTCGGCCAGCTTGGCGATGGCGGCGCCGTAGGCTTCGCGCGTGGCCACCATCTCGCCCATCTTGAACTGGGGCGCGGCCATCGGCCCCGGCGCCGGCTCGGGCCTCGCCGGCGGCGGCGGCGGGATCTTCGGCTTCGGGCCGGTTTCGGTGACGACCTGGATCTCGAGCTCGTCGAACGCCCGTTGCATCTGCTCCTTGCTGAGCGGCTTGCCGTGCCAGTTGGGCTGGCCTTCGGTGAACGAGACGCCCTTGCCCTTGAGCGTGCGCGCCAGGATCACGGTGGGCGTGCCCTTGGTCGCGCGCGCGCCTTCGTAGGCGTCGAGGATCTCGCCGATCTCGTGGCCGTCGATCGCAATCACGTGCCAGCCAAACGCGCTCCACCGCAAGCGGTAGGTGTCGAGGTCGTGGGCCAGCTCGGTGGCGCGGCTCTGGCCGAGCGCGTTGATGTCGACGATGGCGCAGAGGTTGTCGAGCTTGTGGAAGTGCGCCGAGGCCGCCGCTTCCCAGACCGAGCCCTCAGCGGTTTCGCCGTCGCCCATCAACACGTAGGTCCGGTACGGCGATCCGATCCGGCGCGCGTTGAGCGCGGTGCCGACGCCGGCGCACAACCCCTGCCCGAGCGATCCGGTGGCAACGTCGACAAACGGCAGCCGCGGCGTGGGATGGCCCTCGAGGTTCGAAGTGAAGAGGCGCAGGTCGGTGAGCTGCTCGCGAGGAATGAACCCGGCCTCGGCCCACATCGCATACAGCAGCGGCGCGGCGTGGCCCTTCGACATCACGAGGCGGTCCGCCTCCGGGTGGCGGGGGTTCTTCGGATCGAACTTCATCTCCGCGAAGAACAACGCCGCCATCAGATCGGCCGCCGACATGCACGTGGTCGGGTGGCCGCTGGCCGACGCGGTGGTGGCGCGAATGGACTCGATCCGCAAGCGGGTGGCGATATTCCTCAGCGAAGAGAGCAGCGACGCGTCAGCCTGCAACGGAAGACCTCCAGAAAGGAAGAGAAGACAGGAAAGTTTATCAGTAAACTGAACAGATGCGCCTCCTCCGCTACCTCTACATCCTTGCCCTCGTCATCTGGCTGGGCGGGATCGTGGTGGCCGGCGCCATCGTCGCCCCCTCGGTCTTCGGCGTCCTGCAGGCGTGGAACCCGGTGGACGGCCGGGTGCTCGCCGGCCGCGTGTTCGGCGACGTGCTGCAGCGGCTGCACTGGCTGGCGTACGCGATGGGCTCGGTGATGTTCGTCGCGCTGACGCTGCACCGGCTGCTCGGCGCCCGCCCGGAGAAATACGGCATCCGCGCCAGCATCATGGCCGTCATGCTGCTGGTGACGATGTACTCGGGGTTCATGGTGACGCCGCGGGTGGCGGCGATCCAGGCCGAGGTCGGCGGAGCGGTGGCCGCGCTGGCCGACACCGACGCGCGCAAGGTGGAGTTCAACCGGCTGCACGGGCTCGCGAACGTGCTGCTCGCCGCCACCGCGATCGGAGGGTTCGCGCTCCTCTGGTGGGAAGCTCGGGAATAACGAATGACCAATAACCAATAACAAATAGCAGATGACCAATAACCAAGACCCGTCGCTTTGGCATTTCGTTGTTCCCGTTTGGCCTTTCGTTATTCGCAATTCGTTATTCGTTATTTGCAGATAGATTCAGTGCCAACGATCACTCTGATTCCCGGCGACGGGATTGGACCCGAGGTGACGCGCGCGGTGGTGCGGGTGCTCGAGGCGACCGGATTCACCCCGGCGTGGGAGACGTTTTCGGCGGGCGCCGGGGCGGTCGACGAGCATGGCACCACGCTGCCGCCGGCGCTGCTCGAGTCGATTGCCCGCAACAAGGTGGCGCTCAAGGGCCCGGTGACGACACCGGTCGGTAAGGGGTTCACGAGCGTCAACGTGGGCCTGCGCAAGGCGCTCGACCTCTACGCGAACCTCCGTCCGGTCGCGAACCTGCCGTCGGTGCCGTCGCGGTTTCAGGACGTCGATCTGCTGATCGTCCGCGAGAACACCGAGGATCTCTATGCCGGCCTGGAACACACCGTCGTGCCCGGCGTCGTCGAGAGCCTGAAGATCATCACCGAGAAGGCCTCGACGCGCATCGCCGAGTTTGCGTTCGAGCAGGCGCGCCGGCGCGGACGCAAGCGCGTGACCGCCGTGCACAAGGCCAACATCATGAAGCTCAGCGACGGGCTGTTCCTCGACTGCGCGCGGACGGTCGCGGCCCGCTACCCCGACATCGCGTTCGACGATCGCATCGTCGATGCCGCGTGCATGCACCTGGTGATGCATCCGGAGCGGATGGACGTGCTGCTGCTGCCCAACCTGTACGGCGACATCGTGTCGGACCTGTGCGCGGGCCTGGTCGGCGGGCTCGGCGTGGTGCCGGCGGCGAACCTCGGCGAAGGCGGCGTCGGCGTGTTCGAGGCGGTGCACGGCACGGCGCCCGACATCGCCGGACGCGACATCGCCAACCCCACGGCGCTGCTGCTCTCGGCGGTGCTGATGCTGGAGCACCTGCGCGAAGATGCACGCGCCGCGGCGATCACGTCGGCGCTGAAGCAGGTGCTCGCCTCCGGGCACGTCACGCCGGATCTGGGCGGCACGGCCACGACCACTTCGTTTGCCGATGCAATCTGCCGCACGCTAATATCTTAGTGGTGGGCAGGTTCGCAATCCCTAAGGCCGCTCCGCTGTCGCGGCCCCGAAGCTGATACAGTCCACCAGATCGATACCGTGGCCACAGATCCCTCAATCGCCGAAGCCGTGCTGGCGCGGGCCGACGTCGCGCGGTTCCTCGAAGGCAGCCATGGGCTGACCAGCGACGCGGCGCGGACGCGCGTGATGGGCTACCTCGAAGAGCTCAGGACGACGCAGCGCTACGAGCTGTATCGCGCGCTCGAATATCCGCTCTATCCCATCCTGCGGAAGATCGAGCGGATCTCGGAGCACGTTGACTTCGCCGTCGAGGCCGCCGCCGAGGGCCGCGTCGTCTACGCCTCCAATCATCGCAGCCATATCGACTACCTCGTGGAGCCGCTGGCGCTGGACGATGCGGGCATTCGTCCGCCGATCATCGCCGCGGGCATCAACCTGTTCGGCGGGCCGCTGGGGTTGATCCACAAACACGTCACCGGCGCGCTGCCGATCCGCCGCAACATGAAGGACCCGGCGTACCTGATCACGCTCAAGGCGTACGTCAGCGAGCTGCTGCACAAGCACGACCTGTTCTTCTATCCCGAAGGGGGGCGGAGCTACAGCGGCGAGCTGAAGCCCGCCAAGACCGGCCTCTTCAGCGCGTGCCTCGACGCCGGCGTGCCCGGGTTGAAGCTCGTGCCGGTGGCCGTGTCGTACGACCTGGTGCTCGAGGATCACGTGGTGGCCAAGCAGGGCGTGAAGCGCCGGCAGAAGGCCTTCAGCCGCGAGATCGCGGAGCTGGTCCGCTACGCCGTGGGCTATCACAGCCGCGCGTTCGTGACCTTCGGGCGGCCGATTCCGCTCGACGGCATCGACGGCCAATCGCGCAAGGCGGTGATGGACCTGGCGCGGCACGTGCGCACGGAGATCGGCCGCCAGTACAAGGTGCTGCCGACGGCGTTGCTCGCGGCGGCGATGAAGCGATCGGTGACGCGCGAAGACCTCACGTCCGACATCGACGCCCTGCTCGTTACGCTTCGCGCCGTGGGCGCCAACCTCAGTGTGTCGTCGGCCGAGGAGGTGCTGGCCCAGGCCACCGAACCCCTCGAAACCCGGAACATCATCGTCGTGGAACAGGGACGCTATCGCGTGCGCGAGCGGCATGTCCTGCGTTACTACGCCCGCTCCATCGCCCATCTGCTGTCGCCCCCGTCCGCGACCCACTGATGCTGGACGCCGCCTCGAAGGCCCTCTTTCACGGACTCGCACAAATCCCCACGCTGCAGCGGCTGGCCTCCCGGTATGGGATGGCCGCGGCGACGGGGTTCGCGCGGCGGTTCATCGCCGGCGAATCGATCACGGAAGCCACCGCGGCGGTGGCCGACCTGCCGCCGAAGGGGCTGGACCTGACGCTCGACTACCTGGGCGAAAGCGTCTCGACGGCGGAGGCGGCGGCCGCCGCCGCGGTCGATTACGTCCGGATCATCGACGCCATCGTGGCGTCCGGGATCGAGCGCAACATCTCACTCAAGCTGACGCAGCTCGGGCTGGACGTCGACCGCGCGACCGCGGTCGACAACATGCGGCGGATCCTCGAGCCGGCCGATCGCCACGGATTCTTCGTTCGCATCGACATGGAGAACTCGCCTTACACAGAGGCGACGCTGGGCATTCTCGAGACGCTGTGGCAGCAGGGGCACCGGCAGATCGGGACGGTGATCCAGTCGTGCCTGAAGCGGTCCGAGATCGACGTCCGTCAGCTGAACGCCCTCGGCGTGCGCGTCCGGCTGGTCAAGGGCGCCTACAGGGAGCCGAAGAACCTCGCCTACCAGAAGAAGAGCGAAGTGGATGCGGCGTTCATTGACTTGATGCGGCGGCTGCTGGACGAGGGGACGTATCCGGCGATCGCGACGCACGACCCGGTAATGATCGACGAGACGAAGGCATACGCGCGGAGCAAAGGCTACGCCAACGATCGGTTCGAGTTCCAGATGCTCTTCGGCATCCGGCGCGATCTGCAGATGCAGCTGGTGTCCGAGGGCTACCGCATGCGGGTGTACGTGCCGTTCGGCAAGCAGTGGTACCCGTATTTCATGCGGAGACTCGGAGAGCGGCCGGCCAACGTCGCTTTTGTTTTGCGTGGGATTCTGGGCGACAAGACCTAGCAGGTTGCTGAAAAAGCCAGCAACCTGAAGGAAGAAGGCAGAATGCAAAAGGCAAAATCGCGAACGACGGCCAGATTTAGCGGCACCATTCACGCGCGAGGGTGGTGAGGGCGTCGCGGCAGGTCAGCACGGACTGCACGTCCACCCACTCTTCGATGGAGTGAAGCCCGGCGCCGGTCGGGCCAAACAGGATGGACGGAATGCCCGCGCTACTGAGCACCGCGGCGTCGGTCCAGAAACTCATTCCGATCAAGGGTGCTTGGGTGCTTGGGTGCTTGGGTGCTTGGGTGCGGAGGGCCTGCTGCATGGCGACCGGCAAAGGGTGATCGGCGGCAATCTCGTGCGGGGTGCGTGCGAACGTCACCTTGCTCAGGGCCTTGAAGTCGGGGGCGGCGGCGCGCAGGCGATCGAGCAGCGCCTGCACTTCCCTGCCGGCAATGCCGGGCGCCTCGCCGGGGATCGTGCGCCGCTCCATCTGCAGGTGACAACGGTCGGGATAGCTGCTCAGCTCGTGCCCGCCGGCAATCACCGAGGCATGCAGGGAGGCGGTGCCGAGCAGCGGATGGGGCGGGCGTGACTGGAGGTCGCGATCGAGCGCGTCGAGCGCGCCGAGCACGCGGCCCATCAGGCGGATCGCGTCGCGGCCCTCGCCCGGGCGGCTGCCGTGCGCGGCCACGCCTTCAGTTTCGATCTCGACCCACTCGAAGCCCTTGTGGGCGATGGCCACTTTCAGATCGGTAGGCTCGGTGACGACCGCGCCGTCAGCCCGCCACTTCGTCACCAACGCGTCCGCACCGATGCTCGCGTGCTCTTCGTCGGCGACGCAGGCGATGATCAGCCGCCCGTGCGCGAGGCCGCCCGATTCGGCGATGACGCGGGCGGCGCCAATCATGGCCGCGACGCCGCTCTTCATGTCCTGCGACCCGCGGCCGTAGATGCGGCCGTCGCGCTCGGAAGGATCGAACGGCCGCGTCATGCCGGACACGCCGACGGTGTCGACGTGCCCGCAGTACATCAACGACCGCCCCGGCGCGCGTCCCTCGAGCACGCCGACGACGTTGGGCCGGCCCGGAGCCACTTCCTGCACTTCAACGGTGAGCCCGATGCCACGAAGCTCATCCACCAGTGCGCGCGCGATGGCCGCCTCCCCCGCCGCCCCGGACACGAGCGACGGGTTGATCGAATCGATCGCGATCAGGTGCTTCAGCAGCCGGAGG
>MELE01000195.1:26729-27501 GCA_001768615.1 Acidobacteria bacterium RIFCSPLOWO2_12_FULL_67_14b | reverse complement strand
GGGGCCTGCCGTTCTCAAGCCTCAAGCCTCAAGCCTCAAGCCTCAAGCCTCAAGTCCCAAGCCATCACTTTCTTACCTTCCCCCCGTACTCGTCATCCGTCGTTTTCTCCATCCACTTCGTTTCGCCGCCGAAGCCGACGTTGATCTGGATGAACTCTTCGTTCGGCACGGCGCCGTGCCAGTGAACGACGTTGGGACCGGTGTAGTCGGAGTCGCCGGGCGCCAGCTCGCGCATGGCCAGGCCACGCTTCTGGGTGCGGCCATGGCCCTTCTCGGCGAACAGCAGCTGGCCGTTGACGTGGCTATGCCAGGCCGATCGCGCACCGGGCGCGAAGCTCCGGCGTGCCGCGCTCAGGTCCTTGCCGTCGAGCACGGTGGAAATGCCGGTAAAGCGTGGATCGTCGGCCGGCTGCTGCGCCTCGGCCAACGACAAGGTGAGCAGTCCGGCCAGGCTGATGGACCCGGCCACAAGCAGTCGCGTCATGATTTTCTCCTACTTGATCGGCGAATAGTCGGTGGCGTCCATGTAAACCGACACGACCTTGCTCACGATCGGTCCGGCGACCTGGGATTCGGCGGAGACCTTCTTCCATTCCGGATCGGCGCTGAACGCGGCCCAGCTGGCCTTGGCGGCATCGCGGCTGGCGTGGCTGATGACGTAGATCAGCGTGTTGTCCTTGGCGGGCGCGTCCTGGGGGACCCAGTAGCCGACGTTCTTCATGCCGTGCTTCTCGAAGATACGCATGGTGTGGTTGCGGAAGCGCGCGTTCAA